>CAMFLK010000132.1 GCA_945957135.1 uncultured Rhodospirillales bacterium
CGAGATAGGAGTCCGTCTCGTGGGCTCGGAGATGTGTATAAGAGACAGCCCCGCATGCCGGCGAGTTCGCCCGGCTGTTCGGCCCGCCCGGCCCCGACCGCCTCGCCGCCGCGCGCGCGGCCGCCACCCGCACCGGCGCGGTGGTGCTGCTGAAGGGCGCGGACACCGTGATCGCGGCGCCCGATGGCCGCGCCGCGATCAACGATTCGGCCCCCCCCTTTCTCGCCACCGCCGGCGCCGGCGACGTGCTGGCCGGCGCCATCACCGGCCTGCTCGCCCAGGGCATGGCGCCGTTCGAGGCCGCCTGCGCCGGCGCCTGGCTGCACGGCCGCGCCGCCGCGCTGTGCGGCCCCGGCCTGATCGCCGAGGACCTGCCCCCCGCCCTGCGCGCGGCCATCGGGGATGTGACCGGCGCGGAAATCCGCTAGCCTGCCCGCAGACCCTGGGGGGGCCGCCATGAACGTCGCCACATCCGCAGCACCGGCACTGACCGACGCCCGCCGGCTGCACCTGCTGCGCCAGATCGAGCGCAAGCTGCTCTGGCTCTCCGCCTGGACGATCCACAACGCCAACCACATCCGCCCCAACCGCGACGGGCTGAAGGTGGGCGGCCACCAGGCCTCCTGCGCCAGCGTGATCTCCATCATGACGGCGCTGTATTTCCACATGCTGCGCCCGCAGGACCGGGTGGCGGTGAAGCCGCATGCCGGCCCGGTGTTCCACGCCGCCAACTATCTGTTCGGCCGCCAGACCGTCGAGAAGATGGAGAATCTCCGCCGCCTCGGCGGCGCGCAATCCTACCCGAGCCGGGTGAAGGATGGCGGCGAGGTCGATTTCTCCACCGGCTCCGTCGGCCTCGGCGTGGCCCTCACCAGCTTCTGTGCGCTGATGCAGGACTACGTGCGCCTGCACGGGCTCGGCCGTGACGACCTGCCGCCCGGCCGCCACATCGCCATCGCCGGCGACGCCGAGCTCGACGAGGGCAATATCTACGAAGCCCTGCTCGAGGGCTGGAAGCACGACGTGCGCAATGTCTGGTGGATCATCGACTACAACCGCCAGAGCCTGGATTCCGTGGTGCCCGACCGGCTGTTCGGCCGCATCGAGGGCCTGTTCCGCGACATGGGCTGGAACGTGGTGACGATGAAATACGGCCGCCTGCTGCAGGCCGCCTTCGCCCGCGAGGGCGGCGAGGCGCTGCGGCTGTGGATCGACGACTGCCCCAACTCGCTCTACTCGGCGCTCACCTTCCAGGGCGGGGCCGCCTGGCGCCAGGCCGTGCTGGCCGATCTCGGCCGCGACCGCGCCATCCGCGCCATCATCGACCCGCTGTCCGACGACGAACTCGCCGCGCTGATGACCAATCTCGGCGGCCACGACATCGAGACCATCATCGAATGCCTGCGCGCGGCGGAGGCGGCGGGCGACCAGCCCACCTGCTTCATCGCCTACACCATCAAGGGCATGGGCCTGCCCTTCGCCGGGCACAAGGACAACCATGCCGGGCTGATGTCCAAGGAGCAGATGGAGGGGTTCCGCGCCGCCATGGGCATCCGTCCAGGCCATGAATGGGACCGCGCGGAGGGGCTGGACGCCAGCGCGGCCGAGCTGGACGCCTTCATCGAAGCCGTGCCCTTCGCCACCCCGCTCACGCCGCAGGGCAGGGCGCTGACCGCCCCGCCCGTCGCCATTCCCGACACCTTGCCGGCCCCGCGCAGCGGCCGCCCGATGTCCACCCAGTCCGGCTTCGGCGACATCCTGGCCGAGATCGGGCGCGGGCAGGGGGCGCTGAAGGAGCTGGCGGCGCGCATCGTCACCACCAGCCCGGACGTGACGGTCTCCACCAATCTCGGCCCCTGGGTGAACCGGCGCGGCGTGTTCGACCGGCACACGCGCAACGACGTGTTCCGCGATTCCAAGCTGGCCAGCGCCCAGCGCTGGGGCATGACGCCGGAGGGCCAGCATATCGAGCTCGGCATCGCCGAGCAGAACCTGTTCCTGCTGCTCGGCGCCGCCGGCCTGGCGCCGGCTTTGCACGGGGCGCGGCTGTTCCCGATCGGCACGGTGTACGACCCGTTCGTCAATCGCGGCCTCGATGCGCTGATCTATGCCTGCTACCAGGACGCGCGCTTCCTCCTGGTCTCCACCCCCTCGGGCCTGACCCTGGCGCCGGAGGGCGGGCAGCACCAGTCGGTCAACACGCCGCTGATCGGCATGAGCAGCGACCGGCTGGCGAGCTACGAGCCCGCGCATGTCGATGAGCTCGCCATCCTGCTGCGCCACGCCTTCCACCACATGCAGCAGCCCGAGGGCTCGGCGGTGTGGCTGCGCCTGTCCACCCGCCAGATCGCCCAGCCCCCGCGCGCGCTGGACCCCGCGGCCGTCATCGCCGGCGGGCATTGGGTGGTGCCGCCCACACAAGGCGCCGAGATCGCCCTGGCCTACCAGGGCCCCGTGGCGCCGGAGGCCGAGGCCGCCTTCGCCGAACTCGCGCAGGAATGCCCCGGCGCCGGCCTGCTCGCCATCACCAGCCCGGACCGGCTGCACGCCGGCTGGCTCGCCGCCGCCGCCCGCCGCCGCGCGGGCGAGCGCGCGGCGACCAGCCATGTGGAAACCCTGCTCGCCCCGCTCGCCCCGCGCGCCGCGCTGGTCACCATCCTCGACGGCCATCCCGCCGCCCATGCCTGGCTGGGCAGCGTGCGCGGCCAGCGCGTGGTGCCGCTGGGCGTGGACCGCTTCGGCCAGAGCGGCGACATCCCCGACCTCTACCGGGAATACGGGCTGGACACGGAGACCATCCTGGACGCCTGCGCCCAGGCCTTGCTCGGCTAGGCGACGCCCGCCCGCGCCCGCACGCCGTCTTCCGCCGCCGCCGCATGCTCGGCGCGGGTGCGCCCGGCTGCCGCGCGGGCGCGGATGTCGGTCCATTCGGCGTAGATCGTCTCGATATCCGCCTCCGTGATGCCCGGCAGGCGCAGGATGGAGCGGCGATGAACCGCCGGGCGTTCCAGATGGTTCTCCGGCAGCCAGCCGCGCTCGCGGCACAGATAGAACAGCTCGGTGCCGGGATAGGGGTAGAACACGAAGAAGGCGAAATCGACCGGCTGCAATTCATGGTGCAGGGCGATGGTCTCGCGCATCTCCGCCATCGTCTCGCCCGGCGTCGCCAGGATGTAGTTGGCGGTGGCCAGGATGCCGGCCTCGCGCGTCCAGCGGAACACGTCGCGGAAGCGCTGGTTGGTGGCCGAGCGCTTCATGATCTCGCGCCGCACCCGCTCGCTGCCGGATTCCACGCCATAGACGATGTGCCGGCAGCCCGCCGCGGCGAGCTCGTGCAGCATGCGCTCGTTCACCGTCTCCACCCGCGCGTTGAGCGAGAAGGGCACGCGGAGCTCCGCCCCGTACACCTCGCAGAAGCGCTTCACCCAGGGATGGTGGATGGTGAAGGTGTCGTCGAGGAAGATCACGTAGTGTAGCGGCCCCGCCGCGCGGATGGCGCGCAGCTCCGCCAGCACGTTCTCGTGGCTGCGCCGGCGGCCATAGGCGCCGTCCTCGGCCGCGCGCTCGGCATAGAGCGCGTCGTACATCCGCGCCGCGCAATAGGTGCAGGGGAACGGGCAGCCGCGCTGGGTGGAGACATGCACCACGCCCGGCCGCTCATCCAGCATGTCCCGCGCGGTGAAGGGCAGGCCGTCGATCGGCGCCATCGGCGGGCGCAGAAGCGGCCGCGCCCCGCCCTTGGTCCAGATATTGGCGATGCCCTCGGTGGCCGCCCCCGCCTCCAGCGCGGTCACGAGATCGAGCAGCGCCCCTTCGCCCTCGCCGAGGCAGACGAAATCGATCCCCTCCGCCGCCAGCACCGCCTCCGGCGCGAAGGTGGGGTGCAGCCCCCCGGCGATCACCGGCACGTTGCTCACCCGCCGCAGCGCCCCCAGCACCGCCCGCGCCCGCAGCCATTGCCGCGTGGTCAGCGACACCCCGATCAGGTCCGGGGCCTCCGCCCGCACGCCGGCGGCGATCGCATCCATGCCGGCGTCATGGGCGACGCGCAGGAACGCCGCCGCATGCCCATGCGCCCGCAGATAGGCGGCGAGGAACCCTGGCCCCAGCGAGGCCACGCCCCACTCGGCCTCCGTGTCGAATTCCAGGAACAGCATGCGCATGCGGGCAGCGTAGCAGCATCCCGCCGCCTGTCTTGGAAACTTGACGTGCGTCCCCGTCGCGCCCATGCGATGTTGCATTGCAACATGAACGTGGGAGCGACCCCATGAACGCGATGACCGGGCAGGCCTGCATCGACTACTGGCTGGATGCCTGCCAGCGCGCCGTGCTCACCCTCGATGTCCTTCGCCAGCGCGGCGACAATTTCATGGCCTATCGCGAGGGTCGGCTGCCGCGCATCCTGAGTTTCGACAGTGAAATGGTGATGGATGGCCGCCAGCTGCGGCGGCCGGTGAACTACCGGCTGAACCGTATCCTGCCCGGCGACGGCCCGCCGACGAACCTCGCCCGCGCGCCCTTCGTGGTGGTCGATCCGCGCGCCGGGCACGGGCCGGGCATCGGCGGCATGAAGCAGCAGAGCGAGATCGGCATGGCGCTCGCGGCCGGGCACCCCTGCTACTTCATCGACTTCCTGGCCGAACCCGTCCCCGGCCAGACCATCGAGGATGTGTGGGAGGCCGAGGCGCGGTTCATCGCCGAGGTGGCGAGCCGCCACCCCGAGGCCGAGAGCAAGCCGGTGGTGGTGGCCAATTGCCAGGCCGGCTGGCAGATCATGATGATGGCCGCCACCCATCCGGGCGAGACCGGCCCGCTGCTGCTGGCCGGCGCGCCGCTCTCCTACTGGGCGGGCGTGCGCGGCAGGAACCCGATGCGCTACAGCGGTGGGCTGACCGGCGGCACCTGGGTGACGGCCCTCTCGGGCGACCTCGGCAACGGCATCTTCGACGGCGCCCATCTGGTGGCGAATTTCGAGGGCATGAACCCCGCCAACACGCTCTGGCAGAAGCCGTACAACGTGTACGCCAACGTGGACAGCGAGGCGGCGCGGTTCCTGGAATTCGAGAGCTGGTGGGGCCATCCCGTGCTGCTCAATGCCGGGGAGATGCAGTGGATCGCCGACAACCTGTTCGTCGGCAACCGGCTGGCCACCGGCGAGATCCGCACCAGCACCGGCCTGCGCATCGATCTGCGCAACGTGCGCGCGCCGATCGTGGTGTTCGCCTCCTGGGGCGACAACATCACGCCGCCGCAGCAGGCGCTGGGCTGGATCACCGACCTCTACGAGCACGAGGACGAGATCGTCGGCAACGGCCAGACCATCGTCTATACGCTGCATCCCTCCATCGGCCATCTCGGCATCTTCGTCTCCGGCAAGGTGGCCAGCCGCGAGCACGAGCAGTTCGTCGCGGCCATGGACATGATCAACATCATGCCCCCCGGCCTGTACGAGGCGGTGATCACCGAGCTGTCCGACGACACGGCGCGGCGCGAACTGGTGCGCGGCGGCCACCTGTTCCAGCTGGAGCCGCGCACGATCGCCGATATCCGCGCCATCGGCGGCAACTCAGCCGAGGACGACCGGCGTTTCGCCACCATGGCGCGGCTGTCGGAGACCAATCTGGGCCTCTATCACGCCTTCGCCGCCCCCTGGGTGCGGATGGCCGTCACCGAGCAGGGGGCGGAGGCGATGCGCGCGCTGCACCCCAACCGGCTGCGCTTCGCCGCCTTCTCCAGCCGCAACCCGGCCATGGCGGCGGTGCCCGGCCTGGCCGCCGCGGCCCGCGCCAACCGCCGGCCGGTGGCCGCCGACAACCCGTTCCTCGCGGTGGAGAAGGCGGTCAGCACCGGCATCGCCGCCTGGCTGGGCGCCATCGGCGAGCTGCGCGATGCCTGGGTGGAGGCGATGTTCCACACCACCTACGGCGCGCCGCTGACCCAGGCGCTGGCGGGCATGGAAGCCGCGTCCGCCCCGACGGCGCGGCGCATCGAGCGCGACCTGGTGCGCGAGGCGGCGGAGAGCCACGCGCTCGCGGCGATCGACGGCCGCTTCGAGGAGGGTGGCCTGCCCGAGGCGATGGTCCGCGGCCTGATCTACGTGCTGACCGCGGTGGGGTTCGACGAGCGCGAATTCGCCATCGTCCAGGCCGTGCGCCAAGCCCAGCCGGCGGAGGACCGGCTGAGCCTCGAACGGCTGAAGGAGGAGGTGCGCACGCAATATTTGCTGATCCGCCGCGACGGCGAACGCGCCGTCGCCACCCTTCCCACGCTGATCGCCGGCTGCCCGCCCGACCTGCGGCGCACGGCGTTCGAGACGCTGCGCGAGGCGGCCGAGGCGCGCGGCACGATGAGCCCACTGCAGCGCCAGCGGCTCGCCCGCATCCGCGCGGCCTTCCTGGGCGAGGAACGCGCCGCGGCGCCGGCGCTGGAGGCGGCCCATGGCTGACCCCCGCCTGTCCGTGCTGGCCGGCAAGCGGGCGCTGGTGGTGGGCGTGGCCAACGACCAGTCCATCGCCCATGGCTGCGCGCGCGCCTTCCGCGAGGTTGGCGCGGAACTGGCCATCACCTGGCTCAACGACAAGGCGCGCCCGCATGTCGAGCCGCTCGCCGCCGCGCTGGGGGCCGCCATCACCGCGCCGCTCGACGTGTCCGTGCCCGGCCAGATGGAGGCGGTGTTCGAGTTGATCGCCGAACGCTGGGGCGGGCTCGACATCCTGGTCCACTCCATCGCCTACGCGCCGAAGGAGGATCTGCAGGGCGGGCTGCTGAACTGCTCGGCGGAGGGGTTCGCGCGCGCGATGGACATCTCCTGCCATTCCTTCGTGCGCATGGCCCGGCTGGCGGCGCCGATGATGGCGGCGGGCGGCACGATGTTCGCCATGAGCTATCTCGGCGCCGAGAAGGTGGTGGCCAACTACAACGTGATGGGGCCGGTGAAGGCCGCGCTGGAAGCGTCCTGCCGCTACCTCGCGCACGAACTCGGCCCGGCCGGCATCCGCGTGCATGCCATCTCGCCGGGGCCGCTGAAGACCCGCGCCGCCTCGGGGCTGAAGGATTTCGAGGTGCTGCTGAGCGAGGCGGCGGAGAAGGCGCCGATCGGCGAGCTGGCGGACATCATGGATGTCGGCTTCACCTGCGCCTGGCTCGCCACGCCCTACGCGCGCCGGCTGACGGGGACGACGCTCTACGTGGATGGCGGGGCGAACATCGTCGCGTGATGGCCGCCCGCCCGGCATGAAGCCTGTTGCAAAGAATGTAGCCCATGCTACATGTCGTTGCCTCAGGTCCAATCGCGAGCTTCCCGCCGCCGCATGCCGTCCTCTCTGGTCTCCGCCGTTCCGCAGAATGCCACCGGCCTGGCCCCCAGCCTGCCGGAGGTGCACGCCAGCGTGGCGGTGCCGGAGCGGGGTGGCTGGCTGCGCCGGCTGCTGGCCTTTTCCGGGCCGGGCTACATGGTCTCGGTCGGCTATATGGACCCCGGCAACTGGGCCACCGACATCGCCGGCGGCGCGCGCTTCGGCTACACGCTGCTCTCGGTCATCCTGCTGTCCAGCCTGATGGCCGTGCTGCTCCAGGCGCTGGCGGCGCGGCTGGGCATCGCCACGGGGCACGACCTCGCCCAGGCCTGCCGCCTGCGCTACGGCCGGCGGGCGGCGCTGGGCCTGTGGCTGGCCTGCGAGGCGGCGATCATCGCCTGTGACATCGCCGAGGTGATCGGCACCGCCATCGCCCTGCAATTGCTGTTCGGCCTGCCGCTGTGGGCGGGCGCCACGATCACCGTGCTCGACACGTTCCTGCTGCTGCTGCTGATGCAGCGCGGCTTCCGCTACCTGGAAGCCTTCGTCATGGCGCTGCTGGCGGTGATCGCGCTGTGCTTCGCCGTGCAGATCGCACTGGCCGCGCCGCCGGTGGGCGCGGTGCTCGGCGGCTTCATCCCGCGCGCCGAGATCGTCACCAATCCTGGCATGCTCTACCTCGCCATCGGCATCGTCGGCGCCACGGTGATGCCCCATAATCTGTACCTGCACTCCGCCATCGTGCAGACCCGCGCCTATCCGCGCACCGAGGCGGGGCGGCGCGACGCGGTGCGCTGGGCGAGCTGGGACAGCTCCATCGCGCTGACCCTGGCCTTGTTCGTCAACGCCGCCATCCTGATCGTCGCCGCCGCGGTGTTCCATGCGAACGGCCGCACGGGGGTGGAGGAGATCGCCGAGGCGCATGCCCTGCTATCGCCGCTGCTCGGCGCGGGCATCGCCTCGCTGGTGTTCGCCCTGGCCCTGCTGGCATCCGGCCTGAACGCCACGGTCACCGCCACGCTGGCCGGGCAGATCGTGATGGAGGGGTTCCTGCGCCTGCGCCTGCGCCCCTGGGCGCGGCGGCTGGTGACGCGGGCGATCGCGGTGGTGCCGGTGCTGGCCGCCAGCTGGTTCTACGGCGATCGCGGAACCGCCGAGCTGCTGGTGTTCAGCCAGGTGGTGCTGTCGCTGCAACTGCCCTTCGCGGTGGTGCCGCTGGTCCATCTGGTGGCGGACCGGCGGGTGATGGGCGCGCTGTCGATCTCCCGCGGCGTCGCCGCCCTGGCCTGGGCGCTGGCCATCCTGATCCTCGCGCTGAACGCGAAGCTGATCCTCGACGCGCTGGGCTGACCGGCGGCGTGGTTCGCGCTAGAGTGTAATCATGCGTTGCCTGTTGCCGTTCCTGGCGATTCTGGCGTTGCTCGCCGCCTCGCCCACCCGCGCCGCTCCCTCGGACATGATGCAGCCCGAGCATGTCACCTTGCCCGGGCCGGAGGGGGTGACGCTGAAGGCGAAGCTGTTCCTGCCGGCCGGCCCGCGGATCACCTCGGCCATCGTGGCGCTGCACGGCTGCGGCGGCCCGTTCCCGGCGCGCGATGCGCAATGGGCGGAGAAGCTGGCGGCGATGGGGCATGCGGTGCTGCTGCCGGACAGTTTCGGCTCGCGCAATCTCGGCCCGCAATGCCGCGAGCGGGCGCGCCTCGCCACCGCACGGGGGCTTCGCCGGCAGGACGCCATCGCCGCCGCGCGATGGCTCGCCGAGCGGCCGGGCACGCCGGCGGGCGGCATCGTGCTGATGGGCTGGTCGGATGGCGGCAGCACGGTGATCGCCACCGCCGGCAATCCCCACGACATTCCGCCCGGCCTGTTCCGCGGCTTCGTCGCCTTCTACCCCGGCTGCCGCGCCGCCGCCGCCGATGCCACCTGGAAACCCCAGGCGCCGCTGCTGATCCTGCACGGCGAGTCCGACGACTGGACCCCCATCGCCCCCTGCCGCGCGCTCGCCGAGCGCGACCCCGGCCAGATTACCCTGCTGGCCTATCCCGGCGCGTATCACGATTTCGACCTGGCGCACCCCGTGCGGGTGCTGCGCATGGTGCCGACCAGCCAGAACCCTGACGGCACCGTGCATGTCGGCGGCAACGAGGCCGGGCGGGCGGATGCGCTGGCCCGGGTGCCGGAGTTCATCGCGGGGTTGCCGGCGCGATAGAGCGCGATGATGAGGACCCCGCCTTTTGCGAAGGATGGCGCCGTGCTCGGGCCCGTCAAGGCGCGCTTCGCTCAAGAGCCTTGACGGCCCCTGCGCGCGACGCCTTTCGGGTGGAAGGCCGGGGCGAAGAAACGGCCCTTTTCAGCCGAACAAAGAAACGGGAAAGGGCTCGCTTCACTCCCTTCTTCGCATGCATGCCCCGGCCCCTTCGGCCCGGTATCAGAATCCCCCGCCGGTCTCGGCCAGATACGTCTCCTCCTCCGCCGTGCTCTCCCGCCCCAGCGCGGCGTTGCGGCCGGGGAAGCGGCCGAAGCGGCGGATCACGTCGCGATGCTTGTGGGCGTAGAGCACCACCATCGGGCCTTCGGACACCTTGTCCGCGAGGCTCTCGAATAGCACCACGGATTTCTCCTGGTCCGCCTCGCTCTCCGAATGTTCGAAGGGCAGGTAGAGGAACATCCGCTGCACCGGGGTCAGCTTGCGGTCGTGGCCGGCGTGGATGGCGGCGGCGGCGATGTGGCGGGCATGGGCGTCGCCGGCGAAGGCGAGATGGCTGCCGCGATGGATGTTGCGGGGGAACTGATCCAGCAGCAGCACCAGGGCCAGCGCGCCCTGCGGCGTGTCCGCCCAGGGGTCGAGCGCGCCGTCCAGCGCGGCATCGACGGCCAGGGAAAACCCCTCCGCGCAGCGCGCGTCGAACTCCTCGTCCTTCTGGAACCAGATGTCGCGGAACCGGTTCGGCATGCCCGCGAACCAGAATTCCAGCACGTCCTCGGTCGTCATAGCGCCATCTCCATCACGCGGATCGAATGTATCGCAGGCCGGCCGCCGAGATCGTTGATCTGGTGGCGGCAGGAAGTGCCGTCGGCGACGATCAGCGCGTCCGGCGCGGCGGCGCGGATCGCCGGCAGCAGCCCGGCCTCGGCCATGGCGCGGGATTCGTCCTGCGTCTCGCTCTGGTAGCCGAACATCCCGGCCATGCCGCAGCAGGAGGAGGCGATGGGCTTCACCTCCAGCTCCGGCACGCGCTTCAGCGCGGTGAGGGAAGCGGGGAAGGCGCCGAAGGATTTCTGGTGGCAATGGCCGTGGACATGGGCGGTGGCGGGCAAGGGCTTCAGCGCCAGGCTGGGGTTTTCGCGCGCGAGATATTCGCCGACGAGCATGGCGCGATCGGCCAGCGCGCGGGAGTCGGGCCCCGGCAGCAGGGCAGTGAACTCGTCCTTCAAGGTGAACAGGCAGGAGGGTTCCAGCCCCAGCACCGGCCGGTCGCCCCCCAGCGCGGCGAGGGTGCGGCGCGCCTCCGCCCGAGCCTGATCGACCATGCCGGCGGCGAGATAAGTACGCCCGCAACACAGCGGCCGGCCCTGGCTGCGCGGCACCGCGACGCGCAGCCCGGCGGCGCGCAGCACACGCAGCGCCGCGCGCAGGTTCTCCGGCTCGAAATACCGGTTGAACGTGTCGGCCAGCAGCAGCACGTCCCCCTCGGCATCCGCCTCGTCGTCGCGGAACGGATCGGCCCGCCATGAAGGCAGGTCGCGCCCGGCGGCGATGCCGGCCCGTTCCCCCAGGCGCCGCAGGGCCGGCGAGCGGTTGCGCAGATTGGCGAGGCCCGGCAGCCGCGCGGCGAAGGGCGCGAGCCGGGGC
>CAMFLK010000133.1 GCA_945957135.1 uncultured Rhodospirillales bacterium
GCGGTGGATGTGCCAGGAGAGCGCGCGCGCCAGGGGCGTCTGGAGATGGGGGTAGCTGGGGTTGGGCTCCTGGTTCAACATGAGTTCCGTTCTTACGGAACGATGTTCTCAAATTCAACAGGAAAATGCACTGACCTCTTATTTTTCCCCTTCGGGCCGAAGGCCCATCAAACCCCGCTTTCCGCCTCACGTGATTTGCTGAGTCGGCACGCCCTCGCCTGAAACGAATGGGGTCTGGGGCCTAAGGCCCCAGCGGGTCCAGGGCAGCGCCCTGGCCTTTCTTCCTTACCCGCGCGTCTCTCACGCCTTGCTATGGATCGTCACCAGCGCCACGAGTTCCGCCGTCGCCGGCATCTCCACAGCCAGGCGCAGCCAGTTGCCGAAATGGGAGGCGCGGGCGAAGGCGATGCTGTCCTTGGTGGTGGGCAGGGTGAAGCTGGTGCCTTCGCGGGCCCAGCGCATGCCGTCGGGCGAGATTTCCAGGTGGGCGGTGCCGGCGGGGCCGGTGGCGTTGGCGAGGGCGGTGACGAACACCACCGCTTCGCGGGCCCAGCCGGCTTCGTAGGGTTCGGTGAACACCTGGCCGCGCCAGGTTTCGTTGCGGGCGATGACGGCGGACTGGCTTTCCGGGATCATCAGAAATCTCCCGACAGGCACACGGAGTCCACGTAGAGGAAGGCGCGTTTGTCCGTGTCGGTTTCGGCGAAGAAGGCGAGGTTGAGCATGCACCACAGGTTGCGCATCGCGGGGATGCGGATGGGCGCGAAGGGCGTGAGGTCGAAGGCGCGGTCGTTGCAGCGGAAGCCGGTGGCCTGCATCGTGGCGAGGTCGAAGTCGAGGCACGCGTAGTGCCAGTTCACCTTGGTGGGGATTTCGTTGTAGCAGAGCCGCTGGTGGCCGCCGGGCAGGTCTTCCCAGCCGGAGGGGTCGAGGTGGTAGTGGGAGACGATCTTGCCCTCGTCGCCCAGCTCCTTGAATGGCATCGTGCGTGGTTTGAACTGCCATTTCTGCACATGGGCGCCGTTCTCGGCGTTGAGGAAGCGCAGATGCGGCATGACGCGCCAGGCGTCGCCGTCCTGGTCGCCGGTCTGGAAATCGTAGAGGAAGCCGATGGCGCGCACGTCGGTTTCCAGCAGGCGCAGCGCGTTCGCCTCGGGCTTGAAGGTGAAGTAGAATTCCAGGCGCAGCGGGCCGCGCTTGCGGAAGGTCAAGCGCTTGACAGCGACGTTCTGGGCGCCGCGTTTCGCCTTGGTGGCGATCTTCAGCGCGTAGCTGCCGTCGTGCGAGCCGTGGCTGCCGAAATCCCAGGTGGTGAGGGTGGAGAGCATGGCCTGGCTGTGCTGGGCGTAGCCGGGCAGCATGGAATCGAGCGTGTGTTCGTAGTTGCCGACGAGCTGGGTCCAGCCGCAGAAGCCGCGGTCGAAATCGTCGAAGGCGATGATGCGGGGCAGCGGGTCGAAGCGGGAGAGGCGGGGGTCGGCGAGCTGCATCGCGCGCCGCAGGTCGTCGGCATTCATCAAGGCCGTTCCTTTCAGTCTTTCACCGCGCCGGCGGTGAGGCCGGCCATGAGATGTTTCTGCGCCAGCACGACGAAGATGAGGATCGGCAGCAGTTGCAGGGTGGAGGCGGCGAACAGCACGCCCCATTCCACCCCCTCCACCGCGCCGATCATTTCGGAGACCACCAGCGGCGCCGTCTTGGCGCGGGTGGTGGTGAAGATGAAGGCGAACAGGAACTCGTTCCAGGCGTACACGATGACGAAGACGGCGACGGCGATCATGCCCGGCCCGCACAGCGGCAGGATGACGCGGCCGACGATCTGCAGCACGCCGGCGCCGTCCACGCTCGCCGCCTCGTCCAGCTCGCGCGGGATCTGGTCGATGAAGGTGCGCATGACGATGGTGCCGAGCGAGACGAAGAAGGTGGCGTAGAGCAGGATCAGCACCAGGTGCGTGTCGTTCAGCCGCAGCTGGTTCACCACGGGGAACAGCGGCAGGGTGATGACGATGGGCGGCAGCAGACGGATGAAGATGAGGAAGAAGGCGCTGAAGGTGAGCGCGCGGCCGCGATAGCGGGAATAGGCGTAGCCGGCGAGGGTGGAGACGGCGACGGCCAGCAGCGTGGCGCCGGCGGTGACGATGGCGCTGTTGAGCAGGCCGCGGAAGAAATCGCCCCAGCGCGCGGCGAGGCCGACGTAGTTCGCGAGGGTGGGCGTGAAGGCGAGGCGCTGCGGCACGGCGAAGATGTCGCGATCGGCCTTGAAGGAGGACAGCGCCATCATCGCGATGGGCAGCAGCGACCACAGGGCGATGGCGGCGAGGCCGAGCGCCCTGGCGGCGCGCGCGAGGGGGCGGCGCCTACGCATGGCGGGCCATGTCGCGATAGAGGCGGCGCAGGTACCACAGCGCGAGGACGAGCGAGACCAGCACCAGCAGCCAGCCGGTGGCCGCGGCCACGCCGAAGGCGTTGTAGCGGAAGGCTTCGAGATAGAGATAGACGGCGAGCACTTCCGTGGAGCGCGCCGGCCCGCCCTGGGTGAGCAGCCAGACTTCGGAGAACAGGCGGAAGGCGAAGATGTAGCGGAACAGCATGGCGATCAGCATCGCCGGCGTGAGCAGCGGCAGGGTGACGCGGCGGAATTGCTGCCAGGGGCGCGCGCCGTCGATCTCCGCCGCCTCGTAGAGCTGGGTGGGGATGGCGAGGCGGCCGGCATAGAGAATCACGAAGGTGAAGGGCAGGTTGAGCCACACCGACAGCAGGCAGACCAGCGCCAGCCCGTCCGCCGGCACCACCGACCATTCCAGGATGGGCAGATGCAGCGCCTGGAGCACGCGGGTGGCGAGGCCGACATCGGGGTCGAACAGGAAGCGCCACATCACCACGGCGGAGACCTCGCTGACCGCGTAGGGGGCGAGGATGATGGCCAGCACCACCGGCCGCCACGGCACGCCGGCGGCAACGAACAGGGCGAGGCCGAGCCCGGCCAGCAGCTCGGCATGCACCACGACCAGCACGACGACGATGGTGTTGCGCAGCGCGTGCCAGAAATAGGCGTCGCCCAGCACCTGGGCGTAGTTGGCGAGGCCGACGAAGACCGCCTGCTGGCCGAAGGAGGAGGATTGGAAGCTGAGCCACAGCACGTAGAGGGCGGGGATGAAGATGATCAGCCCGACCATGAGCTGCACCGGGGCGACCAGCACCCAGGGCGCGAGTGGGCGGGGCGCGGTGGCCGTCGCGGTCAAGGCGGTCCTCCCTGTGTTGCGGGCCAACCTATCCGCTAAGTTTCTCAGTTGCAATACGGTTGGGTTCGCGCCATGCTGCGCGGGACATGACAGCCAGCAGCGCCCCGGCCGATCTCGCCGACTCGCTTTTCGACGGCGGGGAAATCACCCCAACCCGGCTCGGCCAGGTGGTGATCGAGAAACTCACCGATGCCATCCTCGCCGGGCGGCTGAAGCCGGGCGATCCGCTGCCCTCGGAAGGGCGCATCGCCATGGCCTTCGGGGTGAGCAAGCAGATCGCGCGCGAGGCGATCCGCGACCTCGCGGCGCTCGGCGTGGTGCAGATCCAGCAGGGCAAGGTGGCGCGGGTGCGCAGCCTGGACGCGGAGCCGCTGGGCCGCTTCTTCCGCTTCGCCGTGCGCGGCAGCCGCGAGGGGCTGGCCGAGGCGGTGGAGATGCGCCAGGTGCTGGAGCCGCCGATCGCCCGGCTGGCGGCCTTGCGGCGCAGCGAGGCGGGGCTGGCGGCGCTGCGCGCGGTGCTGGCGCGGATGCGCGCGGCGGTGACGGACATCCCCGTGTGGATGGAAGCCGATCTCGATTTCCACGAGACCATCGCGGAGCTTTCGGGCAACCGGCTGCTGCGGCTGCAGATGCGCGGCATGCGCCCGGTGGTGCGCGAGAACATGGTGCTGTTCAACGCGCACCGCTCGCGCGACGCGGCGGAGCATCGGGCCACGCTCGACCGGCACGAAGCGGTGGTGGAGGCGATCGCCGCCGGCGACGGCGAGGGCGCCTTCGCGGCGATGGTGCATCATTTCGATCCCGCCAACGCGGCGATCCACAAGGTATTTCCCGAACGCAAGCGGGAGACGGGCTGAACCAAGCGGCCTCGCCAGAAGGCCGGAGGGGGAGAGGAAATGGGCCAGGATGTCTCGCGGCGGGCGCTGCTCGCCGGCGTGGCGGCGGCGCCGCTGATCGGCGCGCCCGGCGTGGTGCGGGCGCAGGGGCGGGCGCTGAACATTCTCAGCCACCGCGTGCATCGCAGCGTGCTGAGCGGCGAGGGCGGCAGCACGGGCGGCGACATCGCCGGCGACTGGGCGAAGGCCAACAACGCCCAGCTGAACTGGACGACCTTCGACGTGGCGCCGCTGCACGACCGGCTGTTCCGTGAGGCGAGCCTCGCCGAATCCGCCTTCGACGTCGCCTTCATCGCCAATGCCAGCGCGGTGCCGCGCTCGCTGAAGCTGATGGAGCCGCTCGACCATTATCTGAAAAGCGACGGCATCGAGGATTTCGCGGAGATCGCGCCGGGCATGGTGAAGGCGATGACGGTGGAGGGCGCCATCCAGGCCATCCCGTTCCGCCACGCCACCACCGGGCTGCACTGCAACACCGCGCTGTTCGCCGAGAAGGGCGTGGCCGCGCCGCCGGTGACCATCGAGGAGATGGTGGAGGTGGCGAAGACGCTGAGCTTCACCAATGCGGCCGGCGTGCCCGTGGCGGGCTTCTCCATGGAAGGCGTCAGCTATGTGAACATGGTGACGCTGTCGATGGCCTGGAACGCGCCGTTCATCGACGAGAACCTGACCGTGCTGCCCAACGAGGCCGGCATGGTGAAGACCTTCGCGACGATCCGCGACCTGTTCGTGGCCCGCGCCCTGCCGCGCAACCTGCCCACGCTGCGCCAGGACGAGGTGATCACGCAGATGCAGACCGGGCGGGCGGCGATGTGCCATTTCGCCTTCGGCCGTTATTTCGCCTTCAACGATCCGGGCAAGAGCCAGTATCCCGGCAAGATCGTCTCGGTGCCTCCGCCAGCCTCGCGCGCGCTCGGCGACGGTGCGATCGTCGGCACGACGGAGTTCTGGTCCTTCGTCATTCCGCGCAATGCGCGCAACAAGGATCTCGCATGGGCCTTCGTGCGCGCGATGAGCACGCGCGAGGCGGTGATCCGCGCGGCGCTGAACGGCAACGGTCCAGTCCGCGCCTCGGCTTATGAGGACTCGCGGGTGAAGGCGGCGGTGCCCTATGCGGCGGCGGAGGCGCGCGTGCTGGCGGTGGCCCGGCCGCCGCTGCCGGCCTTCGATCGGGCGATCGAGGCGGGGGACGCGCTGACCCAGACCGTGCAGGCCGTCACCATCGGGCAGATGACGCCGGAGCAGGGCGTCGCGGAATTGAAGAAACGCGTGGCGCCGATGGTGAAGTCGTGATGGGTCCCGGCACCGTGCGCATCGGCTTCATCGGCATCGGCACGATGGGGCTGCCGATGGCGCTGAACCTGCTGCGCGGCGGGCATCGGCTGAGCGTGTACGACCTCAACGCGGACGCGCTGCGCCAGGCGGAGGAAGCGGGGGCCACGCGGGCGGCGGATGTGGCGGCGCTGGTGCGCGGCAGCGACCTCGTCATCACCATGCTGCCGGACGCGCCGGATGTGGAAGCCATCGCCCTCGGCCAGGACGGCATCGAATCCGTCGGGCGGCCGGGGCTGCTTTATGTGGATATGAGCACGATCGACCCGATGACCACGCGCCGCGTCGGCGCGCGGCTGGCCGAACGCGGCATCCGCATGATCGACAGCCCCGTCGCGCGCGGGGTGGACAATGCGCGGGCGGGCACGCTGGCGCTGATGGTGGGCGGCGATGTGGGCGTGTTCGCGGAGGTGGAGCCGGTGCTGCGGCTGATGGCCGACACGATCACCCATTGCGGCGAACTCGGCAACGGCGTGGCCATGAAGCTGGTGAACAACTTCCTCTCCGCCGGCATCGTCGGCACCATCGCGGAGGCGATGACGATCGGCATGAAGGCGGGGCTGCCGCTGGAGCTGATGGTGCGGGTCAGCGGCGGCACCGGCACCAACAATGCGTGGCTGCACAAATTGCTGCCCGGCAAGGGCTTTCTCGGCGATTTCCGGCCGGGCTTCATGAGCCATCTCGCGCGCAAGGACCAGCGGCTGGCGCTGAAACTGGCGGGCGAGATGGGCATGACGCTGACGCTGGGCGAGGCGGTGCTGCGCATGCTGGACGAAACCGTCGCGCAATATCCGCGCGACGATTTCACCAGCCTCATCCGCGTGGTCGGCGGCGGCGCGGGGGTGGATGTGCGGCTGGACGGCGGTGAAACGAAAACATGATCGGAAGAGTGTCAGTCATGGCTTCAGGAATTTCGCGGCGCACGCTGCTCGGCGCGGCGGCGGGGCTGGGCTGCTGGCCGGCCTTCGCGCAATCATCCGCACTCACGGTGTTCGGCCACAAGGTGCACCAGGCCGCGGCCACGACCGGGCCGGGCGGGGACGCCACCGCGCCGTGGCGCCAGGCCACCGGCCGAACGATCGAGTGGGTGACGCTCGGCGACAACAACGCGATCCACGAGCGGCTGTTGCGCGAGGCCTCGCTGGCGCAGACGAGCCTCGACGCCGCCTATCTCGTGAACGGCCGCGCCGTGCCGCGCAACCTGCGCCTGTTCGAACCGCTCGATCCGCTGATGGCCACGGCGCCGATCGACCGGTTCGACGATTTCGCCAAGGGGCTGGTGGAACCTTTGAAGGCCGACGGCGCGCTGCACGGCGTGCCCGTGCGCCACGCCACCAACACGCTGATCTACAACGAAGCGATCTTCGAGGAACGCGGCGTGGCGCTGCCCACCACGCTGGAGGAACTCGCCGAGGCCCTGCGCAAGCTCACCTTCCGCCGGCCCGACGGCAGCCAGGTGTACGGGCTGGCCTTCACGCCGGTCTTCGCCTCGAACTTCCTCACCATCGCCCGCTGCCTCAACGGCGACTACATGACCACGGACGGGCGCATCGTCGCCGCCGAGCCGCCGATGGTGAAGGCGATCGGCCTGTTCGCCGATCTGTTCAAGTCCGGCGTGCTGCCGCGCAACACCCCAACGCTCTCCAATGAGGAAGTGACGAGCTGGATGCAGCAGGGGCGCGCCGCCGTCACCATCAATCCCTTCGCCCGGCTCACCTCCTTCAACGATCCGAAGCAGTCGAAATTCCCCGGCAGGCTGAAGCCGATGCCGGTGCCCATGGCCGCCGACCTGATCGGCAAGGTCGCCTACGCGCCCACCGTGGAATACTGGTCGCTGGTGATTCCGAAGAACGCGCGCGACAAGGCGCTGTCGTGGAGTTTCGTGCGCGCGCTGTCGGCCCCGGAGGCGACGCTGGCGATGGCGCTCAACGGCAACGGCCCGCCCCGCATCTCCACCTATGCGGAGCCGAAGCTGAAGGCGATGTCGCCCTATTCCGCGGACGAAGCGAAGGCGCTGGCCGCCGCGCGCATCCACCTGCCGGCCTTCGACGAACAGGCCCGCGCGCACGACATCTTCGTGGAGGAAAGCCAGGCGGCGATGATCGGCCTGAAGCCCGCCGACGCCGCCATGGCCAGCGCCGCCGCGCGGGTGGCGCCCCTTCTGAAAACCTAGCTCACCCCTGGATGAAGGCGAGCAGGTCCGGGTTGATCACCTCGGCATTCACCGTGAGCATGCCGTGGGAAAATCCCGGATAGACCTTCAGCGTGCCGTTGGCGAGCAGCTTGATCGATTTCAGCGCGGCGTCGGCGATCGGCACGATCTGGTCGTCGTCGCCGTGCAGCACCAGCGTCGGCACGGTGATCGCCTTGAGGTCCCCGGTCTGGTCGGTTTCCGAAAAGGCCTTGATGCCGTCGTAATGCGCCTTGGCGCTGCCCATCATGCCCTGGCGCCACCAGTTCTGCACCACGCCCTGATGCGCCGTGGCGCCGGGGCGGTTGAAGCCGTAGAACGGCCCGGCGGGCACATCGACGAACATCTGCGCCCGGTTGGCCGCCAGCGCCGCGCGGAAGCCGTCGAACACCTCAAGCGGAAGCCCCTCGGGGTTGCTCTCGGTCTTGAGCATCAGCGGCGGCACGGCGCTGACCAGCACGGCCTTGGCGACGCGGCCGGCCGGCTGGCCGTGGCGGGCGACATAGCGCGCCACCTCGCCGCCGCCCGTGGAGTGGCCGATGTGAACGGCCTCGCGCAGGTCGAGATGCTCCGCCACGGCGAAGGCGTCGGCGGCGTAATGGTCCATGTCGTGCCCGTCGCTCACCTGCGCCGAGCGGCCATGGCCGCGACGGTCATGCGCGACCACGCGGAAGCCGTGCTGGAGAAAGAACAGCATCTGCGCGTCCCAATCGTCCGCGCTGAGCGGCCAGCCGTGATGGAACATGATCGGCTGGCCATCCCGGGGCCCCCAATCCTTGTAGAAGATATCGACGCCGTCGCTCGTGGTGACGAAAGGCATGCGGCTGCTCCTTGTTGCCCCGCATCAATTCAGGAAGATCTTGCCCGGATTCAAGATCCCCTTCGGATCGAGCGCCACCTTTAACGAACGCATCACCGAAAGCGCCTCCGGCCCCGCCTCCTGTTCCAGGAACTCGCGCTTGCCCAGCCCCACCCCGTGCTCCCCGCTGCACGACCCGCCAAGAGCCAAGGCGCGCGCGACGATCTTGCGGTCCAGCTCCCAGGCGCGGTGCAGCCCGTCCGGCTCGGGCGGGATCAGGATCACCGTGTGGAAATTGCCGTCGCCGACATGGCCGACGATCGGCGCGGACAATCCCGAGGCCGCGATATCCTCCTTGGCGCCGAGAATGGCCTCGGTGAGCCGCGAGATCGGCACGATCGCATCCGTCGCCAGCCCCTGGTGGCCGGGCTTGGAGGCCAGCGCCGCCCAGTACGCGTCGTGCCGGGCGCGCCACAGCCGGTTGCGCTCCTCCGGGTCGGTGGCCCATTGGAAGCCGCTGGCGTTGTACCCCTGGGCGATCTCCTCGGCCATGCGCGCCTGTTCCGCCACTCCATCGGGCGTGCCGTGGAATTCGAAGAACAGCGTGGGCTGGGCCGCGAGATTCTCCAGCTTGGAATAGGCGACGCAGGCGGCCATCTGCACGTCGTCCAGCAGCTCCATGCGCGCCACGGGAATGCCGAGCTGCAGGATGGCGATCACCGTCTCCACCGCGTCGCGCATTTCGGCGAACTGGCAGATGGCGGCGGAGGCGGCTTCGGGAATGCCGTGCAGGCGCAGCTGGATTTCCGTCACCACGCCCAGCGTGCCCTCGCTGCCCACGAACAGGCGCGTGAGGTCGTAGCCGGCGGCGGATTTGCGCACCCGCCCGCCGGTGCGGATCACCCGTCCGTCGGCCAGCGCCACGGTCAGCCCCAGCACGTTCTCGCGCATCGTGCCGTAGCGCACCGCGTTGGTGCCGCTGGCCCGCGTGGCGCACATGCCGCCGAGCGAGGCGTCGGCTCCGGGATCGACCGGGAAGAACAGCCCCTGGTCGCGCAGATGGGTGTTCAGCCCGCGATGGGTCACCCCCGCCTGCACCCGGCAGTCGAGGTCTTGGGCATTCACCTCCAGCACCGCGTTCATGCGCGACAGGTCGAGGCTGATGCCGCCGCGCACCGGCGTCACGTGGCCTTCCAGCGAGGTGCCCGTGCCGAACGGCACCACCGGCACGCCCTGGGCATGGCACAGCGCGAGCAGCCGCGCGGCTTCCTCCGTGGTCTCGATGAAGGCCACCGCGTCCGGCTGCACCGGCGGCTGCGGGTCCTGGCCGTGCGAGTGGTGGTCGCGCAGCCCGGCATTGGTGGTGATGCGGTCGCCCAGGAACGTGCCCGCCTCGGCGATCACCGCGTCCACCGGTCGTGCCATGTCCCATCCTTTCCTGCCTTCGCTTGCAGGTTTGAACCGCGCGCGTCAGGCTGGCAAGCATGGCCGAGACCGAACCCGCCGTTCTGGACATCGCGGAGCTGCGCACCGAATTCCGCATCGGCGGCGCCTGGCGCGCGGCGGTGGACGGGCTGTCGCTGCGCCTCGCCCGCGGCGAGACGCTGGCGCTGGTGGGCGAGAGCGGCTGCGGCAAGTCCATCACCGCGCTGTCCATCATGGGCCTGGTGCCGCACACGGTCGGGCGCATCGCCGGCGGCAGCATCCGGCTCGATGGCGCGGAGCTGGTGGGGCTCGCGGAATCGCGGCTGGAGAAGCTGCGCGGCGACCGCATGGCGATGATCTTCCAGGAGCCGATGACCAGCCTGAACCCGGTGATGACCATCGGCGACCAGGTGGCCGAGGCGCTGCGCCTGCATCGCGGCCTGTCCAAGGCCGAGGCGGCGCGCCGGGCGCTTTCGGTGCTGGAGGAGGTGAAGATCCCGTCCGCCGCCGCGCGTTTCCACGACTACCCGCACCAGTTCAGCGGCGGCATGCGCCAGCGTGTGGTGATCGCCATCGCGCTGGCCTGCGAGCCGGCGCTGTTGCTGGCCGACGAGCCGACCACGGCGCTGGACGTGACCATCCAGGCCCAGGTGCTCGGCCTGCTCGCCGACCTCAAGGCGCGGCACGGCATGGCCATGCTGTTCATCACCCATAATCTCGGCGTGGTCGC
Source organism: uncultured Rhodospirillales bacterium (assembly GCA_945957135.1). Classification (GTDB taxonomy): domain Bacteria; phylum Pseudomonadota; class Alphaproteobacteria; order Acetobacterales; family Acetobacteraceae; genus CAMFLK01. The sequence continues at coordinate 10,616 of CAMFLK010000133.1, forward strand.
GCAGATCGCGGACCGGGTGGCGGTGATGTATGCCGGGCAGGTGGTGGAGCAGGGCCGGGTGGAACCGCTGTTCGCCGACCCGCGCCACCCCTACACGCGCGCCTTGTTCGCCGCCATTCCGCGCATGGATTTGCCGGACCAGGCGCTGACCGCCATCCAGGGCCGCGTGCCGCCGCTCGATGCCATGCCCGCCGGCTGCCGCTTCGCGCCGCGCTGCCCCGCCGCGCGGGCGGGGTGCGAGGCACCGCAGGTGCTGCGCGACGTGGGCGCGGGGCATGAGGTGCGCTGCCATGTGGCGGCGGGGTGAGAGCCTGTTTGGAAACGTGCCCGCCCTCTTCGAGGGTGGCGCCGTGCTCGATGCCGTCAAGGCACGCTTCGCTCAAGAGCCTTGAC
>CAMFLK010000134.1 GCA_945957135.1 uncultured Rhodospirillales bacterium
GCGCGGCGGCGGCCGGCATGACACGCTCGGGCGCGGGGCGAGCTGGCGGCCGGGCGGCGAGCCGGTCCACCGGCCGCTCGGCCAGCGCCTCGTCGGCCCCCCATTCCACCTGCAGGCGCAACGCCGCCAGCGCGTCCATGCTCCCCGCCTTTGCGTTCAGTCAGCGCTTACGTAACCTGTCGGCCCGCCCGTGTGGAGTGGCGGCGCGATGGGAGTCAGCATGTCCGAGGCGGATGCGCGCGAGTGCATGGAATTCGATGTCGTCATCGTCGGCGCCGGCCCTTCGGGCCTCGCCGCGGCGATCCGGCTGAAGCAGCTGGCCCCCGACGCGGCGGTGTGCGTGGTGGAGAAGGGCGCCGAGGTGGGCGCGCATATCCTCTCCGGCGCGATCGTCGAGCCCACCGCGCTGGACGAGCTGCTGCCGGACTGGAAGGCGCAGGGCGCGCCGCTGGCCACGCCGGCGACGGAGGACCGCTTCCTCTACCTCACCGCCGGGGGCGCGCACCGCCTGCCCACGCCGCCGACCATGCACAACCACGGCAACTACATCTCCTCGCTCGGCGATGTCTGCCGCTGGCTGGGCCAGCAGGCGGAGGCGCTGGGGGTGGAGATCTATCCCGGCTTCGCCGCCGCCGAGGTGCTGGAGGAGGACGGGCGCGTGGTGGGCGTGGCCACCGGCGACATGGGCATCGGCAAGGATGGCCAGCCCACCGGCGGATTCCAGCGCGGCATGGAATTGCGGGCCGCCTACACGATCTTCGCCGAGGGCTGCCGCGGCTCGCTGACCAAGCGGCTGATGGCGCGCTTCGACCTGCGCGCGGGGCGCGACCCGCAGACCTACGGCATCGGCATCAAGGAATTGTGGGAAATTCCCAAGGAACATGCCAAGCCGGGCCTGGTGATCCACACCATCGGCTGGCCGGTGGACAGCGCCACTTATGGCGGCTCGTTCCTGTATCACTGGGGCGAGAATCTCGTGTCCTACGGCTATGTGGTGGGGCTGGACTATCGCAATCCCTGGCTGTCGCCCTTCGAGGAAATGCAGCGGCTGAAGACGCATCCGGCGATGCGGCCGCATTTCGAGGGCGGGCGGCGCATCGCCTATGGCGCGCGGGCGATCAGCGAGGGCGGCTGGCAGTCGTTGCCGAAACTCACCTTTCCCGGCGGCTGCCTGGTGGGCGACACCGCGGGGTTCCTGAACGTGCCGAAGATCAAGGGCACGCACACCGCGATGAAGTCCGGCATGCTCGCGGCCGAGACGGTGGCCGAGGCGCTGGCCGGCGACCGCCCGGCCGAGCCCACGGGCTACGAGGCGCGGGTGCGCGACAGCTGGCTCGCCCATGAATTGCAGGGCGTGCGCAACATCCGCCCGGGCTTCGCGAAGTTCGGCCTGTGGGGCGGGCTTCTCAACGCCGCCGTGGACACCTACATCTTTCGCGGCAAGGCGCCGTGGACCCTGCACCACGCGCATCCCGACAACGAGGGGCTGCTGCATGCCGACCAGGCGCCGCGCATCGACTACCCGAAGCCCGACGGCAAGCTGACCTTCGACCGGCTGTCCTCAGTGTTCATCAGCAACACCAATCACGAGGAGAACCAGCCGGCGCATCTGGTGCTGCGCGACCCCGCGAAAGCCATCGATGTCAACTGGAACGAATACCGCAGCCCGGAAACCCGCTACTGCCCGGCCGGGGTTTACGAAATCGTCGATGCCGACACGCATCCGCGCCTGCAGATCAACGCGCAGAACTGCGTGCACTGCAAGACCTGCGACATCAAGGACCCGACGCAGAACATCGACTGGGAGACGCCGGAAGGCAGCGGCGGGCCGGTCTATCCCGGCGGGATGTAGGCTTTGCCAAGCGACATTCCTGATCGTATATAGCGATCCGCATCAACGGGAGCGAACGACATGAGCCACGAACGGCAGCACTACGTGAACGGCGCCTGGGTGGACCCGCTGCAGCCCACGCTGATCGACGTGATCGATCCCTCCACCGAGGAAGCGCTCACCCAGATCGCCGTGGGCGGCGTGGCCGACGTGGACCGCGCGGTGGCCGCGGCCAAGGCGGCCTTCGCCGGCTTCTCGCGCAGCACCCGCAAGGAGCGGCTGGAGCTGCTGCGCGCCATCCTCGCCGAATACACCAAGCGCCGGCAGGACATCGCCGACACGCTGTCGCGCGAGATGGGCGCGCCGGCCACCCTGGCCTATGAGCGCCAGGCGGCGACGGGCATCAGCCACCTCACCCGCATGATCGAGGTGCTGGAGACCTACAAGTTCGAGGAACTGCAAGGCTCCACCATGATCGTGCGCGAGCCGATCGGCGTGGTCGGCCTGATCACGCCATGGAACTGGCCGATCAACCAAATCGTCTGCAAGGTGGCGCCGGCCATCGCGGCGGGCTGCACCATGGTGCTGAAGCCCTCGGAGATCGCGCCGCTGAACGCCATCATCTGGTCCGAGGTGATGGACGCCGCCGGCGTGCCCAAGGGCGTTTACAACATGGTGCAGGGCGAGGGCGGCGTGGTGGGCGCGGCGATGTCCGCGCATCCGGATATCGACATGATGTCGTTCACCGGCTCCACCCGTGCCGGCATCCTGGTGGCCAAGGCGGCGGCGGACACGGTCAAGCGCGTGGCGCAGGAGCTGGGCGGCAAGTCGGCCAACATCCTGCTGCCGGATGTGGATTTGCAGACCGCCGTCACCAAGGGCGTGCTGGGCATGATGGGCAATAGCGGCCAGTCCTGCAACGCGCCGACGCGGATGTTCGTCCCCGCCGACCGGCAGGAGGAAGCCAAGGCCATCGCGAAGGCCGCGGCCGAGAAACTCGTCGTCGGCGACGTGACCGATGCGAAGACCAATCTCGGCCCGGTGGTGAGCCAGGTGCAGTTCGACAAGATCCAGCGCCTGATCCAGGCGGGCATCGACGAGGGTGCGGAGCTGGTCACCGGCGGACCCGGCCGGCCGGAGCACCTCAACCGCGGCTACTTCGTCCGCCCCACCGTGTTCGCCAACGTGCGCAACGACATGACCATCGCGCGCGAGGAGATTTTCGGCCCGGTGCTGGCGATCCTGCCCTACAAGGACGAGGCCGAGGCGATCCGGCTGGCCAACGAGACGGTGTACGGGCTGGCCGCCTATGTGCAGTCCAAGGACCTCAAGCACGCGCGCGAGGTGGCTTCGCAAATGCGCGCCGGGGCGGTGCATGTGAACTACCCGGTGGGCGACACCGCCGCGCCGTTCGGCGGCTACAAGCAGTCCGGCAACGGCCGGGAATACGGCAAATGGGCGCTGGACGAGTTCTGCGAGATCAAGGCGGTGCTCGGCTACGAAGCGGCTTGATGGCGTGATCGGCGACGGGGCCGGGGGTGCGGACGCCCCCGGCCCTTTTCGTTTCGCCGCAATCAGCCCGGCCGCAGGCTGATCACCGTCCAGGACGCCGGCGGCAGCTCCGCCGCAAGGGTCGCTCCGTTCACCACGACCCCGGCCAGGGGCTGGGGCGACACGTTGTCCGGGCTGTCCTTGCTGTTGATGGCATCGAGGTCGCTGTGGTGCAGCGAGGTGGCCTCGGCCACCCGCAGCCCGCCGAAGCCGCGGATATCCACCTCCAGAGTCATGCCGTCGCGCAGGTCGCGGTTGAGCGCGAACAGCGACAGCCCGCCATCGTCGTTGCGCACGGCAGAGAATTTCAGATACGGCACCGCCGGCATCGGGATTGGCGGGTCGGTCAGCGCGCGCGGGTCGTAATAGGCGGCGGAATAGGTATCGGACTCGATCTGCGTGCGCAGCACCGCGCCGCGCCCCAGGCGGCTCATCTGCGCGAAGGGATGGAAGATGGTTTGCCGCCAGGCCGGCCCGCCGGTTTCCGTCATGATCGGCGCGATGACGTTGACCAGCTGGGCGAGGCAGGCGCAGCGCACCCGGTCGGCATGGTTCAGCAGCGAGATGCAGGCGCCCCCGAAAGCCAGCGCGTCCTGCATGTTGTAGATTTCCTCGAGGATCGGCGGCGCCACCGGCCAGCCCGGCTTCACCCGGTTCTCGCGTGGGCGGCGCGTGCGGTACCACACGTTCCACTCGTCGAAGCTGAGCATGATCCGCTTGCCGGAGCGCCGCCTGGCCGCCGCCGCGTCGGCGATGGCGACGACTTCCTCGATGAAGCTGTCCATCAGGTCGGGGCTGGCGAGGAAGGCCGGCGTGTCCGCGGCGTAGTTGTTCAGGTAGGTGTGGAGCGAAATCCATTCCACATGGTCGAAGGTGTGGTCCAGCACCGTCTGTTCCCAGGCACCGAACGTATCCATGTTGCGGCCGGAGGAGCCGCACGCCGCGAGCTGGATGGAGCTGTCCGCCCAGCGCATGATCTTCGCGGCCTCCGCGGCGATGCGGCCGTATTCCGTGGCGGTCTTGGCGCCGGTCTGCCAGGGCCCGTCCATCTCGTTGCCCAGGCACCAGAATTTCACGCCATGCGGCTCGGTCCAGCCATGGCGCTTGCGCAGCTCGGAATAATGCGTGCCGCCGGGGTGGTTGCAGTATTCCACGAAATATCCGGCATCCTGCGGCCCGCGCGTGCCGAGATTGACGGCGAGCATCGGCTCGATACCCGTCGCCCGGCACCAATCGATGAACTCGTTGGTGCCGAATGTGTTGGGTTCGGTGGAGAACCAGGCATAGTCGAGCCGCGCCGGCCGCTCGGCGACCGGCCCTACCCCATCTTCCCAGTTGTAGCCTGAAACGAAGTTGCCGCCAGGGTAGCGCATGATGGTGGGCGCCAGTTCGCGCACCAGGGCCATCACGTCCTGGCGGAAACCCTTGGCGTCCGCCGTGGGGTGGCCCGGCTCGAAGATGCCGCCATACACGCAGCGGCCGAGATGCTCGATGAAGGCGCCGAACAGGCGCGGGTCGGTGGTGCCGATGGTGAAGTCGCGGTCCAGCAGCACGTGGCTCTTGCGCATCGTCCAGATTCTCTCACGGGGAAAACGAAGATGCGGGCCGCGCGCGGCCCGCATCGAAGGGTTCAGCGGCCGCGCAGCAGCGCCTCGCTGCGTTCCTGGGCGGCGGTGGCCGCCTGCTCGGCGGTGCGCCCGCCATTGATGATGTTGACGATCTCCTCGCCGATCATCGCCTGGAAGCCGAACTGGCGGCGCACCTCATGCGGCAGGGCGTGGCCGATGGAGGGGATGTCCACCACGTATTGCCGCAGCGGCAGCTTGGCGTAATCCGCCATCACCGATTCCCGCGCCGGCAGGTGCCCGCCGCCGCGCGCCCAGTCGAAATTATGGTCCCACAGGAACTTCAGGAACACCTGCGCCGCCTTACGCACTTCCGGCTTGGTGCTGCCGCCGCGCGGCATCACCCAGGTATGGTTGTCCGTCCACACCGCCGGCTGCTTGAACAGGTTGGGGAACACCCGCGTGGTGTAGCCGTGATAGAGGGGCGAGTCCGGCTTCTCCGAGGCGGCGACGAAATCGTCGATGCGCCAGGTGCCGGTCATCATCACCGCGCCGTCGCCGTTGAGGAAGCCGCCCAGCGCGCCGGAGCCGTCGATGCCCTTGCTGACGCCGCCGGCGCGGGCGAGCTTCTCGAACGCGCCGAAGGCGGCGAGGGATTCCGGTGTCTTGAAGTCGGCCTTCTCGAAGCCGTTGGGAAAGATCGTGCCGCCCTGGTCGTACAGCCAGCTGTAATAGCCGCGCGTGCTGCTGGCGCTGTCGCCGCTGCCGCTGGTGGCGAGCAGGATGTACTGCTTGCCGGTCTTTTCCTTGATGGTCGCGGCCTGGGCCAGCATCTCGTCCACGCTGCGCGGCACGATGGGCTGACCGTTGGCGTCCACCAACCCGGCCTTCTTGAACAGGTTCACGTTGAAGTGCCAGAGCCAGGAATGCGTGTCCCATGGCAGGGCATAGACCTTCCCATCCATGGTGACGGCGGTGCGGGCGTTCTTGGTGAATTCGTCAGGCGAAATGCCCATCGCCTTCAGATCGGCGTCGATCGGCTCGACGATGCGGGCGCGGACGAAATCGCCGATCTGTGCGGAATGCATCACCGCGATGGTGGGAATATCGCGCGCCGCCACCCGGGCGGTGAGCTGCTGGTAGTATGGCCCCCATTCGATGACCTGCGGCTTGACGACGATATTGTCCTTGTTGGTGGCGTTGAACAGATTGACCAGCGTGGTCATCACCCCGCATTCGCCGCGCGCCTTGGCGACGTCCTGGGAGTTGCCGTAGTCGCTCTCGCAACTGCCGAAGAAGCGGGCGAAGGTGATTTCCGTCTTCTGCTGCGCCATCGCCGGCATCGCCAGCACGGAGGCGCCGAGCAGCGCGGCAGCAAGCATGAATCGCCTGGCGGAACCTGGCATGCGTTTCTTCCCCCAATCTGCCGCCCGCGCCCCGATGGAGTCACGAAAGCGGCTGTTCTTTTGTATGACAATTGACGACGCTATCGGTCCGCGCTTAGCCTTGTCAAGCACGCGCGGCGGCAAAGAATTGGGGCGCGATGGGTGGAAACGAAAAAGCGGCGGAACGGGTCAATCTCTGCTCCAGCGTGACGGACCGGCTGGGCCGCCGCATCCTGGCCGGTGAGATCGCGCCCGGCGAGCCGGTGCCCACCGAGGCGGCGCTGTGCGAGAGCCTGGGCGTCAGCCGCACCACGGTGCGCGAGGCGGTCAAGCGCCTGCACGGCAAGGGGCTGGTGGATGGCGGGCCGCGCTGCGGCATGCGCGTCACCCCCACGAGCAGCTGGAACCAGCTGGACCCCGACGTGCTCGCCTGGCGCATGGCCGTGGGGGCCAACGCCGAAACGCTGGACCAGCTCTATGAAATCCGCGAATGCGTGGAGCCTCGCGCCTGCGCCCTGGCCGCGCGGCATGCCGATGCGGCGGCCCGCGCGGAGCTGGCGGCCGAGCTCGCGCGCATGCAGGACGAGGCGGCGGATAGCGCCGCCGTCATCGCGGCCGACGTGGCGTTCCACATGCGGATCTTCGCGGCCACCGGCAATCCGTTCCTCGCCTCGCTGGGAGCGGCGATCCGCGCGGCGCTGCTGCTGTCCTTCCGCATCACCCAGCAGCGCCAGCGCATGCCGCGCCACGAACTGGCCCTGCACGCGGCGATCTGCGACGCCATCCGGGCCGGCGAGGCCGAGGCCGCCGCCGAGGCGATGCGGCGCCTGCTGACGGAATCACGCAAAACCATCGGCCTGGCCTTGGCGGGCTGAACGAGGAGACGCTCCCCAATGCCCGAAACGCTCCGCCGGCCGCCGGCCGTGCCCCTGGTCACGTTCGACCCGCACACCAGCATCTGGTGCTGCGCCGACCGGCTGACCGACGACTGGCCGCGCCACTGGACCGGCACCAAGATGGCGCTGTACGGCGTCATCCGCGTGGACGGCGTGGCCTATCGCTTCATGGGCGGACCGCAATGGCTGGAGCGCGCCGCGCGCCAGATCTCCTGCCGCGTGCACGCCACGCGCACGGAATACGTCTTCCGCTGCGGCGAGGTGGAACTCACCGTCGATTTCATCACGCCGCTGCTGGCCGACGATCTCGACCTGCTGGCCCGCCCCGTCACCTATCTGCGCCTGCGCGCGCGGGGGCTGGATTCCCGCCCGCACGAGGTCGCCGCCTACGTGGACATCACCGGCGAGATGGCGGTGAACTGGCCGCATGAGCGGGTGTTCTGGGGCGAGCACCGCGAAGGCGGCATCCTCGCCCTCAGCTTCCGCTCCGAGAACCAGAATATCCTGGCGGGACCTGGCGATCATCGCCGTATCGAATGGGGCACGGCGCTGCTCGCCGGGCGCGAGGGGCGCGTGACCGGCGGGGCCGGGGACATCAATATCTGCCGCGACCATTTCGCGCGCACCGGCACGTTCTCGGCCCGCGGCCTGCGCCCGGCGCCGCGCAAGGTGGACTACAACCAGGACACCATCCTGGCGCTGATCTGCGACCTGTCCACCACGCCGGGCGACATCGCCGAGGAAACCCTGCTCGTCGCCTATGACGACGAATGGTCCATCGAATATTTCGGCAAACATCTCCGCCCGTGGTGGCGGCGCGGCAACAACATGGAGCCGATGGAACTGCTCGCCACCGCCGCGCGCGAACAGGCGGAGGTGCTGGCCAGGGCGGAGGCGTTCGACGCGGCGCTGGCCACGAAAGCGCGCGATCTCGCCGGCGAGGGTTACACCGAACTGCTGGCGCTGACCTGGCGCCACTGCATCGCCGCCCACAAGCTCGCCGCCGGGCCGGACGGGCGGCCGCTGTTCTTCTCCAAGGAGAATTTCTCCAACGGCTGCATCGCCACGGTGGATGTCACCTACCCCTCGGCACCGCTGTTCCTCGCCTTCAACCCCGCCCTGCTGCGGGCGATGCTCGACCCGCTGTTCGAATACTGCGCCTCTCCCGCCTGGCCCTTCCCCTTCGCGGCGCACGATCTCGGCACCTACCCGATCGCCAACGGCCAGACCTACCGCAATTTCGACAAGGACCCGGACCAGCCGATCATCGAGACGCAGATGCCGGTGGAGGAATGCGGCAACATGCTCATCCTGGTCGGCGCCCTCGCCCGCGCCGAGGGGAACGCGGACTACGCACGCGAGAACTGGGCCCTTCTCACGCAATGGGCGGACTATCTCGCCGAGCACGGGCTCGATCCCGGCGAGCAGCTCTGCACCGACGATTTCTCCGGCGTGCTCGGCCACAACGTCAATCTCGCGGTGAAGGCGACGATGGGGCTGGCCTGCTACGCCCAGCTTGCCGCCGCCCTCGGCCATGCGGAGGCCGCGCGCGCCACGCGCGCCACCGCCGAGCGCTTCGGCGCCGAGCTGATCAAGGCGGCGCGCGACGGCCAGGCCACCCGCCTCGCCTACGACCAACCCGGCAGCTGGAGCATCAAATACAACATGGTGTGGGACCGGCTGCTCGGCCTCGGCATCTTCCCCGCCGAAGAGCGCCGGCGGGAACTGAATTTCTATCGCACGCAGCTGAACCCCTACGGCCTGCCGCTCGACAACCGCGCCACCATCACCAAGCCGGAATGGATGCTGTGGGCGGCCTCGCTGGAAAACGACCCCGACCTGTTCGCCGACTGCGTCGAGCGCATCCTGCGCTATGCCAATGACACGCCCAACCGAGTGCCGCTCGCCGATCTCTACGGCACGGACACTGGCCGGATGATCGCTTTCCAGGCACGCTCGGTGGTCGGCGGGTTCCATATCCGCCTGCTCGAGCATTGGGTGGAGGGCGGGTGATGGCAGGCACGATCAGGGTCGGCATCGGCGGCTGGACGTTCGAGCCGTGGCGCGGCAGCTTCTATCCCGACAAGCTGCCGCAGAAGCGCGAGCTGGAATATGCCAGTCGCCATCTCACGACGATCGAAATCAACGGCACCTATTACGGCAGCCAGAAGCCCGAGACCTTCACGCATTGGCATGACGAGGCGCCGGAGGATTTCGTCTTCTCGCTGAAGGCGCCGCGCTTCGCCACCAATCGCCGCGTGCTGGCCGAGGGCGCCGCCTCCATCGAGCGCTTCGTCACAGGTGGGATCACCCGGCTCGGCGCCAAGCTCGGCCCGATCAACTGGCAGTTCATGGCAACGAAGACATTCGACCCCGACGATTTCGCCGCCTTCCTCAAGCTGCTGCCGCATGAGGTGGAGGGGCGGCATCTGCGCCATGTGGTGGAGGTACGGCACGAGAGTTTCCGCAGCCCGGATTTCGTCGCCCTGCTGCGCGAACATCGTGTCGCCGCCGTCATCGCCGGGGATTCCGACTATCCGGTGATCGCCGACGCCACCGCCCCCTTCGTCTATGCCCGCATCATGGGGACCGCGGCGGAGCATCCGCTCGGCTACGCGCCCGCGGCGCTGGACGCATGGGCGGCGCGGGCGAAGGATTGGGCGGCGGGCAAGCCGGCCGAGGATTTCGCGCCGGTGGTGGCGAGCAAGGCCAAGGCCACGCCGCGCGACGTCTATCTCTACGTCATCAGCGGCGCCAAGGAACGCAACCCCGCCGCCGCGCAGGCGCTCATCGAGCGCGTCGGCTGACAGGATCAGGAGGTTTCCCATGCCCATCAACTGGCCCAACCAGGTGGCCTTCATCACCGGCGGCGCGCGCGGCCTCGGCCGGGCCACGGCGCTGCGCCTCGCCGGCCATGGTGTGGCGGTGGCGGTGAACTACAGCGCCAGCGCGGCGGCGGCGGAGGCGCTGGCGGCGGAGATCGTCAAGGCCGGCGGCAAGGCCGTCGCCGTGCAGGCGGACGTGGCGGACGGGAAGGCGATGGAGGTGGCGGCGCGCAAGGCGGAAGCCGCGCTCGGCCCCATCACCATCCTGGTCAACAATGCCGGCATCGCCTGGCCCGCGACCATCGAGAGCTGGGAACCCGAAGGCTATGCGCGGCTGCACGCGGTGAACGTGGTCGGCGTCATCAACGGCGTGCGCGCGGTGGCGGCGGGGATGAAGGCGCGCGGCTATGGCCGCATCGTCAACATCTCCTCCGTCGCCTCGTTCGGCACCTGCGGCTTTCCCGGCAACCATTTCTATGCCGGCTCGAAGGCCGAGGTGAACACGCTGACCAAGCGTTTCGCGCTGGAGCTCAGCCCGCACGGCATCACCGTCAACGCCGTCGCCCCCGGCTTCGTGCGCACGGACATGACGGAGCTGGGCAAGACGCCGGAAGAATGGAAGGCACTGCATGACGGCTTCGTCGCCGTGGCGATGACCGGCCGCGTGGGCGAGCCGGACGACATCGCCAACGCCGTCACCTTCTTCGCCGCGCCGGATTCGAGCTGGGTCACCGCCCAGGTGCTGGCGGTGGATGGCGGGCGCAAGGATTTCATCGCGCACGGTTAAGACGGTCGAGCGGGCTCCTTCGCATCCTTGATTGTGCTTGCGTTGCGGCGGGCGCTGTGCAGGCCCCCAGAGCGTAAAGGGCAGGTCAGGAGCCCCCCCAACAAAGGGCGGGGCGGTATGGGGAGAATGAGAAAAAGTGTGGCCAAAAACCGTTGTTTTTTTG
>CAMFLK010000135.1 GCA_945957135.1 uncultured Rhodospirillales bacterium
AGAGAAGGCGGGCCGCATTGTCATAGGAAACCCCGGTGCTAGGCTGCCCGCAAAAGACGGGGAGGGCGGCATGCGGCTGCGCAAATGGCTGGGAAGTCTCGCGGCGCTGGCCTGCGCCGGATGGATCGGCACGGCTTCGGCCACCGACCTCACCTTCCTCTACATGGACCCCGACGCGCCGGACATCCGCGCGGCGCTGGACGTGTTCGAGAAGGCCAATCCCGGCATCCGCGTGAAGATCGTCACCGCCAGCCCGGCGGACGCGCTGCCCAACTTCCTGCGCGAGGCCGCGGTCGGCTCCGGGCCGGACGTGATGCAGGCCGGCTTCGTCTGGGTGAAGGACATCGCCACCGCCGGCGCCGCCCTGCCGCTCGACGACGTCATCGGCAAGCCCGCCAAGGACGCGCTGGCCGACTTCATCGCGCTCGACCTCGCCACCGGCCGCGACGGCAAGGTGTACGGCCTGCCCTGGACGGTGGACACCTTCGCCATGGTCTATCGCACCGACCTGCTGGAGAAGGCCGGCATCACCAGCATTCCGAAAACCTGGGACGAGTTCCGCGCGGCCAGCCGCAAGGTCCACGCCGCCACGGGCAAGGCCGGGTTCCAGTTCGGCATGGGCAGCGCGCCCTCCAACTCCATCTGGTTCGCGGCGAATTACTGGTGGTGGTCGCACGGCCAGGCGCTGGTGGTGAAGAAGCCCGAAGGCGGTTTCGCCCCCGGGGTCACCGTGCCCGAAGTGGCGGCGGCCATGCGCTACTTCGCCGGCTTCCTCCAGGACGGGGAGACGCCCAAGGGCATGCTCGCCGTCAGCAACTGGGCGGACCCCGCGGTGACCCAGCCGATGGTGGCCGGCGAGGCGATGGCGACCCTGATTCCACCCGCCAATTTCAAGCAGATGCTGGCGGACTGGCGGGCGCGCAACCCCAATGGCGGCACGCCGCCGCTGACCAGCGCGCTGGTGCCGGCGGACAAGGCCGGCTCCATCACCCATCTCGGCGGCCGCTCGCTGGTGATCAACGCCAACACCGCCGACCCCAAGGCCGCGTGGAAACTGGTGCAGTTCCTCGCCACCCAGGACGTGTTCGCCCGCTTCTACAAGGCACAGATGCCGGCCCAGAAGACCCTGCTGAAGACCATCGATTTCGGCCCGGCGCTGGCCGGCTACGCCGAACAGCTGCAACGCGCCCGCACCTGGGGGCCGTATTCCGAAGCCCCCATCCCCATCGCCACGATGTGGACCGAGACGGGGCGGGATTTCGGCTCCGTCTTCATCGGCGAGGCGACTCCGGAGGCGGCGGCGCAAAGGCTGCTGGACGTCGTCACCAAGGGCTTGAAATAGGCATTGTTCGGGCGCAGCCGCCGCGACGGGCTGATCGCCTGGGCCATGCTGGCGCCGGCCCTGCTGGTGCTGGCCGGGTTCTACCTCTACCCCACCGGCTACGGGCTGTGGATCAGCCTGACCGACCTCAACCTGCTGCGCCTGCGCCAGGGCGGCAGCTTCGTCGGCCTCGCCAACTACGAAGCCGTGCTCGGCGATTCCGAGTTCTGGCGGGTGATGTGGCGCACCGCCTTCTGGCTCACCGCCGTCTCCGTGCTGCTGCGCGTCGTGCTGGGCCTGGGCCTCGCGCTGCTGCTGGAAAGTGCGGCCATCCGCCGTGCGAAGCTGCGCACGCCGCTGCGCCTGGCGCTGATCGTGCCCTGGGCGACGCCGGCCATCGTCGCCGTCGCCACCTGGCGCTGGCTGCTCGACCCGCAATTCGGGGCCATCAACCGCGCCCTGGTCTGGCTCGGCCTGCTGCGCGAACCCCACCCGTTCCTGGCCGACACCGCCACAGTGTGGCCGACCCTGCTGCTCATACTCGTGTGGAACACCCTGCCGGTGGCGACGCTGGCCTTCGTCGCCGCCCTGCAATCCGTGCCGCGCGAACTGGCCGAGGCCGCCGCGCTGGACGGGGCAGGGCGGGCGGGCATCTTCCGCGCCGTCACCTGGCCGCATATCGCGCCCACCGTGCTGATCGTGGCGATGCTGCTGGTGTTCTGGACCTTCAACAATTTCGTCTATGTCTGGCTCACCACCGGCGGCGGGCCGGGCCGCTTCACCAACGTGCTCGCCGTCGAGGTCTATGTGCGCGGCTTCATCGATTTCCAGCTCGGCGCCAGTGCCACGATCGGCATGGTGATGGCCGTCGCCATGGCGATCTTCGGGGCGATCTACATGCGCTTCGCTGGAAGGCGCGTGCTGGGGAACGCGCCGTGAAGCGGCCCTTCGGATGGCTGGATGCCGTTCTCGTCGCCATCGCCCTCGCGGCGATGCTGTTCCTGCTCTACCCCGCCGTGGTGATCTTCACCGGCTCGGTGCAGACCAGCGCCACCCTGTTCGACCCCGGCCGCTTCGCCTTCACCTGGGACAACTACGTCCGCCTGTTCGACAGCGGGTTCGGCCGTTTCCTGGGCAACAGCGTGGCCATCTGCCTCGCCGCCGTGTTCCTCTCCACGCTGCTCTCCGCCATGGCCGCCTATGTGCTGTCCCGCCGCCGGCTGCGTGGCCGCCGCCTGCTGCTCGGCGCCATCCTGGCGGGGCAGCTCTTTCCCTGGATCGTGCTGGTCACGCCGCTGTTCATCCTGTTCGCGCGGCTCGGCCTGACCAATAGCTATGCCGGCATCGTCTTCTGCTACACCGCCATCAGCATTCCCTTCTCGCTGTACATGCTGCTCGGCTATCTCGACTCCATCCCCCGCGAGCTGGACGAAGCCGCGGCCATCGACGGGTGCGGCCTGCCGGGCATCCTGCGCCACGTCATCGCGCCGCTGCTGGTGCCCGGCCTGGTCGCCACCGCTACCTACGCCTTCCTGCTCTGCTGGACGGAATACCTGTTCGCGCTGGCCTTCCTGACCCGCGCCGGCATGAAAACCCTGCCCCTCGGCCTCGCCGCCTTCTTCGGCGAGAACACCACCGATTGGGGCGCCGTCATGGCCGCCTCCGCCGTCACCACCCTGCCGGCCCTGCTCCTGTTCCTGCCCCTGCAATGGCGCATGACCTCGGGGCTGGCGGCGGGCGGGGTGAAGCAATAGGGGCCGAAGCGTCGCCGCAGGGCTCCTTGCCTGAACTAGATTTTCCTCCACCCCGCATCCGCCCGGCTCGATTCCACGGCCGCGGTGATGAAGCGCATGCCGCGCAGCCCTTCGGCGATGCCGGGCACCAGCAGGCAGGCGGGGTCCGGCGCGCGGCGCTCGATATGCGCGGTGATCTGTTCGGCGAGGTCGCGGTAGAGCTGGGCGAAGGCTTCCAGGTATCCCTCGGGGTGGCCGGCGGGGATGCGGGCGGCGTGGTTGGCCACCGCCGAGGCGCCGGCGCCGGCGCGGCTGATCCTGCGGGGCGTGTCGCCGAACGGGGTGAAGGTGAGGATGTTCGGCTGTTCCTGTTCCCAGGACAGTCCGGCCTTGGTGCCGTGGACGCGAAGGCGCAGCGCGTTCTCGTTGCCGGTGGCGACCTGGGAGCACCACAGCATGCCGCGCGCCCCGCCCTGGAAGCGCAGCAGCATATGGGCATTGTCGTCCAGCGCGCGGCCGGGGACGAAGGTGGAGAGCTCGGCGGCCACGCTGTCGCAGGTCAGGCCGGTGACGAATTCGGCGAGGTTGAAGGCGTGGGTGCCGATATCGCCGACGCAGCCGGCCGCGCCGCTGCGGGCGGGGTCGGTGCGCCAGTCCGCCTGCTTGTGGCCGGTGGCTTCCAGGTTGGTGGCCAGCCAATCCTGCGGATATTCCACCTGCACCACGCGCAGCTCGCCGAGTTCGCCGGCGGCGATCATCTCGCGGGCCTGCCGCACCATGGGGTGGCCGGTGTAGTTGTGGGTCAGGCCGAACACGCGGTTGCTGGAGGCGACGGCGGCGGCCAGGGCATTGGCCGACTCCATCGTGTTGGCCAGCGGCTTGTCGCAGATGACGTGGATGCCCGCGCTCAGGAAGGCGATGGCGGGTTCGGCATGCAGGTGGTTGGGCGTGACGATGGCGACCACGTCGATCCCGTCCGGCCGCGCGGCTTCGGCCTGGGCCATTTCGCGGAAATCGGCGTAGCTGCGCTCGGGCGCGATATGGGCGTCGGCGGCCGAGGCGCGGGCGCGGTCGGGGTCGGCGGAGAGGGCGCCGGCGACGAGTTCGTAGCGGTCGTCCATGCGGGCGGCGAGCCGGTGCACCGCGCCGATGAACGCGCCGCGCCCGCCGCCCACCATGCCCAGCCGCAGCCGGCGGGTGGCCGGCGCGTCGTCCTTGCCTTCGATGGTCATGGTTCAGAGCCCCAGCATCTTGCGGTTGGCGGCGTCGTCCACGCCGCTGGCGGCGAAATCGTCGAAGGCGCGGCGGGCGACCTCGATGATGTGGCCGGCGATGAAGGGTGCGCCCTCGGCGGCGCCCTGCTCGCTGTCCTTGATGCAGCATTCCCATTCCAGCACGGCCCAGCCGTCGAAGCCGTATTGCGAGAGTTTCGAGAAGATGCCGGCGAAATCCACCTGCCCGTCGCCCAGCGAGCGGAAGCGGCCGGCGCGGTTCACCCAGGACTGGAACCCGCCATACACGCCCTGGCGGCCGGTGGGGTTGAACTCCGCGTCCTTGGCGTGGAAGGCGCGGATGCGGGAATGGTAGATGTCGATGAAGGCGAGGTAGTCGAGCTGCTGCAGCACGAAATGGCTGGGGTCGTAGAGGATGTTGCAGCGCGGATGGTTGCCGACGCGCTCAAGGAACATCTCGAAGCTGACGCCGTCGTGCAGGTCTTCGCCGGGGTGGATTTCGAAGCAGACATCGACGCCGGCTTGGTCGAACGCGTCGAGGATGGGTTTCCAGCGTTTCGCCAGCTCGTCGAACGCCGTCTCCACCAGCCCGGCCGGGCGCTGGGGCCAGGGGTACATGTAGGGCCAGGCGAGCGCGCCGGAGAAGCTGGCATGGGCGGTGAGGCCGAGATTGGCGGAGGCGCGGGCGGCGAGCTTCATCTGCTCCACCGCCCATTCCTGGCGGGCGGCGGGATTGCCGCGCACGGTGGGGGCGGCGAAGCCGTCGAAGGCGAGGTCGTAGGCCGGGTGGACGGCGACGAGCTGGCCCTGGAGATGGGTGGAGAGTTCGGTCAGCTCCAGCCCTTCGCGGGCGAGCACGCCCTTGAGGTCGTCGCAATAGGCGGTGCTCTCGGCGGCCCTGGCGAGGTCGATCAGCCGGGAATCCCAGGAGGGGATCTGCACACCCTTGTAGCCGTGGCCGGCGGCCCAGCGGGCGATGGCGGGCAGGGAGTTGAACGGCGCGGCATCGCCGGCGAACTGGGCCAGGAAAATGGCGGGCCCGCGGATGGTCTTCATGATGACGTGTTCTCCCCTGATGGCGGGAACGGTATCCCACCGCGCCGGACTGCGCTATCCAGCCGCCTGTCCATGGAGGGTGAAGATGACGCACGAGAACCACTACGCGGCCGGCCAGGCGGATTCCCGCCCCTGGGGCGACTGGGCGGTGATCGACGCGGGGCCGTTCTATTGCGTGAAGCGTATCCGGGTGATCCCCGGCGGGATCCTGTCGTTGCAGCGCCACCGCCATCGCGCCGAGCACTGGGTGGTGGTGCGCGGCCATGCCCGGGTGACGCGGGATGCGGAGACCATCGAGCTCGCCCCCGACCAGGCCGTGTACCTGCCCAATGGCTGCGTGCACCGCGTCGAGAATCCGGGCAGCGAGGACCTCGTGTTCATCGAGGTGCAGACCGGGGCGATCCTGCGCGAGGACGATATCGAGCGGATGGAGGATCGCTACGGCAGGCGCTGATACCCGCGCCGGGTTGGCTGGCGGCGGCGCGCCAACAATCCGGGCCGCCGCGCGGGGCGGCCCGGGTCGTTACGCTCAGCGGCGGCGGCGGATCGCGGCGAGGCCGGTCAGGCCCAGGCCAAGCAGGGCCAGGCTCGCCGGCTCCGGCACCGGGAACATCGTGGTGCGCTCGTCATAGGCGATGGGCGCGAAGTTGGTGAACACGCCGTCCACGCCATAGGCGTAGTAGGTGTCGTACACCGTGGCGTCGTAGAGGAAGGTGTAGGGGTGGACATACAGCCCCGCATCGTGCGCCAGGGCGACGCAGGCCGCGTTGGTCTGGTTCAGCGAGGGGCCGACGCCGTCGGCGAAGACCTTGATCGCCGCGGCCTGGGCCGCGGTGGTGGGGCAGATGCCGAGCTGGGTGACGGGGATGTCCGTCAGCCCGTTCATGTAGGCCACCTGGTTGGAATCGAAGGACTGCAGGAACACCGTCTTGTGGGCGGCGTTGAAGTAGCCGTTGTATTTCGCCTTGTTCAGCACGGCGAGAATGGCATCGGCCACGTTCAGGCCGCTCTGCTTGGCCTCGGGGTAGATGCCGATCATCTTGCCGGTGTCGAGATAGGTCTGGTAGGCGAGATCGGCCACCTGCTCGAGCGTGGCGATCTGGTAGTGGAACCCGGCATCGTAGTAGCCGGCGCGGTAGGTGCCGTAGCCGTTGGCGGTGCGGAAGGTGGCGGTGAGCTGCATCAGCTGGGCATAGGTGAAGTCGGTGACGTTGTATTTGCCGCCGCTGGCGACCAGCGCCTTGATCTCCGGATGGGTGGCGGCGTAGGCCACCACGTTGGTGGTGGCGTTCAGCGTGCCGTCATGCAGCATGACCGCGACGCCGTCCTTGGTGACATAGACGTCGCCTTCGAGGTAGTCGGCCTTCTGGGCGACGGAGAGGCGGTAGGCCTCCATCGTCTCCTCCGGCAGATAGCCGCTGGCGCCACGGTGGTTGATGATGGCCGGCGGGCGGCCGTTCAAGGTGAGCGGCGTGGCCAGGGCGGGGGTGGCGGCGAGGGCGGAGGCGGCGGCAATGGCGAGCGCGACGACGCGCATGTCGGATTTTCCTTTCGCTACGGCACGGAAGTTCTGATTCCAGCCACGCGTTCATAGATGACGCGCGGCGCGGACGGGTTACGTGCGCGGGAAGCTCCGGTGACGATTCGCGGACATATCGGCGGTCATCTGGCGGTATCGCGCGCCGGGTTGGCCGGCGGTGGCGCGCCAAACCATGACCCCTGGGATGAGTCGTCGTGATATCGGGCCTATCCGCGGCTGCGCAGCCTCGGGTCCAGCCGGTCTTGCAACCCGTCGCCGAGCAGGTTGAAGCCGAGGGCGGCGAGCAGGATCGCCGCCCCCGAGAACACCGCCGGCCAGGGCGAGAAGGTGAGGAAGCTTCGGCTCTCCGACAGCATCCGGCCGAGCGAGGCGGTGGGCGGCTGGGTGCCCAGGCCGAGGAAGGACAGCGAGGCCTCCACCAATATGGCGGTGGACAGCAGCAGGCTGGTCTGCACCAGGATCACCGGGGCCAGGTTGGGCAGCAAATGCAGGCGGATGATGCGCCGGTCTGTGGCGCCGATGGCGCGGGCGGCGGCGACGTAGTCGGTGTTCTTCAGCAGCAGGGTGGGCGCGCGCAGGGTGCGGGCGAAGATGGGGGTATAGACCACGCCGATGGCGATGGCCGTGCCCACCGCGCCGGGGCCGAGCACGGCGATGACGCCGATCGCCAGCAGGATGACGGGAAAGGCGAACAGCACGTCCATCGCCCGCATGGCCACCCGGTCGAACCACCCGCCGCGCCAGGCGGCCCACACGCCGATGCCGCCGCCGATGGTGAGCGCGATGGCGACGGAGGCGGCGGAGACGGCGAACAGGGTGCGGTAGCCGAACAGCGCGCGCGACAGCGTGTCGCGGCCGAAATTGTCGGTGCCGAGCAGGTGGCGCAGGCCGGGGCGGGCCAGCCGGGCCAGGATGTCCTGCGCGTTGGGGTCGAACGGCGCCAGCCAGGGGGCGGAGAGGGCGGCCAGCGCCTGGACCGCCACGAGCGCGGCACCCAGCCACAGCAACGGCGACTTCATGCGTCGCGCGCCCTCGGGTCGGCGGCGATGTAGAGCAGATCGACCACGAAGTTCACCGCCACGAAGGTGAAGGTGGCGAGCAGGATGGAGGCCTGGATCAGCGGGTAGTTGCGCTCGGCGATGGCGCCGACCATCAGCCGTCCCAGGCCGGGCAGGGCGAAGACCTGCTCCACCACCACCGATCCGCCGAACAGATAGCCCGCGGCGATGCCGGCACTGGTGATGAACGGGATCAGCGCGTTGCGCAGCGCGTGGCGGAAGATCACGCGCGGCTCGCCCAGCCCCTTGGCGCGGGCGACGCGGATGAATTCCTGGCCCAGCGTCTCCAGCATCGCCGCGCGGACCACCCGGGCGAGCGAGGCGACCACCGGCAGGGCGAGCGCGATGGTGGGCAGGATCATGCGTTGCAGATTGGCCAGCGGCGCCTCGGCGAAGGCCACGTAGCCCACCAGCCGCATGCCCGGCATCGCCGCACTCGCGCCATAGAGCAGCAGCGTGCCCAGCCAGAAGGACGGGATGGTGATGCCGATGATCGACAGCACCCGCACCACGTAGTCCGACACCGAGCTGCGCAGTGTCGCCATCAGGCAGCCGGCGGGCACGGCGAGCAGGATGGCGACGGCGAGCGCCAGCACAGTGAGCTCGGCGGTGACGCCCACGCGCCCGGCGATCTCGCCGATCACCGGCTGGCCGGTGGAGACGCTGACCCCGAAATCGCCGCGCAGGGCGCGGCCGATCCACAGCGCGTACTGCACCACGAGCGGCTGGTCGAGGCCGAGCTGGCGGCGCGTCTCGGCCAGCATCTCCGGCGAGACGTCCTCCGCGCCCAGGATCAGCTGGGCCGCGTCGCCGGGCACCAGGTGGATCATCAGGAAGGTGAGGATCGACACGCCGAGGGCGACGACGCCCAGCTCCGCCGCCCGTGCCAGGATGGCCCTGAGCACCGCTTACTTGGCCAGCTTGGCCTCGCGCAGGGCGCGCAGCGAGCGTGTGGCCATCGGGTAGAAATCCTTCAGCTCCGCCCGCACCGCGGTGAACACGGTGGCGTAGGCGAGGTTCACGGTGGGGCCGGTGCAGGCGAGGATTTTCTGCGCCTCGTCGTACATGCGCTTGCGCGCCGCCTGGTCGCTGCTGGCCCGCGCGTCGATCAGCAATTTGTCCAGCGCGGGATTGGAGTATTTGAACACGTTGGTCGCGCCCCCGGTCTGGTAGGTGCGGCCGAAATAATCGTCGGGGTCCGGACCGCCGCCGTTCAGCGAGACGAAGGCCTCGAAATTGCTGGCCCGCCAGTCCGCGATGAAGCGGCCGGCCTCCTGCACGTTCAGCTGCGCGTCGAACCCGGCCTTGTTGAGCTGGGCCTGCACCACCTGGGCCACGTCCACCACCTGCTGCACGGAGCCGAGCACGTTCAGCGTCAGCTTCAGCTTGCCGGTCACCCCGGCCTCGGCGAGCTTCTTCATCGCCGCGACGGGGTCGGGCGTGTAGCAGGGGAAGGCGGTATTGGGCAGCGCCCATTCCTTCAGCGCCGGCGACAGCGGGCCACCCGGCACGGCGCGGCCGAAATAGGCGGCCTGCACCAGCTCCGACCGGTCGATCGCCAGGTTGAACGCCTCGCGCACCGCCGGCTTGTCGAAGGGCGGCTTGGAGACGTTGATGCCGATCAGCGAATAGGCGAGGTCCTGCACCTCCATCAGCTGCACGTCCGGCTTGTCGGCCAGCATGGCGGCGGTGGCCGCGTCGATCGCCGGCAGCAGGGCGTAGGTGCCGCCGGCCAGGCCGAGCTGGCGGGTGGCGGCCTCGGGCACGATGTTGAATTTCAGCCCGCCGAGGATGGGCAGGCCCTTGGCCCAGAAGCCGGGGCTGCGTTCCAGCGCGATATAGGTGTCGGGCACCCAGGCCTGGAAGCGGAACGGCCCGGTGCCCACCGGCTTGCGCGCCAGCTCGGCCGACGCTTCCGGGGCCACGATGGCCAGCACCGCGAGCTGGGCGAGCAGCGGGGCGGAGGGCGTGTCGAGCACCATGCGCACCCCGTCCGCGCCCACCGGCTCCACCGATTTGATGACGGTGAAGCGCGAGGCGAGCGGGGAGGCCGTCTTGGGGTCGCGCACCCGGGCGATGGAGGCGATCACGTCGGCCGGCGTCACCGCCCGTCCGTTGTGGAAGGTCGCACCCGGCCGCAGCTTGAAGTCGTAGGTCAGCCCGTCGGCCGAGACGGTCCAGCTTTCCGCGAGGCCGGGCACTGTGCGCAGGTCGCGGTCGATGGCGGTGAGGCCCTCGTAGATCACGCTGTTGATCATGGCGGTGGAGAAGGCGGTGGCGATGTGCGGGTCGAGCCCGACCGGGGACTGGTCGGTGGCGATCTCCAGCACCTGCGCGCGGGCCGGCGCCAGGGGAAGGGCGCAGATCGCGAGGGCTGCCATGCCGGCAAGGGCGCGTCGGTCGGTCACGTCAGGTCTCCCCAGGATGCCGCGGCCAGTATCGGGCCGGCGCGGGGCCGTGCCAAGCCGGGTGTGCCAAGCCGGGTGGGTCAGGCCGCCATCGGGCGCAGCAGCAGCCGGTTGACATAGGGGTCGAGCTCCGGCGGCAGGGCCATGGGCAGCGGCTGGTAGGCGAAGGCGTAGATCGGCAGCACGGAATATTGCGCCTGCACGATCAGCCGCGGCTGGCCGCGTGGCACCGCCCCGGCATGGATGCCGTAGGTGTCGGCCATGAAGGCGGTGCCGGCGGCGCCCAGCACCGGGTGGATCGCGGCCTCGTCATACTGGCGCAGTATGTCCGCGCGGCTGTAGGCGCGGGCGCGCAGCCGCCCGGTGCCGTGATGGGACCCGCGCACATAGACATGCGGGCCGGCCGCCGCGTCCGGCACATCGGTGAGGTAGATGAACAGCTTGAGGAAGCGCCAGTCATCGGGATCGCGATGGAAGCGCTGCACGTCGTTCGGCCGGTCGGTGGGGAAGGACCAGCGCACCCCCAGGCTCGACAAGGTGGGCTTGCAGCCGAGATAGGCGGCGGCGCGGGCCAGCACGAGCGGGTGGTTGACCAGCGCGAGGATGTCGGGATGGCCCAGTATGGTGGCCATGGGATAGGG
>CAMFLK010000136.1 GCA_945957135.1 uncultured Rhodospirillales bacterium
GCCCACCACGTCGCGCGCCACGTCCAGCCGCTGGGCCACGGTCATGTCGCGCGTGATCGCCAGCTTGTGGTCCGGGCGCAGGCGGATCAGCCCGCCCTTGCTGGCGAGCCACGCCACCAGCCCGGCGGGGTTGCGGAAGGCGTTGCCGCGGAAGCCGATCACCATGCCCTTCGGGCCGCAATCCAGCTTCTCCACCCCGGCTTCGCGGCACATGCGCTTCAGCGCCACCACCTGGAGCAGGTTCTCCACCTCCGGCGGCAGCGGGCCGAAGCGGTCCACCAGCTCGGCGGCCATCGCCTCGATCTCCGCGTCGTTCTCCAGGGCGCCGATGCGGCGATACAGGCCCAGGCGCACCGGCAGGTCGCGCACATAGGTCTCGGGGATCAGCACGGGCAGGCCGAGGCCGATATTCGGCGTCCAGTCCCGCGCCTCGTCGCGCGAGCGTCCGCGTTCGGCGCGCATCTCCGCCACCGCGTCCTCCAGCATCTGCTGGTAGAGCTCGATGCCCACTTCGCGGATATGGCCGCTCTGCTCGTCGCCGAGCAGGTTGCCGGCGCCGCGGATGTCGAGGTCGTGGCTGGCGAGCGTGAACCCGGCGCCGAGCGAATCCAGCGTCTGCATCACCGTCAGCCGCTTCTCCGCCGCGACGCTGAGGCGGTGGCTGGGCGGCCAGGTGAGATAGGCGTAGCCGCGCTGCTTGCCGCGCCCCACCCGCCCGCGCAGCTGATACAGCTGGCCGAGGCCGAACATGTCCGCGCGATGGATCACCAGCGTGTTGACGGCGGGCATGTCCAGCCCGCTCTCGACGATGTTGGTGGACAGCAGGATGTCGTATTTGCCGTCGCCGAACTCGGTCATCACCCGTTCGAGCTCGGTGGGGGCGAGGCGGCCATGCGCCATCACCGTGCGCGCCTCCGGCACGATCTCGGTCAGGCGCTGGGCCATGCGCGAGAGGTCCTCGATGCGCGGCACCACGCAGAACACCTGGCCGCCACGGAAGCGTTCGCGCTGCAGCGCCTCGCGGATCACCAGCGCGTCGAACGGCATGATGAAGGTGCGCACGGCGAGGCGATCGACCGGGGGCGTGGCGATCACGCTCATTTCGCGCACGCCGGTCAGCGCCAGCTGCAGGGTGCGGGGAATGGGCGTGGCGGTCAGCGTCAGCACGTGCACGTCCGCGCGCATCGCCTTCAGCTTTTCCTTGTGGGCGACGCCGAAATGCTGCTCCTCGTCCACCACCAGCAGCGCGAGATTGGCGAAACTCACCGTCTTGGACAGCAGCGCGTGGGTGCCGACGACGATGTTGATGGAACCGTCGGCGAGGCCGCGGCGCACCTCCGCCGCCTCCTTGGCGGTCACCATGCGCGAGAGCTGGGCGACCTTCACGGGCAGCCCGGCGAAGCGGGCGGAGAACACGCGGTAGTGCTGGCGGCTCAGCAGCGTGGTGGGCACCACCACCGCCACCTGCCCGCCGGCCATGGCGGCGACGAAGGCGGCGCGCAGCGCCACCTCGGTCTTGCCGAAACCGACGTCGCCGCAGATCAGCCGGTCCATCGGCCGGCCGCTGGCGAGGTCTTCCAGCACGTCGGCGATGGCGCGGGCCTGGTCGTCGGTCTCGGCGAAGGGGAACCGGCCGCAGAACTCGTCCCAGGCGCCCTCGGCGGGGGCGAGGATTTCCGCCTCGCGCATCTTGCGCTGGGCGGCGGTGCGTATCAGCTCGCCGGCCATGTCGCGCACGCGCTGCTTCATGCGCGCCTTGCGCGCCTGCCAGCCGGCGCCGCCGAGCTTGTCGAGTCCCACCCCGCCGCTCTCGCTGCCGAAGCGCGAGAGCATCTCGATGTTCTCGACGGGCAGGAACAGCTTGTCGTCGCCGTCATAGAGCAGGCGCAGGCAGTCATGCGGCGCGTCGTTCACCTGCAGGGTGACGAGCCCGTCATAGCGGCCGATGCCGTGATCCTGATGCACCACCAGATCGCCCTCGGCGATCTCGGTCGCCTCGGCGATGAACTGGTCGGCCCGCTTGCGCCGGCGCGGCGGGCGGCTGATGCGCTCGCCGAGCAGGTCCTGCTCGCTGACCACGCCCAGCCCGGCGGCGGTGAAGCCGCGCTCCATGCCCAGCGTCACCAGCACGGCGGTGCCGCCCGGCAGGGTTTCGGCGGCCTGCCAATCCGCCGCCGGCTCGGGGCGGATGCCGTGTTCGCGCAGCAGGTTGCCCAGCCGCTCGCGCGAGCCGTTGCTCCACGCCGCGACGATCAGCCGCATGCCCTGGCGCTGCCAGCTCTGCGCCTGGGTGGCGAGCTGGGCGAACACGTTGGTGCCCGGCCCGCCGCCCTGCTGGGCGAAGACCGGGCCGGGCCGGCCGCCGGCATCGATGCCCTCGGCGCCGTCCGCCTTGGCGAAGGGGGAGAAGGCGAAGGCGGGGCCGTGCGAGAGCGCCGCGTCCCAGGCGGCGCGGTCGAGATAGAGCAGCTCCGGCGGCAGCGGGCGGTAGGGCACCTCGCCGTCGCGCGGCACCAGCTTGCGGGCGGCGTAGTGGTCGGCGACCATTTCCAGCCGCGCGGCCAGCACGTCCTCGCCCTGGTGGTCGAGGCTGACGGAGGCGCCGGGCAGGTAGTCGAACAGCGTCTCCATGCGGTCGTGGAACAGCGGCACCCAGTGCTCCATGCCCGGATGGCGCCGCCCCTCGGAGATGCTGAGATAGAGCGGGTCTTCCGCCGCGCCCGGGCCGAACAGGTCGCGCCAGGCGGTGCGGAAGCGGCCGACGCTGCCGGCGTCGAGGAACACCTCGGAGACCGGGCGCAGCACCAGCTCCTCCACCCGCTCGCCGCTGCGCTGGGAGTTGGTGTCGAAATGGCGGATGCTCTCGATGTCGTCGCCGAACAGGTCGAGCCGCACCGGCTCGCTGCTGCCGGCGGGGAAGATGTCGATGATCCCGCCGCGCAGGGCGAATTCCCCGGGCTCCATCACCGTGCCGGCGCGGCCGTAGCCGTTGGCTTCCAGGAAGCGCGCCAGCTCCTCCGGCTGCACGCTGCCGCCGCGCTTCAGGACGCGGCTGCTGCCCCGGAAGATGTGGCGCGGCGGCACTTTCTGCACCAGCGCGTTGACCGTGGTCAGCACGATCCGCGGCGCCTGGGGCGCCTCGATCAGCCGCGCCAGGGTGGCGATGCGCTGGGAGACGAGTTCGGGGTTGGGCGAGACGCGGTCATAGGGCAGGCAGTCCCAGGCGGGAAAGCGCAGCACCTCGGCATGCGGCGCGAAGAAGGCCAGCGCCTCGGCCAGGCGCGCCATGCGCGAATCGTCGCGGGTGGCGTGCAGCAGCGGGCCGGGATGCTCCGCCGCGCGGCGCGCGAGCAGCAGCGCGTCGAAGCCTTCCGGCGCGCCATGGATGGGTGTCAGCGTCATGAGCGTGTCGCGTGGTCGCGCGCGGCGGCGACCATGTCGCGCAGCATGGGCGAATCGGCCCAGTCCGGCACGGGTTGGCGGCCGGTCAGCCATTCCGCCAGGTCGGCGTCCGGCAATTCCATCACTTCCTCCAGCGCGTCCATCGCCGCCTCGTCCATGCCGGCGATGCGCGCGGCGACATAGCCGCCGATCAGCAGGTCGTTCTCATGCGTGCCCCTATGGGTGGCGCGGAACAGCAGGCGGCGGCGCCGCACGTCGATGGGTGCAATTGGGGGCGCCGCAGGCATGGGGGTTTCTGGCATGGACGGATTGTCATATAGCGGCCCCGAACCCCCCTGTCAGCCCGTGCCCCCACCCTCCGATCACCCGCTTTTCGCGCCGCTGGCCAATCTGCGCGGCGTCGGCGAGGCCACCGCCCGGCTGATCGGCCGCGCCGCCGGCGGAACGCGGCTCATCGACCTGCTGTTCCACCTGCCCGATTCCTATATCGACCGCCGCGAGCGCGGCACGATCGCCGCCGCCGTGCCCGGACAGGTCGTCACGCTCGCCGTGCGGGTGGAGCGCATCGACCCGCCGGGCAATCCCCGCCAGCCCACGCGGGTGCGGGTGAGCGATGCGTCGGGTTTCGCGGAACTCGTCTTCTTCCGCCGGTTCCCGGCCGACCGGCTGCCGTTGGACGGCGAGGTGCTGGTCTCCGGCCGGTTCGACGACCGGCGGCAGATGGTCCACCCGGACTTCATCGCCCCCGCCGACCGGCCGGAGCAGATTCCGGCGCTGGAGCAGGTCTGGCCGCTGACCGCCGGGCTGTTCCCCGGCCATATCCGTCGCGCCATGACCCAGGCGCTCGCCCGCATCCCGGACATGGAGGAATGGCACGATGCCGCGCTGATGCGCCGCGAGGGCTGGCCCGGATTCGCCGAGGCGCTGCGCGCCGTGCAGATGCCCGGCGAACCCCCGCCCCCGGCCGCCTTCCGCCGCCTCGCCTACGATGAATTGCTGGCCGGCCAGATCGGCCTTGCCATCCTGCGCCGCCGCGCCCGCACGCGGACCGGCCGCGCGCTGGCCGGCGACGGGCGGCTGCGGCGCGCGGCGCTGGCGTCGTTCGGCCATCCCCTCACCGCCTCCCAGCGTCAGGCGCTGGCGGAGATCGACGCCGATCTCGCCGCGCCCCTGCGCATGATGCGGCTGCTGCAGGGCGATGTCGGCGCGGGCAAGACGCTGGTCGCCATCCTCGCCATGCTCACCGCCGCCGAGGCCGGCGCGCAGGCGGCGCTGATGGCGCCCACGGAAATCCTCGCCCGCCAGCACGCCCGCACGCTGGAACGGATTTCGCCCATTCCCGCCGTGCTGCTCACCGGCAGCGTGACCGGCCGCGCCCGCGCGGAAATCCTCGCCCGGCTCGCCGACGGCACGCGGCAGCTGGTGGTGGGCACCCACGCGCTGGTGCAGGAGGGCGTGCGCTTCCACGACCTGGCCCTGGCGGTGATCGACGAGCAGCACCGCTTCGGCGTCGATCAGCGCCTCGGCCTGGGGGCCAAGGGCGAGTCGGTGGACGTGCTGGTGATGACCGCCACCCCCATCCCGCGCACCCTGCTGCTGACCCAATGGGGCGAGATGCAGACCAGCCGCCTGACCGGCAAGCCCGCGGGCCGCCTGCCCATCCGCACCACGCTGCACGCGCTGGCCACCATGCCCGACATCATCGAGGCCGTCGCCCGCAAGCTCGACCAGGGCGGCCGGGTCTATTGGGTGTGCCCGCTGGTGGAGGAGAGCGAGGCCAGCGACCTCGCCGCCGCCGAGCACCGCTTCGCCGAGCTGAGCGGCCGCTTCGGCCCGCGCACCGGCCTCGCCCATGGCCGCCAGGACAGCGCGGTGCGCGAGGCCGCCCTCGCCGATTTCGCCGCCGGCCGCACCCGCCTGCTGGTGGCGACCACGGTGATCGAGGTCGGCGTCGATGTGCCCGAGGCCAGCGTGATGGTGGTGGAGCATGCCGAACGCTTCGGCCTCGCCCAGCTGCATCAGCTGCGCGGCCGCGTCGGCCGGGGCGCGGAGGCCAGCTTCTGCCTGCTGCTGCACGACTCCGACCTCACCGAGACCGCCCGCCGCCGCCTCGCCTTGCTGCGCGACACCGAGGACGGGTTCCTGATCGCCGACGAGGATTTCCGCCTGCGCGGCGGCGGCGACCTGCTGGGCACCCGCCAGTCCGGCCAGGCCGAATGGCGCCTCGCCAAGCCCGAGCGCGACGAGGGGCTGCTGGCCATGGCGCATGGCGACGCCGAGTTGCTGCTGGAGAAGGACCCCCGCCTCACCTCCCCGCGCGGCCGCGCGGTGCGCGAGTTGCTGCGCCTGTTCGGCCAGACCGCGGGGTTCCGCACCTTGCATTCCGGTTAAAGAAATTCCATCAACCGCCGGGCCGGCTTGCGCCGGTGAACCGATGGCGTATTGGCTCGGTGCGAGCACACGGAGGACGGCGAAGAGTGGCAGCCCTGATCGAAATCGAGGGCCTGACGAAGCGTTTCGGCACCTTCACCGCCGTGGACAATCTCAGCTTCAACGTCGCCCGCGGCGAGGTGCTCGGCTTCCTCGGCCCCAACGGCGCCGGCAAATCCACCACGATGCGCATGCTCGCGGGCTTCATGACGCCCAGCGCCGGCACCGCGCGCATCTGCGGCCACGACGTGGTGGAGGCCTCGCTCGCCGCCCGGCGCACCCTCGGCTTCCTGCCCGAGGGGGCGCCGACATGGCCGGAAATGACGGTGCGCGGCTTCCTCACCTTCGTCGCCCGCATCCGCGGCTTTCGCGGTGGCGAGATCGCGGCACGGGTCGATCACGCCGTGGCCCTCACCTCGCTTTCCGGCGTGCTGCTGCAACCGGTGGAGACGCTGTCCAAGGGCTTCAAGCGCCGCGTCGGCCTCGCCCAGGCGCTGCTGCACGACCCGCCCGTGCTGATCCTGGACGAGCCCACCGACGGGCTGGACCCCAACCAGAAGCACGAGGTGCGCACGCTGATCCGCGCCATGGCGGCCGAGAAGGCCATCGTGATCTCCACGCATATCCTCGAGGAGGTGGACGCGGTCTGCACCCGCGCCATCGTCATCGCCGCCGGGCGCGTGGTGGCGGACGGCACGCCGGCCGAGCTGGAGGCCCGCCACCCCTCGCACAAGCTGGACGACGTGTTCCGCGACCTCACCCAGCCTCGCCCCTCCGAAGTCGAGCCCGTCTGAATGCGCACCATCCTCGTCGTCGCCCGCCGTGAGCTCGGCGCCTATTTCGCCACCCCCGTCGCGCCGGTGTTCATCGTCATCTTCCTCGCGCTCCAGGGCGTGCTCACCTTCAACCTCGGCAATTTCTTCGAGCGCAACCAGGCCGACCTCGCCCCCTTCTTCAACTTCATCCCCTGGGTGTTCCTGCTGCTGGTGCCCGCCATCACCATGCGGCTGTGGGCGGAGGAGCGGCGGCTGGGCACGATCGAGCTGCTGCTGACCCTGCCGATCACCCAGGCGCAGGCGGTGCTGGGCAAGTTCCTCGCGGCCTGGGCGTTCTGCGCCATCGCCCTCGCCCTCACCTTTCCCTTCGTGCTGACCATCAACTATCTCGGCCGGCCGGATAACGGGGTGATCGCGTCGGGCTATCTCGGCGCACTGCTGGTGGCCGGCGCGTTCCTATCGATCGGCGCTGCGATGTCGGCCACCACCAAGAACCAGGTGATCGCCTTCGTGCTCGGGGTCGCCGTGTGCTTCGTCTTCGCCGTCGCCTCCTACCCGCTGGTGACGGATTTCCTCACCCGCAACGTGCCGGCCTTGGCCGAAACGGCGCGGCGGCTGTCGGTCTCCGAGCGCTTCCTGGCCTTCACGCGCGGCGTCATCTCGCTGCGCGACCTGCTCTACTTCGCCTCGTTCATCGGGTTCTGGCTGTATCTGAACACGGTGATCGTCGAACATCGCAAGGCGGACTGAGCCATGTTCAGCAATCGCCGCTTCCGGGTGATCTCCTCCATCGCCGGCCTCGTCGGCGTGCTCGCCATGCTCGTGGGCATGAACCTGTTCGCCGAGGCGCGGCTGGCCAGCGTGCAGCTCGATGTCACGCAGCAGCATCTCTACACGCTATCGCCGGGCACCACGCGCATCCTGGAAGGGCTGAAGGAGCCGGTCACGCTGCGGCTCTACTATTCCCGCCAGCTCGGCGCCCGCCTGCCCGCCTATGGCGCCTTCGCCGACCGGGTGCAGGAAATGCTGAGGGAATACGGGCGGATTTCCGGCGGGAAGCTGCGCCTGGAGGTGTACGACCCCGAGCCGTTCAGCGACGTGGAAGACCGCGCCGTGGCCTACGGGCTTCAGGGCGTGCCGATCGACGCCTCCGGCGAGCAGGTCTATTTCGGCCTGGTCGGCAGCAACCTGCTCGATGACGAGCGCACCATCCCCTTCCTCCAGCCGGAGCGCGAGCGCTTCCTGGAATTCGACCTCACCAAGCTGATCTACGAGCTCTCCTCGCCGAAGCGGCCCACCATCGGCGTGATGTCCTCCCTGCCGCTCGACGGCGACCCGCGCATGATGATGATGATGCGCAACAGCGGCGCCGGCCAGCCCTGGCTCGCCGCCCAGCAGCTGCGCCAGGGCTTCACGGTGAAGACCGTGCCGCTCGACGCGCAGGCGATCGACCCGGACATCCAGGTGCTGCTGGTCGCCCAGGCGCAGAACCTGCCGGAGACCACGCAATACGCCATCGACCAGTTCGTCATGCGCGGCGGGCGGCTGATGGCGATGGTCGATCCGATCAGCGAGGCGCAAGCCCTCACCCCGGGCCCCGACGGCCAGCCGCCGCGCGACACGGCGAGCGACCTCGCGAAACTGTTCGACGCCTGGGGCATCGCGTACGACCCCAAGCTGGTGATCGGCGACCTCAAGGGCGCGTGGCGGGTGCGCGCCAGCCCCGGCGACCGGGTGCAGGCGGTGGATTTCGTCGCCTGGTTCAACATCCGCGACGGCATCAACCACGACGACCCCGCCACCGCCGACCTCACGCAGGTGACGGTGGCCGCACCGGGCGCGCTCGCGAAAAAGCCCGGCAGCGACATCGAGTTCACGCCCTTGCTGCAATCCAGCCCGCAATCCGGCCCCGTGCCGCTCGACCAGTTGCAGATGAACCCAGACCCCGCGCGCATCCTCGCCGGCTTCAAGCCGGAGGGCGGGCCACGGGTGATCGCCGCGCGCGTGCACGGCGTGCTGAAGAGCGCCTTCGCCGGCCCGCCCGCCCTGGCGCCGGGCCAGACCCGCCCGGCCGACTTCCCCGCCCACAAGGCGCAGACCGAGGGGCCGGCCAATCTGGTGGTGGTGGCCGACAGCGACATCCTGGCCGACCGGTTCTGGGTGCGCATGGGCGATTTCTTCGGCCAGCAGGACCCCACCCCGTTCAGCGACAACGGCCCCTTCGTCGCCAACCTGATCGGCACGCTGGCCGGCGGCGACGCGCTGATCGGCCTGCGCGCGCGCGGCGACTCGCTGCGCCCGTTCGAGCGGGTGGACGCCATGCAGCGCGGCGCCGAGGCCGAATTCCGCAAGACCCAGCAGGATCTGCAATCGCATCTGGACGACGTGCAGAAGAAGCTGGTGGAACTGCGCACCGGCCGCGGCGCGCCCGGTGCCAACAACGCGGTGATCACCGAGCAGCAGCGCACCGCCATCGACGATCTGCGCCGCGACATCACGGACACGCGCGGCAAGCTGCGCAACGTGCAGCTGGAACTGCGGCGCGACATCTCCGCCCTGGAAACGCGGCTGCGGCTGTTCGACATCGTGCTGATCCCCGCCCTGCTCGCCCTCGCCGCGCTGGTGCTGGGCATCATCCGCCGGCGCCAGCGCGCCGCTGCGCGGTCGTGACGGGGAGAGGCGCATGAAACTCCGAACCTCCCTCATCCTGCTCGTCGTCGGCCTGGCCGTGCTGGCCGCCGGCTGGTTCCTCGGCGTGGGCGGCCGGCCGCGCGAGACCAAGGTGGCACCGGGCACGCTGGTCTTCCCCGGCCTCGCCGCGCAGCTGCCGCGGGCCGCCAGCATCGCCATCACCAACCAGGGCCGCACCCTCACCATCACACGCACCGGCGACCGCTGGGGCATCGCCGACCGCGCCGGCTACCCCGTGCTGGCCGACAAGCTGCGCGAGTTGCTCACCGGCCTGACCGAACTGCGCCTGACCGAGCCGCGCACCGCCGACCCCGCGCAATACGCCCGGCTCGGCGTGGAGGACCCCATCGGTCCCACCGCCACATCCAACCTGCTGCGGGTATTGGACCAGGACGGCAAGCCGCTCGCCGAACTCATCGTCGGCCATCGCCGCGTGCGCACCCAGGCCAGCGTGCCGGAATCGATCTATGTGCGCCGGCCGGGCGAAACCCAGTCCTGGCTCGCCGAGGGCCGCCTGCCGGTGGATGCCGACCCGCAGCTGTGGTTCGACCGCGACATCGCGGACATCAAGCTCGACCGCGTCGCCACCGTCGCCGTGGACCGCGCCGGCGCCCCGCCCCTCACCCTCGCCAAGATCGACGGCAAGCCCGCGCTGACCGCGCCCGCGGAGCATCCCAAGCTCGACGACTACCGGCTGGAGGACGTGATGCGCGGGCTGGAGCAGCTGACGCTGACGGACGTGCAGCCCGTCGCCAAGCAGCCCGGCGAGGCGCTGGGCACCGCCACCTATACGCTCACCGACGGCACCACCATCGCCGTTGCCGTCACCAGGGCCGACAAGGACATCTGGGCGCATTTCACCGTGGCGGGCACCACCGACGAGGCCAAGACCCTGCAGGCGCGCCTCGGCAGCTGGGCCTACCAGCTCGGCTCCTGGAAGGAAAAGAGCTTCCTGCCCACGCTGGACGACCTCAAGGCCAGCGAGCCCACCCCCGCCGCCGCCCCGCCCGCCGGCCTGCAACTGCCGGGCATGACCCCCAGACCGTGAAGCGGGAATATCCGGACCACCCGATCGTCGGCATCGGCGTGGTCGTGCTGCGCCCCGGCCCCGAGGTGCTGCTGATCCGCAGGGGCAAGCCGCCCAACCAGGGCAGCTGGGCCCTGCCCGGCGGCGCCCAGGAACTCGGCGAAACCGCCGAAGCCGCCGCGCGGCGCGAACTGCGCGAGGAAACCGGGCTCGATGTCGGCCCCCTCCACCTCGCCGCCAACGTGGACAGCATCCACACCGACTCCGCCGGCCGCGTGCGCTTCCACTACACGATCATCGACTTCGCCGCCGCCTGGACCGGCGGCGACATCGCCCCCGGCGGCGACAGCACCGAAGCGGTGTGGGCGCCGCTCGACCGGCTGGGGGAGTTCGCGCTGTGGAGCGAGGCGCACCGGGTGATAGGCATCGCGCGGCGGTTGTTGGGATGCTGACCAAGTAAAGGAAGAAAGCAAGCGGTTCTTTTTTGAAAAAAAGAACCAAAAAACTTTTGATTTATTGATTTCGTGCGTCGGCACGGGGGAAAATGGGAATCCTCTATCTTCATCCCCTTTCCTTGTTCGGCTGAAAAGGGGCCTTTCCTCGCCCCGGCCTTCCATCCGAAAGGTGCCGCGCGCAGATGCCG
>CAMFLK010000137.1 GCA_945957135.1 uncultured Rhodospirillales bacterium
AGGTCAAGGCGCTTGAGCAAGCATGCCCAGGACCTCGGCGAGCACGGTGCCACCCTGCGGAACGGCCGGGCCCGTTCAATTCCCCAAAATCCCAGGCAGCCGCAACCCTTTTTCCCGCGCGCAGTCCAGCGCGATGTCGTACCCCGCATCGGCATGGCGCATCACCCCCGTCGCCGGGTCGTTCCACAGCACCCGCGCCAGCCGCGCCGCCGCCGCGTCGGTGCCGTCCGCGCAGATCACCACGCCGGCATGCTGGGAGAAGCCCATCCCCACGCCCCCGCCGTGGTGCAGCGACACCCAGGTGGCGCCGGAGGCGGTGTTGAGCAGCGCGTTGAGCAAAGGCCAGTCGGACACGGCATCCGATCCGTCGCGCATCGCCTCCGTCTCGCGGTTGGGCGAGGCGACGGAGCCGGAATCGAGATGGTCGCGCCCGATCACCACCGGCGCCTTCAGCTCGCCCTTCGCCACCATCTCGTTGAACGCCAGGCCGAGCCGGTGCCGGTCGCCGAGCCCCACCCAGCAGATGCGCGCCGGCAGGCCCTGGAAGGAAATGCGCGCGCGCGCCATGTCCAGCCAGTTGTGCAGGTGGTGGTCGTCCGGCAGCAGCTCCTTCACCTTCGCATCCGTGCGGTGGATGTCCTCGGGATCGCCGGACAGCGCGGCCCAGCGGAACGGGCCGACGCCGCGGCAGAACAGCGGGCGGATATAGGCGGGCACGAAGCCGGGGAAGGCAAAGGCGTTGTCCAGGCCTTCCTCCTTCGCCATCTGGCGGATGTTGTTGCCGTAGTCGAAGGTCGGCACGCCCATCGCCTGGAAGTCCAGCATCGCCTGCACATGCACGCGCATGGAAGCGCGCGCCGCGCGGTCCACGGCGGCGGGGTCGCTCGCCCGCTTCTCCCGCCACTGCCCCATGGTCCAGCCGGAAGGCAGGTAGCCGTTCACCGGATCATGCGCCGAGGTCTGGTCCGTCACCATGTCCGGGCGGATGCCGCGGCGGACCATCTCCGGCAGGATGTCGGCGCAATTGCCGAGCAGGCCGACGGATTTCGCCTCGCCCGCCTTCGTCCAGGCGTCGATCATCGCCATCGCCTCGTCCAGCGTGGCGGCCTTGGCGTCCACGTAGCGGGTGCGCAGGCGGAAATCGATGGAATCCGGGTTGCACTCCACGGCGAGGCAGCAGGCGCCGGCCATCACGGCGGCCAGCGGCTGCGCGCCGCCCATGCCGCCGAGACCGCCGGTCAGCACCCACCGGCCGCGCAGGTCGCCGCCGTAATGCTGGCGCCCCGCCTCGACGAAGGTTTCGTACGTGCCCTGCACGATGCCCTGCGAGCCGATATAGATCCACGACCCCGCGGTCATCTGGCCGTACATCATGAGCCCCTTGCGATCGAGCTCGTTGAAATGCTGCCAGTTGGCCCAGTGCGGCACGAGATTCGAGTTGGCGATCAGCACGCGCGGCGCATCCGCATGGGTACGGAACACGCCCACCGGCTTGCCCGACTGCACCAGCAGCGTCTCGTCCGCCTCGAGCGTGCGCAACGTGGCGGCGATGCGGTCGAAATCCGCCCATGTGCGCGCGGCGCGGCCGATGCCGCCGTACACCACGAGCTCGTGCGGATTCTCCGCCACCTCGGCATCGAGATTGTTCATCAGCATGCGCAGCGGCGCCTCGGTCAGCCAGGATTTGGCGCTGAGCGTGGCGCCGCGCGGGGCGCGGATGTCGCGGATGTTGTGGCGCGGATCGGTCATTGCGAGTTCCTGCTGGCGCGCACGCGGGTGTGCAGCGGGTTGAAGCCCATGCGATAAACCAGTTCGGCCGGCCGCTCGACGTTCCAGATGGCGAGGTCGGCCCATTTGCCGACTTCCAGGGTACCGACATC
Organism: uncultured Rhodospirillales bacterium; assembly: GCA_945957135.1. Classification (GTDB taxonomy): domain Bacteria; phylum Pseudomonadota; class Alphaproteobacteria; order Acetobacterales; family Acetobacteraceae; genus CAMFLK01. The sequence continues at coordinate 1,881 of CAMFLK010000137.1, forward strand.
GTCGAGGCCGAGGGCGCGCGCCGCCTCGCGCGTGGTGCCGGCCAGGCACTCATCGACGGTCAGGCCGAACAGCGTGGCGGCCATGTTCATCGTCAGCAGCGGCGAGGTCAGCGGCGAGGTGCCGGGGTTGCAATCCGTCGCCACCGCCATGCGCACGCCGTGGCGGCGGAAGAGATCGACCGGCGGCCTGCGGGTTTCGTGAATGAAGTAGAACGCGCCGGGCAGCAGCACCGCGACGGTGCCCGATGCCGCCATGGCCATCGCGCCGGCCTCCGACGTGTATTCCAGATGGTCGGCCGACAGCGCGCCGTGGGAAGCGGCGAGCGCCGCGCCGCCGAGATCGGAGAGCTGGTCGGCGTGCAGCTTCACCGGCAGGGCGAAGCGGCGCGCGGCGGCGAAGACCGCGGCGATCTCGGCCGGAGAGAAGGCGATGCCCTCGCAGAATCCATCGACGGCATCGGCGAGGTTTCCGGCCGCGACGGCCGGCAGCGTCTCCTCGATCAGCAGGCGCAGGAAGCCCGCGCGGTCGTCGCGGAATTCCGGCGGCAGGGCGTGGGCGCCGAGGAAGCTGGTGCGCACGCCGACATCACGAACCTGCCCGAGCCGGCGGGCGGCGCGCAGCGATTTCAGCTCGTTCGCGGTGTCCAGCCCGTAGCCCGACTTGATCTCCACGGTGGTGACGCCCTCGGCGATCAGCGCATCGAGGCGCGGCAGGGTCTGGCCCACCAGCGCGTCCTCGCTCGCCGCGCGCAGGGCGGCGACGGAGGAGACGATGCCGCCGCCGGCGCGGGCGATCTCCTCGTAGCTCGCCCCGGCCAGCCGCAACTCGAACTCCCGCGCGCGGTCGCCGGCGAAGACCAGATGGGTGTGGCAGTCGATCAGGCCGGGGGTGATCAGCCGCCCCTCGCAGTCGATGCGCGCGGCGCGGGCGAATTCCCCGGGCAGCGCCGCTTCGGGGCCGGCGAAGGCGATGCGCCCGCCCCGCGCGGCAATGGCGCCGCCGGCCAGGACGGGCACGCCCGGCGCCATGCTGGCGAGGCGCGCATTGTGCCAGACGGTGATGTCATCGGACATGGCAATGTCTCCCGTTCCGTGTCATGTCTATACATAGATGCCGCGTTCATGTATAGACATGAAATGGGCCATCGGGGAGAAATTCGCATGACCACCCTACATGCCGGACAGGCGCTGCTCCCCGCGGGCTGGGCCAGGGATGTGCGGCTGACGCTGGAGGGCGGGCGCATCGCCGCCATCGATCCGGGGGTGGCGGCGCGGCGTGGCGATGCCCGGCATGCCTGCCTGCTGCCGGGCATGCCCAACCTGCACAGCCACGCCTTCCAGCGCGCCATGGCCGGGCGGGCGGAGAGGGGCGGGCGGCGGCAGGATTCGTTCTGGAGCTGGCGGACGGAAATGTACCGCTGCGCCCTGGCCATGACGCCCGACGACGTGGAGGCGGTGGCGGCCCAGCTCTACATGGAAATGCTGGAGGCCGGCTTCACCCGGGTGGGCGAGTTCCACTACCTGCACCACGGCACCGACGGGCAGCCCTATGCCGACATCGCCGAGATGGCCACGCGCGTCGCCGCCGCCTCGGCCCAGGCCGGCATCGCGCTGACCCTGCTGCCGGTGTTCTACGCCCATGGCAATTTCGCCGGCGCCCCGCCCGGCGCGGAGCAGCGGCGCTTCGTGACCGATCTCGACTCCTTCGCCGCGCTGCACGCGCGCTGCGCGACCCTCGCCGCCGCGCTGCCCGGGGGCGTGGTGGGCATCGCGCCGCACAGCCTGCGCGCGGTGACGCCGGATGAGCTGGCGGGGCTGATGCCGCTGGCCGGCCACGGGCCGGTCCACATCCATGTCGCCGAGCAGTTGAAGGAGGTGGCGGAGTGCATCCTGTGGTCGAAGCAGCGGCCGGTGGAATGGCTGCTGGCGCACGCGCCGGTGGACGCGCGCTGGTGCCTGGTCCACGCCACCCATATGACGGTGCACGAAACCCTGGCGCTGCGCGCCTCCCGCGCCGTGGCCGGGCTGTGTCCGATCACCGAGGCCAATCTGGGCGACGGGCTGTTTCCCGCGCCGCGTTTCCTGGCCGCCGGCGGGCGATTCGGCGTGGGCTCGGATTCCAACGTGCTGATCGGGCTGGCCGAGGAGCTGCGCATGCTGGAATACGGCCAGCGCCTGGCCAAGCGCGCGCGCAACGTGCTGGCCGCGGCGGGCCGGTCCACCGGGCGGACGCTGTTCGAGGGCGCGCTGGACGGCGGTGGCAGGGCGCTGGGCGAGCCGGCCGGCCTCGCGGTGGGGCGGCCGGCGGACATGGTGGCGCTGCGGCCGCGCCATGATGTCCCGCTCGACGGCGACGCGGTGCTCGATGGCTGGATCTTCGCCAACGCGATGACGGTGGAGGATGTGTGGGTGCGGGGCAGCCGCCGCGTGGCCGGCGGCACGCATGTCGATCGCGCCGCGATCTCCGCCCGCTTCGCCCGCGCCATGCGGGGGCTGGCCGGCTAGATGGAATCGCTGCACCAGCGGATCGTCGCCGATCTCGAGGCGCCCATCCTCGCCGGCGAATGGCCGCCGGGCCACCGCATTCCCTTCGAGATGGAGCTCGCGGAGAGCTACGGCTGCTCGCGCATGACCGCGAACAAGGCGGTGATGGAGCTGGTGCGGCGCGGACTGGTGGAGCGGCGGCGCAAGCTGGGCAGCTTCGTGGCGCAGCCGCAGGCGCAGTCCGCGGTGCTGGAAATCCGCGACATCGCGCAGGAAGTCGCCTCGCTCGGCCTGGCGCATCGCGCGGAGATCCTGGCCCGCGCCAATCGCCGTGCCAGCCGGGCGGAGTGCCGGCTGTCCGGCCTCGCGCCCGGCAGCGCGGTGGCGGCGGTGGAGCTGCTGCATTTCGCCGGCGGGCGGCCGTTCTGCCTGGAGGCCCGCATCATCAGCCTCGCCGCCGTGCCGGAGGCCGAGGACGAGCGCTTCGCCACCCGTCCGCCCGGCGCCTGGCTGCTGGACCGCGTGCCGTGGAGCCGCGCCGAGCACCGCATCCGCGCCGAACCGGCGGCGCCGCGCATCGCCGGCCTGCTCGGCGTGGCCGCGGGGGCCGCGTGCCTGGCGATCGAGCGGCGAACCTGGAGCGGCGGGGCCTTCGTGACCCACGCAAGGCTGGTCTATCCCGGCGACCGGCACGAGCTGGTCGCGGAGTTCGCGCCGGGCTAGGCGGCCGCGCGACACTCCCGGCAGACGCCCTCCGCCTCGATCGTGGCGCCGCTGACATGGAACCCCGCCCGCTCGGCCGCCTCGGCCAGGGCGTGGGAGAGCGCGTGGTCGTCGATCTCCGTCACCCGGCCGCACTGGCGGCAGATGAGGAACTGCGCGGCGTGGCCGGCTTCGTGCTCGTGCGTATCGACGCAGCCGATGAACGCCGCGAGCCGTTCGACCCGGTGCACGAGCCCCTGTTCCTGAAGAAATTCGAGCGCGCGATACACGGTGGGCGGCGCGGCCCCCCGGCGGCGGTCGCGCAGCTTGTCGAGCAGGTCGTAGGCGCCGGTGGGCGAATCGCGCTCCAGGATCAGGCCCAGCACCTCGCGCCGCAGCTCGGTCATGCGCACGCCGCGCTCGGCGCAGCGCGCCTCCGCCTGGTCGAGCAACGCGGCGATGCGGGGCGGGAATGCGTCGGGCATGGGGTTCCGGTTCGGCATATTCGGGCAATATGGCAGGTATGGACGCAGCACGCATAATCCCAGAGATCGGTTTCGACGAACGCGGCCTGGTCGCCGCCATCGCCCAGCAGCACGACACCGGCGAGGTGCTGATGATGGCGTGGATGAACGCGGAGGCCGTCGCGGAAACGCTGGCCACCGGGCGCGTGTGCTATTTCAGCCGCAGCCGCGGCCGGCTGTGGCGCAAGGGCGAGAGCTCCGGCCAGGTGCAGCGCCTGATCGAGCTACGGGTGGATTGCGACGGCGACGCGCTGCTGCTGCTGGTCGATCAGACCGGCGTGGCCTGTCATACCGGGCGGCGCAGCTGCTTCTACCGCGCGGCGCGCGAGGGCGGGCTGGCGGAGATCGCGGCGCCGGAGGTCTCGCCGGAGGCGCTGTATGGCGGCCACGCGCATGGCTGAGACGGTTCCCGTCACCCTGCTGACCGGCTTCCTCGGCGCCGGCAAGACCACGCTGCTCAACCGCCTGCTGCAGCGCCCGGAGCTGGCGCGCACCGCCGTGCTGGTCAACGAGTTCGGCGAGATCGGGCTCGACCATCTGCTGATGGAGCGGCTGGACGAGACCACCGTGCTGCTCAATGCCGGCTGCCTGTGCTGCACGGTGCGCGGCGACCTTTCCCGCGCGCTCATCGGCCTCGCCCCGCGCGTCGCCGCCGGCGAGGTGGAGCGGGTGATGATCGAGACCACCGGCCTCGCCGACCCCGCGCCCATCCTGCACACGCTGATGGGCGACGCGGCGCTGGTGGCGCGCTACCGCATGGACGGGGTGGTGACGGTGGTGGACGCCGTCCACGCCATGGGCCAGCTCGACGCGCATGCCGAGGCGGTGCGCCAGGTGGCGGTGGCCGACCGCATCGTGCTGAGCAAGACCGACCTCGCCGACGACGACATGCTCGCGGCGCTGCATGCCCGCCTCGCCCGCCTCAACCCCGCCGCGCCGGTGATCGCCGCTTCGCGCGGCGCGATCGACCCCGCCGCCATCCTCGGCGCCGGCCTGTTCGCGGCGGGCGGCAAGATCGCCGATGTGCGCGCCTGGCTGGCCGCCGAGGCCTTCGCGCCCCATCTTCACGAACACGATCATCACCACCACGCCCACGACGTGAACCGCCACGACGCGCGCATCCACGCCTTCTGCCTGACCTACGACACGCCGCTGCACTGGCAGGGCGTGGGCACCTGCCTGGAGATGCTGATCGGCACGCGCGGCGAGAGCCTGCTGCGGGTGAAGGGCATCCTGAACCTCGTCGGCCAGTCCCGCCCGGTGGCGATCCACGGGGTGCAGCATCTGTTCCACGAACCCGTGCTGCTGCCCGCCTGGCCGGAGGGCGACCCGCGCACCAGCCGCCTGGTGTTCATCACCCGCGACCTCGACCGCGAGACCATCGCGCAGGGCATGGCGGCGTTCGAGGCGGCGGCGGCGGAGCCCTAGCCGGGCGGCCGTCGGATCGCGTCCATGGCCGCGCGCAGCGGCGCGGTGAGCCGCCAGCTGGTGCTGTCGCGAGTGAGGCGCATTTCCTCGCGGCTGACGGCGAGGGCGGAGGCGAGCTGGTCGCGATCGGCGGTGACGGCGGCGAGCGCGGCTTCGGTGGCGGCGAGGCGAGTGCTGGTGGTGTCGCGTTCCGCCGTCAGGGCGGCGATGTCCAGCCGGGCCGCCTCCAGCTGCGAGCGGTCCAGATTCGGCGCGATCGCCGCGAGCACCCCGCGCAGCCTCTCGGCGAAGGGCGTGCCCGCCGGCGGCGGCGCGGGCGGGCGCCAGGGGGCGCGCGGGCGGTCCAGGGAATGCGGCCAGCGATGCCAGGGGGATTCGCGGTTGCTGAAATCATGCGCGACGAAGGGGAAGTCCAGCGCCTCCGCGACATAGGCGAAGCTGAGCTGGTCGCGGCGCGAGAAGCGCAGCACCTGCTCCCACCACAGCTCCATCGCCGCGACCACGCGCGGATCGTGATGGAAGCGCAGCAGCAGCCCGCTCCAGGTCAGCCCCACCCGCCCCTGCCAGCCCGCTTCGGCATAGGCGGCGAGCTGGGCGAAGCAAGCTTCCGGCGAGTCGAGGTCGAGTTCCAGCACCGCCAGCACCTCGTCCGGCACGTTGTCGCGATATCCGTGACGCAGGCAGGCCATGGTGTCCGTCTGGCCGAACAGCAGCGCGTCGAACAGCGCCTCGGGCGGGGCGGTCAGCAGCACCGAGCAGTCGATGTAGAGCGAGGCGTCGTATTCGGGCAGCAGGCGGTGCGGGTGCATCTTGGCGTAGCGTGCGCTGCGCGCCGGGTCGGCCGCCACGCGCGGGGGCAGGCGGCGCAGGCTCCAGTCGGCGGCGCCGGGCGCGCCGGCCAGCCGGTCCGGCTCGGGCACGAAGGCGATGAAGTCGAGCGTGCTGCCCGCCCGCGCCGGCTGGGCCGGCAGTGGGTCGTAATCGCCATAGAGCGTGGTGTACACGCAGCAGCGCGGGGTGGCGGCCACTCCATTCTCCGGTCTTTTTTACATTCTATTGCATTCACCCCGGCCGGCGCGAAGAGTGCGGCCATGCCGGACGCCCCGCTCGACGCCTTCCATGCCCATCTCGCGCTGACCCGCCTTTCCACCCCCGCCGAATGCGCCCGGCTGTTCCGCGCGCTGATCGAGCCGCTCGGCTTCGACACCTTCGCCTCCGGCGAGGTGGACCTGCGCGACGGCAGCCGCAACGCCTTCCACCTGATCGACTGGCCGGAATCCTGGCGGAAATTCTACATCTCCTCGCGCATGATCGAGCGCGACCCGATCGTGGCGGAACTTCCCCACCGCACCGCGCCGTTCACCTGGTCGGAGCTGCGGCGGGAGCGGAAGCTGGCCCAGGCCGGCACGGAGGCGCTGGACCTCGCCGCCGCCGCGGGCTGGACGGAGGGGTTCGTGATGCCCATCCATCTCGGCGGCCCGCGCATCGGCCTGGTCAGCCTCGCCGGCCACCGGGTGGTGGAGAGCGCGGCGGAGCGGGCCTATCTCGGCCTGATCGCGCTGTGCCTGCATGTGCGGATGCGGGCGCTGGTGCGCGATTGCGGCTTCGCCATGCCGCCGGGCGGGCTGACGGCGCGGGAGACGGATTGCGTCCACCTCGTCGCGCGCGGGCTGACGGACAAGGCGATCGGCCAGGAACTCGGCCTGTCGCCGATGACGGTGCACGACCATGTGGAGAAGGCGAAGCGGCGGCTGAACCTGCGCACCCGGGCGGAGCTGGCGGCGATGGCGGCGGCGATCGGGCTCGGGATGCCCTAACGCCGTCCGGCACGTTGACGACGGCGGGGAGAGTCTGCGACCAAGACAGTAGCCGAAACGGATACCAGCCGCATGCTCGACACGCTGTTCACCCAGGTCCGCCTGCTCGACCCGGCCGCCGGCATGGACCAGCCGGGCGCGCTGCTGGTGCGGGACGGGCGCATCGCCGATTTCGGCGCCGATCTCGGCCGGCCGGACGGTGCCACGGTGATCGCGGCCGAAGGCGCGGTGCTGTGCCCCGGGCTGGTGGACATGCGCGCCTCGCTCGGCGAGCCCGGCTACGAATATCGCGAGACCATCGCCAGTGCCGCCCAGGCCGCCGCCGCCGGCGGGATCACCACCCTCGCCGCCCTGCCCGACAGCCGCCCGGCGATCGACGATCCCGCTTTGGTGCGCCTGCTCACCGCGCGCGGCGAGGAGACCGGCAGCCTGACTATCCTGCCCTATGGCGCGCTCACCCGCGGCTGCCGGGGCGAGGAGCTGGCCGAGCTGGGCCTGCTCCGCGAGGCCGGCGCGGTGGCCTTCACCGATGGCGGGCGGGCCATCGCCTCCGCCAAGCTGATGCGCCTCGCCCTCGCCTACGCCCATGGCTTCGCCGCCCGGGTGGTGGTGCATGCCGAGGACCCCGCCCTGGCCGCCGGCGGGGCGGCGACCGAGGGGGAGCTGGCCACGCGGCTCGGCCTGCCCGGCATTCCCGCCGCCGCCGAGGCGATGCTGGTGGCGCGCGACATCCGCCTCGCCCGGCTCACCGGCGGGGCGGTGCATTTCGCCCATGTCTCCACCGCCGAGGCGCTGGCGCTGATCCGTGCGGCCAAGGACGAGGGGCTGGCGGTGACCTGCGACACCGCGCCGCCCTATTTCGACCTCAACGAGACGGCGATCGGCAATTTCCGCACCTATGCCAAGCTGTCCCCGCCGCTGCGCCCGGAGAGCGACCGGCTGGCGGTGGCCGCCGCGCTGGCCGATGGCACGATCGACGCGGTGGCCAGCGACCACCAGCCGCGCGATGCCGACGACAAGCGCCAGCCCTTCGCCCTGGCCTCGCCGGGGGGCGCCGGGCTGGCCACCCTGCTCGGCGTCACCCTGGCGCAGGTGCACGGCGCCGGGCTCGCGCTGGCCCGCGCCATCGCCCTGCTCACCGCCGGGCCGGCGCGGCTGCTGGGCAGTGACGCGGGCACGCTGGCCAAGGGCGCGCCGGCCGATCTCTGCCTGTTCGCGCCCGACGCCGCCTGGCGAGTGGAGGCCGGCGCGCTGCCGGGCAAGGCGCAGAACACGCCGTTCGACGGGCGGGCGCTGGAAGGCCGCGTGCTCGGTACCTGGAAGGCCGGAAAGCGGGTGTTCGGATGAACCTGCCCCTCATCGCCAGCGCGGCCCTCGGCTACCTGCTCGGCTCCATCCCGTTCGGCCTGCTGCTGACCCGCTTCGCCGGGCTGGGCGACATCCGCAAGGTCGGCTCCGGCAATATCGGCGCCACCAACGTGCTGCGCACCGGCAAGCGCGGCCTGGCGGCGGCGACCTTGCTGCTCGACGGCGCCAAGGGCGCGGCGGGGGTGCTGGTGGGGCTGCTCCTCGCGGGCACGCCCGGCGTGATCGCCGGCGGGCTGGCCGCCGTGGTCGGCCATCTGTTTCCGATCTGGCTCGGCTTTCGCGGCGGCAAGGGGGTGGCGACCGGGCTGGGCGTGCTGATCGCCGCCAACCCGCTGGTCGGGCTGGGGGCCGGGGCGGTGTGGCTGATCGTGGCGGCGATCCTGCGCATGTCCTCCGCCGCCTCGCTGACCTGCTTCGCCGCCGCCCCGGTGATCGCCCTGCTGCTCGGCGATTCCGCCATCGCCTGGCTGGCGCTGGCCTCGGCGGCGCTGATCTACGTCCGCCACCACGCCAATATCCGCCGCCTGCTGTCGGGCACCGAGCCGAAGATAGGGAAATGAGCGAGGCCCTTGATCGCTGGCGGCTCGCGCATGCCGAGGGCGTCGGGCCGGTCAACTACCAGCGGCTGCTCGCCCGCTTCGGCACCGCCGGCGAGGCGATCAACGCCCTGCCCCATCTCGCTCGCCGCGCCGGCCGCGCCAGCGCCCCCGCCGTGCC
>CAMFLK010000138.1 GCA_945957135.1 uncultured Rhodospirillales bacterium
CCCTACAAGAACGATGTCACGACGGGGCACGGCATGCTGCCCTCTACTGCATCGTCCCGTGGCTCGCAGACCGCTGGCACCACCGCCACCACCAAGCGGATCGCGGAAGCGGAAATGCGCCGCACCGGCCAGCGTCTGCCCAGCACGGCGTTGCTGCCTCTGCTCATCGCCCAAGGCATTGTCGTCTCGGGTAAGAACCCTCAAGCGGTGGTGGCTAGTGCGCTGTCCGCCGACAAGAAGATGTTCGACAACAAGCGGGATGCGCGTGGCGTCGGCTATGGCCTCGTGGAATGGTCCGCCGCCGATGCCGCTTCGTCCGAAATCACTTCCGAGCAGCCGCAGACGCCGGAAGTTACCAGTTCCCCGGGAGGGGAAGCGCCTACCGGGGGCCGTCAGCCCCCGGCAAGCTTCGCCGACTTGATCGGACAGGAACGAGAAGGGATGACCGCTGATCATCCCAGGTCAGGTGGGACATGAAATAGGCCATACCCCGACCAAACCAAACAGCACCCCGGAGGCTACCACCTCCGGGGTGTTCGGCTTATATAGTGCAACTGGTTGCAAAATGGAATCCCTAGCCGGGCTTTTTCGCCTTGCGGGCTTCTATTTCGGCCTTCCGCAGTCGTTCGCGCTCTCGGATTTCGTCAATCTCCGTCGGGGAGAGGGTCAGAAGTCTCCTCGCCAGCTCCTCGAAGGTCGGTTTCTTTGGATCGTCTGACGCCGCGTCCTTGGCGTCCCTTCTAGGCAGCGGTGGAGACATGGGAGGTCAACTCCTTATACGTGAGGCGCCGACCTTCGATGGCGCCCAGCACCTTGCGGAAGCGGTCGCGGTTATCGCCCTTCCGCTCATTGAAGCGGAAAGTCTGCTCAATGGCGTAGGCGTTGAGGTGCGCCGGCTCAACTGAGACGTAGGTGCCTTTCAACGTACGTTTGAACAGACTCCAGAAATTCTCCATCCCGTTTGTATGAACGTTATCGCGTACGTACTCCACGGCATGATCAACGACCTCATGCACATAATCAGAGGCAAGGCCGTCGTATGATTTGAGCGCGTCCGTAAACACCGCAGACCCGACGGGGGCCACCTTACGTACCGAAGCTTGAACAGTGGTCTTGCGGCGATTTGGCACGTGCTCGACAACCGCCTTGCTGGGCTCCGTCTTCGTGCCACGACGCAGAACGCCCATCACGGTTTCCTTGCCTGCCGTGCCGCTGCCCTTGATGGTCTTGGCGCGACGGGCCTTGGACATGAATTTGGATCGGCCGCCTACGAATGTCTCATCTGCCTCAAACTGGTCACCCGACGGGCCAGCCTTGAAAAACGAACCAACCTTCATGGCTTCACGGATACGATGCAAAAGGAACCAAGCCGACTTCTGCGTGAGCCCCAATTCGCGGTGAATTTCGTAGGATGACACGCCGTTTTTGCAGTTTGCGATCATCCAGATTGCCACGAGCCATTTGTCAAGGCCGATGGGGCTGTCTTCCATAATCGTGCCGATCTTGGCGGAAAACTGCTTCTTGGGGTGTGTCTCTTTGCACTCCCACATCCGACGCGTTTTGATGAAACGTACGTCTGCACGTCCACAGGTCGGGCAGCAAACGCCCGTCGGCCACCGGAGATCAACAACGGTTTCCAGCGCCCGATCAGGATCGGCGAAGTGAAGGATGGCTTCTTGTAGGGTGCGGGGCTCGGTGCTCATGAAGGCACTTTACCCAGCTTCCTCTTACTGAGTCAAGTATGCTGTTACCAAAACTTTTTATACTTGGCTGCGCCGCGGTTTTCTTCCATACTGCCCACCCAATACCGTCATGGACGGGCTTGACCCGTCCATCCCGCCGCGACCTCTTGTCGCGGCAGCCGTGACGTGCCGCCGGCGGTTGGGGTGCGCCCACGCGCCATCGCCTCGGGAATGACCCAAGGTAAAAAAATTTCGGGATAGCCGGTTGGAATTGACGAAAAGGCGCGAAACAAGTGTGGGAGGGGCCGTCATCCCGACCACTCGTCCGCGCGTGGCACGGTGACCTTCCGCCGTTTGCCACTTGGCCCGATCCGCCTTGGAATGACCGACCAATTCACCGGCCGGAGACGGATGATCCGCCGCCCGACCTCGGGCTTGGCCGGCTTCCGCCGGCGGGCATACACCCGCCCCGTGCGGACCCGGCCCGTGCGCTTGTCCTCCCGCGGCTCCACCCACACCACCTCCGGCTCCGGCACCACCGTGCCGTCCTTCCACTGGGCGTAGAGCCTGTCGAACGCCGCCATCATCTCGGTCATCATCCGCAGCCGCGCGGCTTCTTTCCGCCCCAGGAACAACCGGCCCCACACCCCACCCAGCAGGGCAGAGAGCATCTGCACGATCTGGGTGAAGGGGCCGGGGCGGGGCATTTGGGTCTCCTGCATAACGTTGACACTGACTGTCTGACAACTACACGCCCCGCCAAAGCGCTGCAACAGGAAAATGCAGAGTTTATTGAAACATATTGTATCTATTCGCGCACCCCAGGCGAAACTCCGCGAAGATCGTCGAAGGCATGCGCGTGACACCCGCATCGGCCCTGCCGGTGGGGCGGATTAGACCCTTTCCGTGCCGTTCCGGTCGTCTCATAGTCTCCAGATGTAACGGGGTTGGAGGGCGGGGGCCGTGGCCTGGCTCGATGTCGTCGCGGCGATGCCCATGCTCGGGCGGTTCGCCATCATCATGGCGCTGATCGCCATCGTGCCCTTCGCCGCGCGCGCCTGCCGGCTGCCCACCTGCGTGGGCTACATCCTGGTCGGCGTGCTGGTCGGCCCCCACGTGCTCGGCGTGGTGACGGAGCATGAGGAGATCGCGGATTTCCTGTCCGATCTCGGCAAGCTGCTGCTGATGTTCTTCGTGGGGCTGGAGATCGACCTGCGCGAGTTCACCGCCCAGCGCAACCGCGCCCTCGCCTTCGCCCTGCTCACCTTCGCCCTGCCGATGGCCGCCGGCACCGGCGCCGGGCTGGCCTTCGGCTATTCCACCGTCTCCGCCATCCTGATCGGCTCGCTGCTCGCCTCGCACACGCTGATCGCCTTTCCCATCGTGCAGGCCGCCGGGCTGACCGGCCGGCCGGCGGTGGCGGTGACGGTGGGGGCGACGGTGCTGACGGACATGCTGTCGCTGCTGTTGCTGGCCGCCTGCCTCGCCGCGCATCAGAGCGGGTTCAGCCCCCTGTCCCTCGCCATCCAGGTCGGCGAGCTGATCGTCTTCGCCGCCATCGTCGTGTTCGGCCTGACCGTGCCCGCGCGCTGGCTGGCGCGCCGGCTGGGCGACAACGAGGAGGCGCGGTTCGCGGTGCTGCTGGTGGTGGTGTGCCTGGCCGCCACGCTGGCCGAGCTGATCAATCTCGAAGGCATCATCGGCGCCTTTCTCGCCGGGCTCGCGGTCAACCGCGCGGTGGAGCACGGCACGGAGGCGCGCCACCGGCTGGAATTCGTCGGCCGCGCGCTGTTCATCCCGGCCTTCTTCGTGGTCACCGGCTTCCTGGTCGATCTCGGCGTGCTGGCCCGCACGCTGGTGGGCAATCTGGCGCTGGTGGTGGCCATCGTCGGCGGGCTGATCGTGGCGAAATGGCTGGCCGCCGAGATCGCCGGGCGGATCTGGCGCTTCCCCGCCGCCGATCGCGGGCTGATGGCCTCGCTGACCCTGCCGCAGGTGGCCGCCACGCTGGCGGCCGCCCTGGTGGGCTACGACGCGGTGAACGCCGCCGGCGTGCGGCTGCTCGACCAGCAGATGCTCAACGTGGTGCTGGTGCTGGTGGTCGTCACCTCCGTGCTCGGGCCGGTGCTGACGGAGGTCTATGCCAAGCGCCTCGGGGCCGGGCGCGAGATAGAGCGGGTGGACATGGACGGGCTGGGGCAGGACGTGGCCTGACCATGCGCTGGCTTCCCGCCCTGCTGCTCCTGCTGCTCGCCGGCTGCGTGGTGCCGGACTCGCCGGGCAACGCGCCGCTGCGCCCGCGCGCCGATGGCAGCTTCGATTTCGACGCCAATTACGGTCTGGCCCATTATATGAAGCTCGTCGCGGAGGGGGTGAAGACCTCGCAGGACGCGGCGGGCAGCGACATCCTGATGTTCGTCACCTTCTCGGGCGGCGGCAAGCGCTCCGCGGCCTTCGGCCACGGTGCGCTGCGCGGCTTCCGCGACGTCGCGCTGCATCCGCCGGACGGGCGCAAGATCAACATGCTGAACGTGGTGGACTACCTCGCCGGCGTGTCCGGCGGCAGCTTCCCGGCGGCCCATTACGGGCTGTTCCGCGAACGCAGCTTCGACACCTTCCCCACCGATTTCCTGCATGTGGACGTCAACGACTACATCTGGGGCATCTACACGCTGCCCTGGAACTGGACCTGGATCTTCGATCCGGCGACCGGCACCAACGACTACATGGCGCGCGTGTACGACAAGCTGATGTTCCACGGCGCCACCTTCGCCGATCTCGCGCGCCAGCAGCGGCCGATCGTGTCGATCACCGCGACGGACATCGCCAACGGCGCCACCTTCCCCTTCCTCGGCACCAATTTCGGCCTGCTCTGCTCGGATCTGAACCGCTACCGCATCGCCGACGCGGTGGCGGCGAGCAACGCCTTTCCCGGCCTGTTCAGCCCGGTGAACCTGCGCAGCTTCGCCGATGAGTGTCATGGCGCGAAGCCGGAACTGGCCGCCGCGCCGCTGGTGAAGCAGGTGCCGGAATCCGAATCCGGCACCGCGCGGCGGCGCGAGCTGATCCGGCTGCACCAGCTCTACGGCGATGCGAGACGCACGAAATGGGTGCACCTCTCCGATGGTGGGATCGCCGACAACCTGGCGATGCGCGGCCTGCTGAATTTCCTGATCGTGCTGCAGGGCGAGAAGCGCCTGTTCCACGAGGTGGCGCTGCCCACGCGGCGGGTGCTGGTGGTCAGCGTGGACGGCGAGGCCGGGCCGCCCGCCCATCTCGGCGAGCAGCGCAGCGTGGGCGGGCTGCTGAACGTGATCTCCGCCGCCAGCGGCGTGCAGATCGACGCCTACAATTTCGAGACGCTGGCGCTGGCGCGCGAACAGCTCGACCATCTGGTGGACCGTATCCGCGTGGAGCGCTGCACCGCCGGCCCGGTGATCAACGGCCATCCCTGCGGGGACGTGCAGGGCACGCTGGTCCATCTCGCGCTGTCGGACATCGCCGATCCCGCCGCGCGCGAACGCCTCTCGGCCATTCCCACCGGCCTGACCATTCCCGACGAGGACGTGGACGCGCTGCTGCGCTACGGCGAGGCGCTGGTGCGCGACAATCCCGAGATAAACGCCATCGCGGCCGGCGCCGATTTTCCGCCGGAGGGGCCGGCGGTGATTTCCTTCCCCGCGAAGACGGCGAAGCGGTAGCCTGCGGCCGACCTTCGGGAAACCGGGAGAGGGCGGGCATGGCGCGCAAGGCCAGGAAGACCGGCAACACGGAGATCGACGAGCGCTTTCAGAAGGCCCTCGAAAGCCGCGGCACGGCGCTCGACCTCAGCGGTTGCGACCTGACGGAGCTGCCCGAACCCGTGCTGCGCATGGACGCGCTGCGCAGCCTCAATCTTTCCAACAACAAGCTGACCGACCTTCCGCGTGAACTCGGGCGGCTGGGCGCGATCACCGATCTCAATCTCCGCGCCAATCCGTTGCGGGGAATTCCCGAGGTGGTGTTCACCCTGCGCGCGCTCGCGGTGCTCGACCTCGCCTCGCTCGGCCTGACCGCGCTCGACCCGCGGGTCGGCGAGATGCCGGCGCTGTGGCTGCTCAATCTCTACGACAACCCGCTGGCGGCCGTGCCGGTGGAGCTGGCGCGCATGCCCAAGCTCAGCGCGCTGTTCCTCAGCAACTGCGCGTTCCGCGAAATCCCGCCCACGCTGTTCGACTGCACCGGCCTGACCCGCCTCAATATCGACGGCAACCGGATCACCGGCGTGCCCGGCACGCTGCGCCGGCTGGCCAGGCTTCGTGTTCTCGATATCGGCAACAATGCATTGACGGAGCTGCCGGACATCTTCGCCGACCTGCCGGAGCTCGAGGAAATCGAGATCAACGGCAACGCCATCACCAGCCTGCCGCCCTCGCTGCGCACGCTGACCAAGCTCCGGCGGCTGGTGGTCCGCGGCAACCCGCTCGGCCTGCCGCCGGAAAGCGAGAACCTGCCGGCCCAGGATCTGCTGACCGTCTATTTCTCCCTCCACGCCCCGCCCGGCGCGGCGGAGATGCCGACCGGCCCCACCGCCCCGCTCAACGAGGCGAAGATGCTGGTGGTCGGCCAGGGCGGGGTAGGCAAGACCTCGCTGATCCGCCGCCTGCGCGGCGAGGAATTCGACAGTGCCCAGGCGGAGACCAAGGGCATCAGCGTGGTGTCCATGGCGGCCGTCACCGCCCATGGCGCGCTGGACATCAAGGTGTGGGATTTCGGCGGGCAGGAGATCATGCACGCCACCCACCAGTTCTTCTTCACCGAGCGCAGCCTGTACGTGCTGGTGATCGACAGCCGCCAGGGCGAGCAGGAAAGCCGGCTGGAATACTGGCTGAAGCTGATCGGCAGCTTCGCCGGCGATTCCCCGGTGATCGTGGTGTGCAACCGCGCCGACGAGAACGAGATCGACCTGGACTGGAACGGGCTGCGGCGCAAATACCCGGCGATCCGCCATTTCGTGCGCGCCGTGTCGGCGAAGTCGAATGCGGGCGTGGCGGAGCTGCGCCAGGCGGTGGAGGCCACCGTCGCCACGCTGGAGCATGTCCACCAGCCCTACCCGGAATCCTGGCTGCGGGTGAAGGACCGGCTGGCCGGCATGGGCAGGCAGCAGAGCTTCGTGACCTATCCGCGCTACCAGGCGATCTGCGCCGAGGAGGGCGAGGCCGACGCCGCGCGACAGAAGGCGCTGGTGCGGCTGCTGACCGCGCTGGGCACGGTGCTGAACTTCGCCGAGGACCGGCGGCTGAAGGACACCAACGTGCTGAACCCCAACTGGGTGACCAGCGGGGTCTATGCCATCCTCAACAACAACGCGCTGTTCCAGGCCCATGGCGTGCTGGACATGGCGGAGCTGGCGGCCATCCTGCCGGCCGGCGAATACCCCGCCGACCAGCACGAATTCATCATCGAGATGATGAAGAAGTTCGAGCTGTGCTTCGCCTTCCAGGACGGCGCGGACCGCTTCCTGATCGCCGACCTGCTGCCGCTGAGCGCGCCCGACACCGGCGATTGGGTGGGGGCGCTGCATTTCGAATATCATTACGACGTGCTGCCCGGCAGCGTGATCTCGCGCTTCATCGTGCGCATGCACGCATTCATCTCGAAGCAGACCTACTGGCGGCGCGGCGTGGTGCTGGAGCGCGACGGGCACCGCGCCCTGGTGCATGCCGACGTGGAGGATAGGGTGATCCGTGTGGCCGTCGCCGGAAGGACCGACGACCGGCGCAGCATGCTCGACCTGATCCGCGCCGATTTCGAGCGCATCCACGCGACATTGCCGAAGATGCGGGTGGTCGAGCAGGTGCCGGTGCCCGGCCATGCCGGCGCGCTGGTGGAGTACCAGCTGCTGGTGAAGCTGCTGCGCCAGGGGGTGTCCACGCATCATGTGAACGGGGCGGACGGGCTGATCGAAATCCGCGTGGGCACGCTGCTGGGCGAGATCGAGAGCCCGGAGCGGCGCGACCTCAACCCACGGCCGGAGCCGGAGCTTTCGCCCAAGACGCCGCCGCCGCCGGCGCGGGTGCATCCGCTCTTCGTCTTCGTGGTGGGGTTCGCCGTGGTGGGCGGGCTGTGCTTCTGGGCGGGCTGGGGCGCGGCGAGCCTGGCGCCGGCGCTGATCGTGGCGCTGCTGCTGGTGGTGATCGTCCACGCGGTGGAGCAGGACCGGCTGGGCGTCAGCCCCTCCGAGGCGTTCCGCGGGCTGGTGCGCGAGACCTATGCCGTGCTGCCGCTGCTGTCCGGCAAGGGGGCGACGGCGGCGAAGAAGGACGGAGGCACGGCGGGGAAGGCGAAGGGCGCGAAACGCTGAGAGGCGCCCTCGGCTTTTCGAGCGTGGCGCCGTGCTCGGGGTCGTCAAGGGACGCTTCGCTCAAGCCCTTGACGACCCCTGCGCGCGAGGCCTTGTGGAAGTCGGCCGGGTCAAGGAAACGGCCCTTTTCAGCCGATCAAGGAAACGGAAAGGGCTCACTTCCTCTCATTCTTCGCATGTCCCGCAGGCTTTGCCTGCGTGGCCCTGGCTTCGTTTCGCCGGGCCTTGTCAGCCCGTCTCGTCCGCGTCGTCCGTGTCGTCCAGGTTGAACTGGTCGGCATCCTCGTCGAAGCTGAACAGCTCGGCGTAGCGGCCCCACTGGATCACCGCCTGCAACGTCTGCTCCGCGTAGTCGGCGGACATGTGGTCCTCCAGCTCGTCGCGGAAGCGCAAGGCGGGCGCGCGGTGGTTGGGGCGCTCGTCCAGCGTGCGGCGGATGGCGGCGGCCAGCGGCACGCGGTCGCGCAGCGCCTGGGCGAAGCTCTCCTTGCGCGGGTCGGTATCCGCATCGGCGAAGGCCCGCCCGGCCGGGGTCAGGCGCAGATCGCCCTCCTCCAGCTCCGCGAAGCCGAGCAGGGACAGCACCTCGCCCATCGGCAGCAATTCGTCGGCTTCCAGCTGCAGGGTTCCGGCCAGCGCCGGCAGGTCGGCGCGGCCGTGATAGGGCGCGGCGGCCAGGGTTTCCAGCAGGCCGGACAGCAGGTTGGTGGAGATCGGGCTGAGCGGGGTGGCGAAGCCGGCCTTCTGCGCCTGGGTCTGCGGCGCGGCCACCGCGCGGCGCGTCATCAGCGCGTAGATGTCGTCCACCATCTTGCGGAAATCCGGCGCGAGGCGGTTGCGCGGATGCGGGAACGGCACGCGCAGCTCGCTCGCCACCCGGCCGGGATTGGAGGAGAACACCAGGATGCGGTCGCACAGCAGCACCGCCTCCTCGATGTTGTGCGTCACGATCAGCACCGACTTGATCGGCAGCTTGCCCTCCGACCACAGATCGACGAGGTCGGTGCGCAGCGTCTCGGCGGTCAGCACGTCCAGCGCGCTGAACGGCTCGTCCATCAGCAGCAGGTCGGGATGCACCACCAGCGCGCGGGCCAGGCCGACGCGCTGGCGCATGCCGCCGGACAGCTCCTTGGGATAGGCGCTCTCGAACCCGCCGAGGCCGATCAGGTCGATCGCCTCCTCCGCGCGCTTCTCGCGCTCGGCGCGGGCCACGCCGAGGGCTTCCAGCCCCAGCTCCACGTTCTCCTGCACCGTCAGCCAGGGGAACAGGGCAAAGCTCTGGAACACCATCGCCACCCCGTCCGCCGGGCCGGTCAGCTTGGCCCCGCGCCAGGTCACCTCGCCCGAAGTTGGCTGCAGCAGGCCGGAGACGATGCGCAGCAGGGTGGACTTGCCGGAACCGGAACGGCCGAGCAGGCCGACGATCTCGCCCTGCTGGATGGTCAGGTTCACGTCGTCCAGCACCACCAGGTCGGCGCTGCTGTCCTTGTGATAGGCCTGCCGGCAGTCGCGCACTTCCAGCAGCGGGGCGGTGAGGCTCATGCGCTTTCCTTACGTCATGGAGGCGCGGCGGCTCGCATAGGCGAACATCGGCCGCCAGAGGATGCGGTTGAAGGTGACGACGTAGAGCGACATCACCACCACGCCGAGCACGATGCGGTGGAAATCCCCGGCATCGGTGGCGTGGGCGATATAGGCGCCGAGCCCGTGCGCCGACAGATGCGCATCGCCCCAGGAGGCCACCTCGGCGACGATGGCCGCGTTCCACGACCCGCCGGAGGCGGTGATGGCGCCGGTGACGAAATAGGGGAACACGCCCGGCAGGATCACCCGCCGCCACCACAGCCAGCCGCCGACGCGGAAATTGCGCGCCGCCTCCTGCAGATCGCCGGGAAAGGCGGCGGCGCCGGCGATGACGTTGAACAGGATGTACCACTGCGTGCCCAGCACCATCAGCGGCGTCAGCCAGATATCGACGTTGAGGTGGAAATGCACGATCGCCAGCACGAAGGGCGGGAACAGCAGATTGGCCGGGAAGGCCGCGAGGAACTGCGCCACCGGCTGCACCCGCCGCGCCCAGGCCGGCCGCAGCCCCAGCCACACCCCCACGGGCACCCACAGCAGCGAGGCCAGCACCATCAGCACCGCCACGCGCAGCAGGGTGATCGCCCCCAGCCCCACCGCCTCGCCGACATCGCCCCAGGACAGCGTGCCCGCGACGTAATCGACGAGGCGCCACATCGCCCAGGCCACCCCGGCGATCACCAGCACGCCGAACGCCACATCCCCCGCCCGGCTGGGCGGGCGGGCGCGGGCGGCGCGCAGGGCGGGAAGGGTCAGCCGCAACCCGCCGATGCCGGAGAGCGTGTCGCCCACCCATTCGCCGGCCACCCTGAGCACATGGGTGCGGCGCAGCAGGGCGAGCATCCATGGGTCTTCGGCGGTGGCCGAGGCGGTGGTCTCGAAACGGAACTTGGCCGACCACGCCACCAGCGGGCGGAACAGCAGCTGGTCGTAGGCCAGGATGACCAGCAGCATCACCCCGATCGCCCAGCCCACCGCGCCGAGATCCTTCTGCTCCAGCGCCTGCGCCACGTAGGAGCCGATGCCCGGCAGCTTCCAGGTGGCATCGCCCAGCGTGATCGCCTCCGATGCCACCACGAAGAACCAGCCGGCGGACATCGACAGCATGGTGTTCCACACCAGCCCGGGCATGGCGAAGGGCACTTCCAGCCGCCAGAAGCGCTGCCAGGCGGTGAGGCGGAAGCCGCGCGTGGCCTCCTCCAGGTCGGGCGGCAGGGTGGTCAGCGACTGGTAGAAGCTGAACGCCATGTTCCAGGCCTGGCTGGTGAAGATGGCGAAGATCGCCGC
>CAMFLK010000139.1 GCA_945957135.1 uncultured Rhodospirillales bacterium
GATCTACACCCTAGAGTTCGTCGGCAGCGTCAGATGTGTATAAGAGACAGATTCGCTGATCTCCAGCGACTACGGCAAGCTGCGCCACATCATCGACCTCGTCACCCCCGGCCTGGTGTTCGCCGATGACGGCGCCCGCTTCGGCGCGGCGATGCGCGCGGTGGTGCCGGAAGATGTCGAGCTGGTCTGCGTGGATGGCGAACCGACCCGATCCGCCACCGCGTTCGCCGACCTGCTGGCCACGCCGCCGGAGGGCGCGGACGGGCCGGCGGCGCGCGTGGGACCGGACACGGTGGCGAAGATCCTGTTCACCTCCGGCTCCACCGGCCTGCCCAAGGGGGTGATCAACACCCAGCGCATGCTCTGCGCCAACCAGATGCAGATTCGCGCGGGCCTGCCCTTCCTGGCCGAGCGACCGCCGGTGCTGGTGGACTGGACGCCGTGGAACCACACCTTCGGCGGCAATCACGATGTCGGGCTGATCGTCGCCAATGGCGGCACGCTGTATATCGACGACGGCAAGCCCACGCCCGCGGGCATGGGCGAGAGCATCCGCAACCTGCGCGAGATCGCGCCGACCTTCTACCTCAACGTGCCCAAGGGCTACGAGGAACTGGTGACCTACCTGGCCGCCGAGCCCGAGCTGCGCCGCACCTTCTTCAGCCGGCTGGAGCTGCTGTTCTATGCCGGCGCGGGGCTGGCGCAGCATGTGTGGGACGCGCTGGAGGAACACGCCGTCGCCACCACCGGGCAGCGCGTGGCGATGCTCGCCGGGTTCGGCGCCACGGAGACGGCGCCCTACTGCTTCCTGCCGGAAGCCGAGGGCGCCCGCGCCGGGCTGATCGGCCTGCCCGGGGCGGGGATGGAGGTGAAGCTGGTGCCCAGCGAGGAGAAGCTGGAAGCGCGGGTGCGAGGGCCCAACGTGACGCCGGGCTACTGGCGAAATCCGCAGGCCACGGCAGCGGCGTTCGACGAGGAGGGGTTCTACCGGCTGGGCGACGCGATGCGCTTCGTCGATCGCGCGCGGCCGGAAAAGGGCTTCGCCTTCGACGGGCGGATCGGCGAGGATTTCAAGCTCGCCACGGGCACCTGGGTGAGCGTGGGGCCGTTGCGCGCCAAGCTGGTGGCCGGCGGCGCGCCCTATGTGCGCGACGCGGTGATCGCGGGCATCGACCGCGACTATATCGCCGCGCTGATCGTGCCCGACCCGGCCTGCGCGCTGGATGCGCCCGCCCTGGCCGCGCATCTGCGGGGGATGCTGGCGAGGCTCGCGGGCGAGGCCACGGGAAGTTCCAACCGCGTGCTGCGCGCGGCGGTGATCGACGGGCCGCTCGACCTCGATGCCGGCGAGGTGACGGACAAGGGCAGCCTGAACCAGCGCGCCGTGCTGCGCCGCCGCGCCGGGCTGCTCGCCGAGCTCTACGCCGACGATCCGCCGCCCCACATCATCCGCATCGAGGACACGCCATGAGCACCAACGGAGTGGGCGCCGGCTGGGACGACGCCTGGCTGCTGGACGGCGCGCGCACGCCCTTCGTGGACTTCACGGGGGCGCTGGCGCAGGTCTCGCCGATCGACCTGGGCATCAAGGCCGCGCGGGCGGCGTTGGAAAAGACGCAGGTGGCGCCGGAGACGATCGGAACGGTGATCTGCGGCAACATGGCCCAGGCGAGTTTCGACGCCTATATGCTGCCGCGCCATATCGGCCTCTATGCCGGGGCACCGGTGGAGACGCCCGCGCATATGGTGCAGCGTGTGTGCGGCACGGGGATCGAGGTGCTGATGCAGGCGGCGGATGCGGTGACGCATCGCGGGGTGGCGCATGCGCTGTGCGTGGGCGCGGAATCGATGAGCCGCAACCCCGTGGCCAGCTACACCAGCCGCTCCGGCTTCCGCATGGGCCAAGTCGAGTTCAAGGATTTTCTGTGGGAGGCGCTGCTCGATCCCGCCGCCGACGTGACCATGGGCGGCACGGCGGAGAACCTCGCGCGGCGCTACCAGATCACCCGCGCCGAGGTGGACGCGTTCGCCGCGCGCAGCTTCGACCGCGCGATGGCCGCGCAGGAGAGCGGTTTCCTCGCCGGCGAGATCGTGCCGGTGATCAGCGAGACATTCTCCCGCGAGGGGCTGCACGATCGCGAAATCCGGCTGGATCGCAAGATCGAGCGGGTGGAGCGGGATTCGCATATCCGCCCCTCGCCGGTGGAGGCGCTGGCGCGCATTCGCCCGGCCTTCGGCGGCGTGCAGACCGGCGGCAATAGCTCCGCCGTGGTGGACGGCGCGGCGGCGGCGGTGGTGGCTTCTGGCAAAAGCGCAGGTGCCAGGCCGAAACTCGCGCGGCTGGTGGCCGGCGTCGCGGTGGGCTGCGCGCCGGAGGTGATGGGCATCGGGCCGGTGCCGGCGATCCAGGCGCTGCTGGCGCGCACCGGGCTGGCGCTCGGCGATATCGACCGGTTCGAGATCAACGAGGCGTTCGGCGCCCAGGTGATGGCCTGCGCGCGCGAGCTGGGCATGGACGAGGCGAAGCTGAACGTGAACGGCGGCGCCATCGCCATCGGCCATCCGCTCGGCGCCACGGGCATCCGCCTGGCACTGACCCTGGCGCGCGAGCTGAAGCGGGCCAGGCTGCGGCGCGGCATCGCCTCCGCCTGCATCGGCGGCGGTCAGGGCATCGCCCTGCTGATCGAAAACCCCGAGGTAGGAGCTTGATACGATGAAACTCGAAGGCATGGCCGCGATGGTCACCGGCGGCGGCTCCGGCCTCGGCGAGGCCACCGCCGTGGCGCTGGCGGCGGGCGGGGCGAAGGTGACGGTGGCGGATATCAACACCGCCGCCGCGCAGGCGGTGGCCGCACGCATCGGCGGGTTGGGCGTGGGCTGCGACGTCGCCGATCCCACCGCGGGCGAGGCCGCCTTCGCGGCCGCGCGGGCGGCGCATGGGCCGGCGCGCATCCTGGTGAACTGCGCCGGCATCGGCACCGCCGGGCGCGTGGTGGGGCGCGAGGGGCCGATGCCGCTCGATGCGTACAGCCGCGTCATCCGCGTCAATCTCATCGGCACGTTCAACATGACGCGCCTCGCCGCGGCGGAGATGAGCGGGCTCGATCCGCTGGAGGATGGCGAGCGCGGGGTGATCGTCGGCACGGCCTCGGTCGCCGCCTATGACGGGCAGATTGGCCAGGCCGCCTATGCCGCCTCCAAGGCGGGGGTGGTGGGCATGACCCTGCCCATCGCGCGCGAGCTGGCGCGCTTCGGCGTGCGGGTGATGACCATCGCGCCGGGCCTGTTCCACACGCCGATGATGGGTGGGCTGCCGGAGGAGGTGCAGAAAAGCCTTGGCGATTCCGTGCCCTTTCCCCAGCGGCTCGGCCAGCCGGCGGAATATGCCGCGCTGGTGCTGCACATCCTCGGCAACCGCATGCTGAACGGCGAGACCATCCGGCTCGACGGCGCGCTGCGCATGGCGCCGAAATGAGCTTCGTCAACCGCCGCGCCGTCACCATCGAATGGGGCGACTGCGACGCGGCGGGGATCGTGTTCTATCCGCGCTATTTCGCGATGTTCGACTGGTCCACCGCCAGCCTGCTGGCCGCCGCGCTGGGCATGGGCAAGGCGGCGATGATCGCGAAATACGGCATCGTCGGCATTCCCATGGTGGACACGCGCGCGAAATTCCACGTGCCCAGCACCTTCGGCGACGAGGTGATCATCGAGAGCCGCATCGAACGCTTCGGCCGTGCCAGCTTCGAGGTGCATCACCGGCTGATGAAGGGCGAGGTGCTCGGCGCCGAGGGCTGGGAGAAGCGGGTCTGGGCCGGGCGCGACCCGGACAATCCCGGCCGGATCAAGGGATACGCCATCCCCGACGAGGTGATCGCGGCGTTTCAGGCATGATCGAAACCGGGATCGGCGAGGCGGTGCAGCAGCCCGATCAGCGTGTGCTTCGCGCCCGCGCCGCCCAGCCGCGCCACCAGCCGTCGCTCATGCCCCGCCTGCATTGCCGCCAGCCGTTCCATCAGCGCCGATCCTTGCTCGGTCAGGAACAGGCCCTTGGCCCGGCGGTCGCCCGCCACGGCGCGGCGTTCGGCGAGGCCCTTTCGTTCCAGCTCGTCGAACAGCGGCACGAAATTCGCGCGCTGGATGCCGAGTGCCTGGCTCACCTGGCTCTGCCGCACGCCGGGATTGCCGTGCAGCACGTGCATCACCGAGAACTGCGCGGTGCGGATGCCGGTTTCCTTGAACGTCTCATGGAAATCCTGGAACACCGCCATCTGCGCCCGCCGCAGCGCGTAGCCGATCAGCACGGGCAGGGGGCCGAGATCGAGCTCGGCGGTTTGCGTATCGGACATGACGATCGTCGAGCATAATCGAAACGCCGCAAAGAAAACACCAAGGGGAGAGTTCACATGAGGAAACGCGGATTTCTCGCAGTGCTGGCCGCGACATGCCTGGCGGCACTTCCGGCGGCCGCCCAGGCGCCGCTGCGCATCGGCGTGCTGAACGACATGTCCGGCGTCTATGCCGACTACCAGGGCGTCGGCTCCGTGGTGGCGGCGGAGATGGCGGTGGCCGATTTCGGGGGCAAGGTCGCCGGGCGGCCGATCGAGGTGGTGTTCGCCGACCATCAGAACAAGCCAGATATCGGCGCCACCATCGCCCGCAAATGGTTCGACCAGGATGGGGTGGACGTGATCGTGGACGTGCCCAACTCCGCCGTGGCCTTCGCGGTGGCGGATATCGCGCGCGAGAAGAACCGGGTGTTCATCGGCTCCGGCGCCGGCTCCTCCGAGCTCACCGGCGCGCGCTGCTCGCCCAACACGGTGCACTGGACCTACGACACCTGGGAGCTGGGCAACGCGCTGGGCCAGGCCGTCTCGGCGCGGGGCGGCAAGAAGTGGTTCTTCATCACCGCCGACTACGCCTTCGGCTCCGACCTCGAGACCCAGACGGCGAATGCGGTGAAGCGCGCCGGCGGCACGGTGGTCGGCTCCGTGCGTCATCCCCTGGGTACCAACGATTTCTCGGCCTATCTGCTGCAGGCCCAGGCGAGCGGCGCGGATGTGCTGGCGCTCGCCAATGCCGGCGGCGACACCACCACGGCGATCAAGCAGGCGCATGAATTCGGCCTGACCGACAAGATGACGGTGGTCGGCCCCATCGTGAACATCAACGTCATCCAGGGCACCGGGCTGAAGGATTCCGCCGGCGTGCTGGCGGTGACCCCGTTCTATTGGGACTACAACGACGCGAGCCGCGCCTTCGCCAAGCGCTTCGCCGAGAAGCACCCGCGCCACATCATGCCCAACGACATGCAGGCCGGCGTCTATGCCTCCGTGCTGCACTATCTGAAGGCGGTGCAGGCGCTGGGCAGTGCCGCGGACGGGCGGGCGGTGGTGGCGCAGATGAAGCGCATGCCCACCGATGACGTGCTGTTCGGCCAGGGCGTGATCCGCGCCGACGGGCGCAAGCTGCACCCGGTCTATCTGTTCCAGACCAAGACGCCGGCGCAGTCGAAGGGCGAGTGGGACATGTTCACCTACCTCGCCACCGTGCCGGCCGATCAGGCGTTCCGGCCGCTCGCCGACGGCAAGTGTCCGCTGGTGGGCGGCTGAACGCCGGGCGAGCTCCTTCGCTTGTTTGATTGTGCTTGCGTTTCACCGGGCGCTGTCAAGGCACGCTTCGCTCAAGAGCCTTGACAGCACCCGGCGAAACGAAGCGAGCGCCACGCAGGCAAAGCCTGCGGGACATGCGAAGAATGAGGGGAAGTGAGCCTTTTCCAGCTTTCTTGTTCGGCTGAAGCGGTCGCTTTCTTGCCCCGGCCTTCCAGCTGAAAGGCGTCGCGCGCAGGGGTCGTCAAGGGCTTGAGCGAAGCGTCCCTTGACGGCACCGAGCACGGCGCCACGCTTCGGAAAAGGCAGGTCCGATCATGGCCAACCGTCATTCCGCATGGTGGTTGGCGTGAATCCCCGGCGGCAGCGGCCCGCCGGCCATCCAGTCGAGCAGCTGGATGCTGTGCACCACCGGCACCCCGTCGCCGGAGAGCTGGGTGATGCAGCCGATATTGCCGGCGGCGATCAAATCCGGCCGCGTGGCTTGCAGATTCGCCAGCTTGCGCGCGCGCAGCCGCTCGGCGATGTCCGGCTGCATCATGTTGTAGGTGCCGGCCGAGCCGCAGCACAGATGCGGCTCGGCCGGCTCCACCACCGTGAAACCCGCTTTGCGCAGCAGCGCCTTCGGCTCGTTGGTGACGCGCTGGCCGTGCTGCAGGCTGCACGCGCTGTGATAGGCCACGGTCAGGCCGGGCGCCGCGCGGGTCGGCGCGTAGCCGATGCGCGTGAGGTATTCGCTGATATCCAGGGCGAGCGCCGACACGCGGGCCGCGCGGTCGCGCAGCGCGCCCGGCGCGGTGCGGAACATGTGGCCGTAATCCTTCACCGTCGTGCCGCAGCCGGAGGTATTGACGATGATGGCGTCCAGCCCGTCGCCCTCGGCCTCCGCGCACCACGCGTCGATATTGGCCTCGGCACTGGCATGGGCCTGCTCGGCGAAGCCCATGTGGTGGGTCAGCGCGCCGCAGCAGCCGGCCGCTTTCGGCACCACCACCTCGATGCCCAGGCGGTTGAGCAGGCGGATGGTCGCGGCGTTGATCTCGGGGTCCAGCACCCGCTGGGCGCAGCCGGCGAGCAGCGCCACCCGGCCGCGCCGCGTGCCCTCCGCGGCGAACACGCCCGGCCGGTCGCGCGCGTCCGGCGTGGGCAGGCGGCGCGGGGCGAGCTTCAGCAGCGCCCGCAGCCGCCGCCAGCCGAGGTTCGATTTCGGCAGAAGCCCGGCGAAGGGCCGTGCGATGCCCGCCCCCAGCAGCGCGAGGCGCATACGGCCGGGATAGGGCAGGGTGCGCGCCAGCATCCCCCGCAACGCCCGCTCATGCCACGGCCGGCGATAGGTGGACTCGATATAGGCGCGGGCGTGATCCACCAGGTGCATGTAGTTCACGCCGGAAGGGCAGGTGGTCATGCAGGACAGGCAGGAGAGGCAGCGATCGACATGCCGCACCACCTCCTCCGTCGCCGGGCGGCCGGATTCCAGCATGTCCTTGATGAGGTAGATGCGCCCGCGCGGCGAATCCAGCTCGTCGCCCAGCAGCACGAAGGTGGGGCAGGTGGCGGTGCACATGCCGCAATGCACGCAGGTGCGCAGCACCTTGTTGGAGGTCGCGGTGTCCGGGTCGCGCAGCTGCTCGGCGGTGAAATTTGTCTGCATCAGCTCCCCGCGTACATGCGGCCGGGGTTGAGAATGCCGCGCGGATCGAAGGCCGCCTTCACGCGGGCGCGGATGCGGGCGAGCGACGCCGGCTCGGGCGGGATCACCGCGACGGAGGCGCGCAGCGGCTCCGGGGCGCGCAGCAGCATCCAGGTGCCGCCGGCCGCCCGCGCCGCCTCGGCCACCGCGTGGTGCGCCGCCTCGGTGGCCGGCCCGGCGATCCACACCAGCCCGCCGCCCCAATCCATGAACCATGCGGCGCCGAACGCCGCCTCCAGCGCGGCCGCCACGCCCGGGCCGCAGGAAGGCCGCACGGAGACGCGCCACACCGCGCCGGGTTCGGGGGCGATCGGCAGCGCGTCGCGCACGGCGGCCCAGACCGACTGGCTGGCCCCGTCGTCCAGCAATTCGGCCATGGCGACATGCGCCAGCTCGCCCCTCAGCTTTTCGCTGCGATAGGCGACGGAGGCGGCGAAATCCTCGATGCGCGCCAGCGTCACCGCCCGGTTCATCCAGGCCAGCGCGGGCACCCGTGCCGCCATCGGCGCCGGCAGATGGGCGGCGGCGGACACGCCGTAGGGCGAACCCAGCGCCGCCGACAGGGCCGCCACCGCCTGGGCGGGGTCCAGGCCGGGCAGCGCCAGCGTCGCCCGCCGCTCCGGCGCCGGCAGCACCTTCAGCGTGACCTCGGTCAGCACCGCCAGCGTGCCGTGGCTGCCGGCGAGCAGCTTGCACAGATCGAGCCCGGTCACGTTCTTCAGCACCCGCCCGCCGGAGCGGATCACCTCGCCGGCGCCGTTCACCGCCCGCACGCCCATCACATGGTCGCGCATCGCCCCCCAGGCCACGCGGCGCGGCCCGGAGAGGTTGGCCGCCACCACGCCGCCGATCGAGGGTGCCGTCTCCACCCCGAACAAAGCCGAAAAATCAGGTGGTTCGGCGATGATGTGCTGGCCTTTGGCGGCCGTTTCCGCCACCAGCGCCGCCACTTGCGTGCCGGCCTGGGCCGACAGGATCAGCTCGTTGGGTGAATAGAGGGTGATGCCGTCCAGCCCCGCGGCCGACAGCATGCGCGCCGCCTGCACCGGCCGCAGCAGGCCGGCCTTGCTGTCCCGCCCGGCGATGCGCAGGGGCTCGCCGGCCTCGTTGGCCGCGGCGATGGCGGCGAGGATGCCGGCCTCGTCGGCGGGGGCCAGGACGGTCACGCGGCCTCGGGCAGCAGGGGCAGCACCTTGCTGGGGTTGAGCAGCCAGCCGGGATCGAAGGCGGATTTGATGCGGCGCTGCTGGTTCAGCTCGGTCTCGGTGAACTGCACGCCCATCAGGTCGCGCTTCTCCACCCCCACCCCATGCTCCCCGGTCAGGCAGCCGCCCACCTCCACGCACAGGCGCAGGATGTCCGCGCCGAAATTCTCCGCCTTGCGCAGGCTGGCGGGGTCGTTGGCGTCGAACATGATCAGCGGGTGCAGGTTGCCGTCGCCGGCGTGGAAGATGTTGGCCACGCCCAGCCCGTAGGCGGTGCTCATCTCGCCGATGCGGCGCAGCACCTCCGGCAGGCGGGAGGTGGGGATGGTGCCGTCCATGCACAGATAGTCCGGGCTGATCCGCCCCACCGCGCCGAACGCGCCCTTGCGGCCCTTCCAGATCGCCGCCGATTCCTCGGCGGATTGCGAGACCTTGAGGCTGATCGGGTCGTGGCGCAGGCAGATTTCGCGGATGCGCTCCAGCAGCGCATCCTGCTCCGCCACGCTGCCCTCCACCTCGATGATCAGCAGCGCCTCGGCATCGAGCGGGTAGCCGGCATGGGCGAAATCCTCGCAGGCATGGATGGCCGGCCGGTCCATGAATTCCAGCGCCACGGGAATGATGCCGGAGGAGATGATGGAATCGACGCAGGCCCCGGCCACCTCGTTGGCGCGGAAGGCGGCGAGCATGGCGCGCGCGCCCTCCGGCCCGCGCAGGATGCGCACGGTCACCTCCGTCACTACCGCGAGCTGGCCCTCGCTGCCGGTGAGCAGGCCGAGCCAGTCATAGCCGGCGGCGTCGAGATGCGCGCCGCCGATATCGATGATCTCGCCCTCCACCGTCACCACCCGCAGGCCCAGCAGATTGTTGGCGGTCACGCCGTAGCGCAGGCAATGGGCGCCGCCGGAGTTCATGCCGACATTGCCGCCGATCATGCAGGCGAGCTGGCTGGAGGGGTCCGGCGCGTAGAAGAAGCCCTGGGCGGCGACGGCGTTGGTGATGCCGATATTCGTCACGCCGGCCTGCACCACGGCGCAGCGGTCGGCGTAGTCGATGTCCAGGATGGCGTTCATGCGCATCATGCCCATCACCACCGCGTCCTCCATCGGCAGCGCGCCGCCGGACAGCGAGGTGCCCGCGCCGCGGGGAATGACGCGAACCCCCTCGCGGTGGCAGAAGCGCATCACCGCGGCGACCTGCTCGGTGGTTTCCGGCAGCACCACGACCAGCGGCATCTGGCGGTAGGCGGGCAGCCCGTCGGTCTCGTAGGGCTTCATGCGCAAGGGTTCGGCGATCACGCCGGATTGCGGCAGCAGCTCGCGCAGCCCGGCGACGATGGCGTCGCGGCGGGCGAGGATGTCGCGCTTGGGCGCGGGCTGGACGATCATCTTCTCCTCCCCGTCGATCTGGCCGGTCTATTTGCGCCAAGTCTATTTGCGCCAAGTCTATGTGCGACGGAAGCGGGGGAGGGGCAAGACGCGGAAAGCCCCGGAGCGGGGCCCCGGGGCGGGTTCAGCGCGGCGAACGCGGCAAGCTCAGCCCTGGCGGGCCTTCATGCGCGGGTTCTTCTTGTTGATCACATAGACGCGGCCATGGCGGCGCACGACGCGGCAGTTCTTGTCGCGGGCCTTGGCCGATTTGAGGCTGTTGCGGATCTTCATCGTCGTACGCCTTGATCTCGATCTGCCGCGCGGACGCGGCGCAATGGAGGCGCGGAGGTAGAGGGCGGGGCGCGCGATGTCAAGCGTTTGGGGCGCGGGGCTCCTTCGCCCGAGCATCGCGATCAGGTCGGCGCCGCGGTCCAGCGCACCAGCCGCACCGTGCCATGGCGCATCAGCCGCATCTGGCAGGCCCACAGCTCGGCCTCCGTGCGCAGGGCGGCCTGGTGGCCGGGCGTGGGGCCGAAGGCGGCGACGCCGCGCGCCAGCCGCGTCCAGCCGGCGCAGGCGAGCTGGATGTGGCGGGCGGAAATGTCCTCCACCCGGGCGCGGAAGCCCAGCGCCTCCAGCGCCTCGGTCACCTCCGCCTCGGTCGGCAGATGGGCGGGCCGGCCTTCCAGCCGGCACCACAGGGCGAGGTCGGCATCCCCCTCCGGCGGCGAATCGGCGACGATCTCCACCAGCACCATCCGCCCACCCGGCCGCAGCGCGGTGGCGATGGCCGTCAGCACCGGGGCAGGGGGGCCGTCGCGCACCGCGTCGAAGGCCAGGGCATGGTCGAAACACTGCCGGCCGAACCACGGGGCGGCGCGGTCCCAGCGCTGCGCCGTGGCGCGCTTGGCCAGCGCCACGCCCGCGCGCTGGATGCGCCGCGCGGCGCGGGCGGCCAGTTCGGGGTCGGATTCGAAGGCGGTCACCCACACGCCGCGCG
>CAMFLK010000140.1 GCA_945957135.1 uncultured Rhodospirillales bacterium
GCTACGAGGTGCGCGTCGCCGAACTGCCCGACGCCGAGCGCGCGCGCAATCTCGACATGCTCCGCCTGATCGGACGGGAGGCAGCGCGGCGGGGGCTCGATTTCCAGCTGGCCCTGTGGACCCAGCGCTATGATTTCGAGACCTCGCCCGGCACCAACTACACCGTGCGCGGCGTGACCGACGGGATGCTCGGCCCCTATTGCCGCGACGCCGTGGCCATGCTGCTGAAGGAGGTGCCGGAAATCACCGGCCTGACCTTCCGCATTCATGTGGAAGGCGGGATCTCCGAGGGCGACTACGATTTCTGGCGCCTGGTATTCGCCGGCGTGCGCAGCGCCGGCCGGCAGATCCTGATCGACATGCACGCCAAGGGGTTGGACGAAACCACGCTGAATGTCGGGCTGGAGAGCGGCATGCCCGTCGGCGTGTCGCCCAAATATCTCGCCGAGCACATGGGACTTCCCTACCACCCCTCCGCCATCCGCGAACGCGAATACCCGCCGGCCGAGGCGATGACCAATCGCGAGAAGCTCAGCGTCGGCTCGCGCCGTTTTATGCGGCAGAGCTATGGCGACATGCTGCCGGCCGACAAGAACTGGAATGTGGTGTTCCGCGTCTGGCCGGGCACGCAACGGCTGCTCGCCTGGGGCGACCCGGCGCTCGCCGCCGCCTATGGACGGAGCGGCAGCTTCGCCGGTGCGGACGGCATCGAATGGATGGAGCCGCTGACCTTCAAGGGCCGCCAGGGAACCGGTATCCGCGGCGGGCGCATGGGGTTTCGCGACATGGACCTCGCCACGGGCTACGACTGGGAGAAATACCTGCTGCAATACCGGCTGTTCGGGCGTCTCAGCTTCTCGCCGGACGCCGCGCCGGAAAGCTGGCAGCGCCATCTGCGCGCGCGCTGCGGCGACGCGGCCGGCCCGGTGGAATGCGCCATGGCCGCCGCCAGCAAAATCCTGCCGTTGATGACGCAGACCCACGCCCCGTCCATCGCCAACAACAATTACTGGCCGGAGATCTACACAAACATCGCCGTTCTGGGCGACAACCGCCACCGCCCCTTCGGCGACGACATGGATGGCCCGATCCGCTTCGGCAACGTGCCCACCTTCGATTCCCAGATCTTCGCCAATGCCCGGGAATACGTCGCCGACCTGATCGGCGGGAACGCGACGCGCCGCTACACGCCCTTCGATATCGCGGACTGGATGGAATGCAGTGCCGAACAGGCCGAAATCGCCATCGCGCAGGCCAAGTCCAAACCGGATTCGGCGCGCGCCGCGGTGCGCGGATTGCTGATCGACACCACCATCGTCGCCGCGCTCGGCCGGTTCTTCGCCGCGAAATTCCGTGCGTCCTGCTGGGCCGAACTCTATCTGCTGGCCCATCAGCCGGAGGCGCGCGCGCGGATGATCGCCTGCCTGCGCCAGGGCCGCGATGCCTGGCGCGTCGCCGCCAAGCTCGGCGAGGATGTCTATCCCGCCGACATCACCTTCGGCCCCGGCCCGCATCTGCGCGGCAGTTGGCAGCAGCGCGACGGCGACGTGGAGCGGGAATTGCGCGATGCCCTCGCCTTCCGCTTCCGCGAGGGTGAGACCCCGCCGCTGGAGAAGGATGCGGCGGCGCGAGTGCTCAATGCGCTGCACAACCGCCAGCCCGTGCGCTGCGCGTCAGTCGCGCCCGAGGCCCCGGCCCATTTCCGCCGGGGCAGTTCGGTCACCATCCGCCAGCCGGTCATCGAAGGGCTGGAGCACGTGTTGCATTACCGGCACGTCAACCAGGCGGAACGCTGGCGGTCGGCGCCGATGCGCGTGGAAGCCGGCCACGCGGTCGCGGACATCCCGGCCGACTACACGGACTCACGCTACCACCTGCAATTCTACGTCTCCGCCGCGACGGCGGAGAGCTGCGTGCTCAGCCCCGGCCTTCCGCCCTCCCTCGCCGCCGCGCCCTACGTCACCATTCTCCAGACATGACGAACCCTCAGGGCTTCCAGCCCATATCGAACAGGAAGAAGCTTTCGCTGGCCGTGGGCTGAAAGCGCACCGGCTTGCGCGCGACATACATCACCGCGTCCTGGAACAGCGGCACCACCGCCACGTCGTCACGGATCGCGGTCAGCGCCTCGTGATAGGCGGCGCGGCGCTTGCCGTCGTCCAGCGTGTTGCGCCCGGTCTCCAGCGCCTTGTCCACGGCCGGGTTGCGGTATTTCGCCCAGGCGGAGGAGGAATGGAACAACGGGAACAGCGTGCCATCGGCGTCCTGGCAGCCGCATGACCAGCGGAAATAGGAGACGTCGCCGGCCTCGTCCGGCCGCCCCTGGCGCAGCTTGAGATAGGTGGCGAGATCGACCGTCTTCAGCTCCGCCTTGAGGCCGACATCGGTCATCATCTGCTGCAGCGCCTGCACCACGCGCTGGTCGAACACCGGCGAGGTGAGGAACTGCACGGCGGTGCCCGGCGCGATGCCGGCTTCCTTCAGCAGCGCCCGGGCCCGGTCGGGATCGTACGGAAAGGGCTTGATGCCGTCGTCGAAGCCGAAGCTCGCCGGCGTCAGCGGCTCGTTCACCGCGCGCGCGTAGCCTTTCAGCAGGGCGGCGATGATCGTGTCGCGATCGACGGCGTTGGCGACGGCCTCACGCACCCGCCGGTCCTTGCCCGGCCCGTCCAGCGCGTTCAGCGCCACCATGGTGACGCGCTCGGTGGGCGTCCACAGCACGTTCATCGCGGCATCGTTGCGCAGCTGGTCGGCATTGTCGGTGGAGAGGATGCGGGTGATGTCCGCGCGCCCGGTGCGCACGTCGGCGATGCAGGTGGTCTCGTCGGGAACCGGATGCATCTCCACCCGCGCGAAGGGCGGCTTGCCGCGCCAGTAGGCGCCGTTCGCCTCCAGGATCACGCTCACCCCCTGGGTGCGCGAGACGAATTTGTAGGGGCCGCTGCCCATCGGCTGCTGGTTGAACCTGTCGCCCAGCCGCTCCACTGCCGCCTTGGGCACGATCGACAGCTTGGTCAGCTGCGCCAGCAGCACGGGATAGGCGGTGCGGGTGGTGATCCGCACCTCTCTGGGGCCGACCACCTCCGCCTGGGTCATTTGATCGAACTGGCTCAGCTGCGGGCTTTTGAAGGCGGGGTCGGTGATACGGCGGATGGAGAACACCACATCCTCCGGCGTCAGCTTCGAACCGTCGTGAAAGACGATGTCGTCGCGGATGGTGAAGATGACATGGGTATCGTCCTCGTAGCGCCAGGCGGTGGCCACCTGCGGCACGATCTTGCCCTGCGCGTCGCGGGTGACGAGGTTGTCGAAGACGTTGCGATACACCGTGTAGCTGTCGGGATCCCATTGCAGATGCGGGTCCAGCGAGGCCGGGTCGGTCGGCAGATCGACGATGAAATTGCCCTGGTCGGCGCGAACGGAAGCGGGAACAAGCAGGACGGCCAGCGCCGCGGCGGCAAGGATGGAGCGCATCGCAAAATCTCCCGGCTGCAAAAGGAGCGGGCACGATAGGGTTCCATGCGCGATCCCGCCAGATGTTGCGCGCCGCAGCAGGTTCGTCGCAGGATCGCGGTTCCGCCGTGAAACCGGAGATGCCGCATGCGCCGATGGCCCGTCCTTCTCGCCTTCCTGGCCGCGATGCAGGCGGCGCCGGCACTCGCGCAGAAGCAGGACCTCACCATCGACCTGGGCGGCGACGCGGCGACGCTCGACCCGCAGATCCAGTGGGACACCGACAGCTACTCGATTTATCGCAACATCTTCGACAACCTCGTCACCCGCGACGCGCAGGGCAAGATCGTGCCGCAGGTGGCCACCGCCTGGCGCTACGAGGACGATACCCATGTCATCTTCACCATCCGCGACGACATCGTCTTTCACGACGGTTCGAAGCTGACGCCGGAGGATGTGGTGTTCTCCATCCGCCGCATCACCGACCCCGCCTTCAAAAGCCCGCAGCTGAGCCAGTTCGACCAGATCGCCAGCGCCGAGATCACCGGCCCCGCCCAGGTGACTCTGCGGACCAAGACGCCCTACCCCGCCCTGCTCGCTCAGCTGGTCAAGCTGTCGATCGTGCCGAAAGCCACTGTGGAGAAGGCCGGCGCCCAGCAATTCAACCTGCAACCCATCGGCAGCGGCCCCTACAAGCTGCGCAGCTGGCAGCGCGGCGTGGCGACCACGCTCGACGCGGTGCCGGATTACTGGCGGGGCAAGCCGCCCTTCCGCTCGGTGACCTTCCGCGCCGTGCCGGACGGGCCCACCCGCATCGCCGACCTGCGCGCCGGCCGCGCCGACCTCGTGCGCGGCCTGACGCCGGACGACGCGGAGGCACTGAAATCCGACCGCAGCGTCGCCCTGCTGTCCGTGCCCACCGAACGCGTGGCCTATCTGTTCGTGAATCCCTCGGCGGGGCCGACCAAGGATGTGCGCGTGCGCCGCGCCATCGCCATGGCGGTGGATCGCGAGACGCTGATCAGCGCCCTGCAGCAGGGCTTCGCGCGGCCGGTACGCGAGGTGCTGACGCCCGCGAATTTCGGCTACACCGAGGACGTGCCCGCCTGGCCGTTCGACCCCGATGCCGCGCGCAAGCTGGTGGCCGAGGCCGGCGCCAAGGGGGCCACGGTGCAGTTCCTCACCTCCCCGGTCTATGACCGCCGCTTGAACGAGGCGGTGCAGCAGATGCTGGCGGATGTCGGGCTGAAGGTGGAGATCGTGATGCTCGACCAGCCCACCTATCTCAAACGCCGGCAGGGCACGCCGGAGGAGGCGGGGGGATTGTCGCAGGGCCGCTGGTCCTGCGCCTGTCAGGATGCCGATGGCGTGATCTTCCCGCTGTTCCGCAGCGGCTCGATCTGGTCGAAATATGCCAACCCGGCCTTCGACACGCTGGTGGATTCCGCGCGCGCCACGCTGGACGAGGCGAAGCGGCGCGACCTCTATCGCCAGGCGTTCCAGATCCTGCACGACGACGTGCCGGGCCTCGGCCTGTTCCAGGACGTGGCGATCTATGGCGCGCGCCCGCAATTGAAATGGCAGCCGACGGCGAACGAGGCGATGTTCGTGTTCGACATGAAATGGGCGGAGTAGCCGCGCCCCGCGCATGCGCCACATCGTCTCCCGCCTGATCCAGGCGGCGATCGCCACGTTCGGCGTCATCACCATCGTCTTCTTCGTGATGCACGTCTCCGGCGATCCCACCCTGCTGCTGGTGCCGGAAGGCGCGACGGCCGAGCAGATCGCGGACCTGCGCCACCAGCTGGGCTTCGACCGGCCGCTGCCGTTGCAATATCTCGCCTATCTCGCCGACCTGCTGCGGCTCGATCTCGGCCAGTCGCTGGTGCAGCGGCTGCCGGTCTCGCTGATCCTCGGCAGCCGCCTGCCCTACACGCTGGAACTCGCCGCCGGCGCGCTGCTGGTGGCGCTGGCGATCGGCATACCCGTGGGCATCGCCATGGCGGTGTGGCGCGGGGGCGTGGTGGAGCGCGGGCTGGCGGCGGTGGTGCTGGCGGGGCAGAGCCTGCCCACCTTCTGGTCAGGCATCCTGCTCATCCTGTTCTTCGGCGTCACGCTGCGCTGGCTGCCCACCTCCGGGGCCGACAGCCTTGCCTCGCTCATCATGCCCTCGCTGGCGCTGGGCGCGCTGGCCATGTCCACCTTCGCGCGGATGACGCGCATTTCCGTGCTCGACGAACTCGGGCGCGACTACGTGAACGCCGCCCGCGCGCGCGGCCTGTCGATGGGCGCCACGGTCGCGCGCCACGTGCTGCGCAACGCGGCGATTCCGGTGATTACCGTCACCGCGCTGGAGATCGGCAACCTGCTGGCCGGGGCGGTGATCGTGGAGACGGTGTTCGCCTGGCCGGGCATCGGGCAACTCGCCATGCAGTCCATCCAGGCGCGCGATTTCCTGGTGGTGCAGGCAGTGGTGCTGTTCGTTTCGGTCACTTATATCGGCCTCAACCTGCTCGCCGATCTCGCCTACACGGCGATCGATCCGCGCATTCGGGGGCAGGCGTGAGGCGCCTGCCGCTTTCCACCCTGCTGCTTCTCGCTGTCTTGTTGCTGATGGCGGCAGCGGCTTTCACCGCCCCGTGGATTTCGCCGCACGATCCGCTGCGGCAATCGCTGCTGCTGCGCCTGAAGCCGCCTGGCAGCGTCGATCCGCGCCAGGGCGTGTTCCTGCTCGGCACCGACGATCTCGGGCGCGACCTGCTGGCCCGCATCCTCTGCGGCGCCCGCGCCTCCTTCGCGGTGGCGATGCTGTCGGTGGCGGTCTCGCTCGTCGTCGGCGTTTCGCTGGGGCTGGTCGCCGGCTGGGTGCGGGGCTGGGCGGCCGCGATCATCATGCGGCTGGTGGACACGATGCTGTCCATACCTGCGATCTTGCTCGCCGTGCTCACCGTCGCGGTGATCGGGCCGAGCTTCCTCAGCCTGATCCTGGTGCTCGGCCTCACCCGCTGGCCCCGCTACACGCGGGTGGCCTATGCCTCCACCCTCCAGGTCGCAGCGATGCCCTATATTCAGGCGAGCGAGATGGCCGGAGCCGGCGCCGCGCGCATCCTGCTGCGCCATGTGCTGCCGAACATCGCCGGGCCGCTGATGGTGGTGGCCACCAGCGAGTTCGGGCTGATGATCCTGTTCGAGGCGGGGCTGTCCTTCCTCGGCCTGGGCATCCAGCCGCCGGCACCCTCCTGGGGCTCGATCATGAGCGCGGGCCGGCAATATGTGGAACGCGCCTGGTGGCTGACGGTGTTTCCCGGCATCGGCCTGTTCACCCTGGTGCTGTGCATCAACCTGCTGGGCGACGCCATGCGCGACCAGCTCGATCCGCGCTCGGCGGGACGATGATACCAGCACTGGACGTGCGCGACCTGTCGCTGGCGATCGGCGGCGCGCGCGTGGTGGACGGGGTGAGCTTCGCGGTGCGGGCGGGCGAGGTGCTGGCGCTGGTTGGCGAATCCGGCTGCGGCAAGTCGATCACCGCCTTCGCCGCGATGCGCCTGCTGCCGCGCGCGGTGACGATGACCGGCGGCCAGCTCCTGCTGGAAGGCAACGACCTCGCGGCGCTGCCGGAATCGCGCATGCGCCGGCTGCGCGGGCGGCGGATGTCGATGATCTTCCAGGAGCCGCTGGCCGCACTCGACCCGCTCTCCACCGTCGGCACCCAGGTGGCCGAGGCGACCGGGCTGCGCGGAGCGGCCGCGCGCGAAGCGGTGCTGGCCATGCTCGGCGAGGTGGGCATCAGCGATCCCGCGCGGCGCATCCGGCAATATCCGTTCGAGCTGTCGGGCGGCATGGCGCAGCGGGTGATGATCGCCACCGCCCTGATCGCCCGCCCCGCCGTGCTGCTGGCCGACGAACCCACCACGGCGTTGGACGTGACGATCCAGGCGCAGATTCTCGACCTGCTGCGCCGGCTGGCCGCCGAACGGGGCACGGCGATCGTGCTGATCACCCACGACATGGGCGTGGTGGCCGACATCGCCGACCGGGTGGCGGTGATGTATGCCGGGCGGATCGCCGAGACCGGACCGGTGGCGCGCATCTTCGCCGCCCCGCGCCACCCCTATACCGCCCTGCTGCTCGCCGCCCTGCCGCGGCTCGGCGATGCACCGAAAGCTGCTCTCGCGGTGATCCCCGGCCAGGTGCCGCTGCCCAGCGCCTTCTCCGCGGCCTGCCGCTTCGCCGATCGCTGCCCGCTCGTCACCGATCGCTGCCGGCAGGAGCCGCCACCGCTGCGCGAGATGGGCGCCGATCAGCTCTCCGCCTGCTGGCACGCGGAGCGGGTGCGATGACCGCCGCCCTCACCGTGGCCGACCTCGCCGTGCACTATCCGGTGCGGCATGGCCCGCCGGTGCGGGCGGTGGACGGCGTGTCCTTCACCATCGCGCCCGGCGAGACGCTGGGGCTGGTGGGGGAGTCCGGCTGCGGGAAATCGACCGTGTCGAAATCCGTGGTGGGGTTGCAGGCGCCGACGCGCGGCTCCGTGGTGGTCGATGGCGTGGAGATCGTCGGCGCGGATCGGCGCACGCTGCGCCAGGCACGGGCGCGCATGCAGATGGTGTTCCAGGACCCGGCCACCTCGCTCGACCCGCGCATGACCATCGGCGCCGCGGTGGGCGAGCCGCTGCTGGTGCGGGGCCTGGCGCGCGGGCAGGCGCTGCGCGACCGGGTTGCGGGGCTGCTGGCGGAAGTCGGGCTGCGGCCCGAACATGCCACGCGCTACCCGCACCAATTCAGCGGTGGGCAGCGCCAGCGCATCGTCATCGCCCGCGCGCTGGCCCTGCGCCCGGCGCTGCTGGTGTGCGACGAGCCGGTGAGCGCGCTGGATGTGAGCGTGCGGGCGCAGATCCTGAACCTGCTGGTCGAGCTTCAACGCGGGCTGGGCATGGCCACGCTGTTCGTCTCGCACGACCTCGCGGTGGTGCGCCATGTCTGCGACCGGGTGGCGGTGATGTATCTCGGCCGCCTCGCCGAACTCGCGCCGCGCGACGCGCTGTTCGCCGCCCCCCGCCATCCCTACACGCGCGCCCTGCTGCTCGCGGTGCCGGAGCCGGACCCCGCCGCCCAGCGCGCCAAGCCACGCGTGCCGCTGGCCGGTGAAATCCCCTCCCCGGCCAATCCGCCGCCCGGCTGCCGCTTCCACACGCGCTGCCCGATGGCCCGCGCGCCGTGCCGGGAACAGGAGCCGGCCTGGCGGCAGGTGGGAGAGTCGATGGTCGCCTGCCATTTCGCCGAGGAGGTGAACTCGCCGGGCGTTGACAAGCCAGGATGCTAATGTCCTAAAGATAGGACAACATGAACCCAGCGCCCATGCCGCATTTCGCCCCTGAGCAACCCCAAGCGGATGCGCTCGACGCCGCGCTGCTGGCGGTGCTGCGCTGGGCCTGGGCGAACCCGGCCAGCGCCGAACCGTCGGCGGACGCGCGGGCGCGGGCGTTGCTGCTGGACACGCTGGGCTGCGCCATCGCCGGCGCCGCGGAGCCGGAGGTGGCCGCGCTGATCCGCGCGAGCGCCGAGGCCGACCCCGGCACGCTCGTTCTTCCCGGCACGCGGGCCGGGCTGACCGCCGCCGGCTTCGCCGCCTGCCTCGCCGCTGCCGCCTGCTGGCACGAGGCCTGCGAGGGGTTGGCCGCGGCGCATGGTCGGCCCGGCCTGCACGCCATCCCCGCCGTGCTCGGCCCGGCCCTGGCCCGCCACCTGCCGCTCGCGGCGCTGCTCGACGCGGTGGCGGCGGGGTTCGAGATCGGCGGGCGGCTCGGCATGATCTGCCGCATCCGGCCGGGCATGCATGTGGACGGAACCTGGGGCAGCTTCGCCGCCGCCGCCGCCGCGTGCCATCTGGCCGGCGCGTCGCCGGAGGCGGCGCTGTCCGCGCTGAACCACGCCGCCTGCCACCTGCCCTTCAGCCTGTACCGGCCGATCGCCGCCGGCTCCACCGCGCGCAACGCCTATGCCGGCCATGGCGCCGTGCATGGCGCCGCCTCCGCGCTCGCCAGCCAGGCCGGCCTCGGCGGGCCGCCCGGCAGTATCGGCGAGATGATGCGCCTGGCCCTTGGCATCGCCACGCCGGGTAGCTTTCACGGGCCAGGCACGCGGCTGTTGCTGGACGGATATCTCAAGCCCTACCCGGCCGTGCGCCATGTTCATTACGGCGCGCTGGCGGCGCAGCGCTGGCACGCGGCGGGCCATGCCGCCCCCGCCGCCATCACCGCCATCACCCTGCGCGTGTACCAGGAAGCGCTGACCTATTGCGGCAACCGCGCGCCGTCCACCGCGATCCAGGCACAGTTCAGCCTGAGCTACGGCGCCGCGTTCGCCTTGGCCAACGGCCGGCTCGATCCTGCCGCCTACGGCGCGGCGAGCCTGTCCGATCCGCTGGTCACGCGGCTGGAAGCGATGATGGCGTTGGAAGTGGATGAAGCACGCACTGTCGCGAACCGTCGCGGCTGCACCCTGCGCGTGCGGGCCGGCGAGCGGGAATGGGAGGAGGATGTGGACAGCGTGCCCGGCGACCCCGCGAACCCGATGACCCGCAGCCAGATCCTGGAGAAATTCCTCGCCTATGCCGGCCCGGTGCTCGGCGTCGCCCAGGCGAGCGCCCTCGCCGCGCGGCTGCTCGACGGCCCCGCCGACGCGCCGCTGGACCTCGCGCCATGATGCTGGACGGCCAGGTCGCGCTGGTGACCGGCGCGCAGCAGGGCATCGGCCGCGCCGTGGCCGCCGCGCTCGCCCGCGAGGGGGCCGCCATCGCGATCAACTGGCTCGACAGCGAGGCCGACGCCGCCGCCACCGCCGCCCTGGTGCGCGACGCCGGCCGCGACGCCGCGCTGTTCCAGGCCGACATCGCCGACATCGCCGCCGGCGCGCGCATGGTGCAAGCCGTCGCCGCGCGCTTCGGCCGGCTCGACATCCTCGTGAACAATGCCGGCATCTTCCCCCGCGCCGCCTTCCTCGACATGACCGAGGCGGTGTGGGACGCGGTGCACGGCGTAAACCTCAAGGGCGCCGCCTTCTGCGCCCAGGCCGCCGCCCGCGCGATGATCGCCGCCGGGCATGGCGGGGCCATCGTCAACCTCTCGTCCTCCGCCATGCGCGGGGCCGTGCGCGGCGCCCATTACAGCGCGACCAAGAGCGGGCTGGTCGGCCTTACCCGCAGCATGGCGCTGGAACTCGCGCCGCACGGCATCCGCGTCAACGCCGTCGCCCCCGGCCTGACCGACACCGCCCAGCCCCGCTGCGGGAACACCGAGGCCCAGCTCGCCGCCACCGCCGCCACCATCCCGCTCGCCCGGATGGGGCGGCCGGAGGAGATCGCGGAGGCCGTG
>CAMFLK010000141.1 GCA_945957135.1 uncultured Rhodospirillales bacterium
ATCCTCATCATGCACACGATGTGTGCATCACGAAGGGACAAGCCCGGCCAAGACGAAATGGGGGGTATGGAAGAACAAGCCACGGCGCAGCCAAACGATAAAA
This sequence comes from uncultured Rhodospirillales bacterium, assembly GCA_945957135.1. Lineage (GTDB taxonomy): Bacteria > Pseudomonadota > Alphaproteobacteria > Acetobacterales > Acetobacteraceae > CAMFLK01. Next base: position 104 of record CAMFLK010000141.1, read on the forward strand.
AGTTCTTTGCTTCTTTCTTTCAAGAAAGAAGCACTTCCTTCCTTACTTCCCCACCAACCGATATACCGGCCGCAACAAGAATGGGCTGAGAAACAGCGGGAACTGGCACAGGGCGAAGAACAGGCTGAGGCGTGGGTCGGCGGTGGTGGGCAGCACGGCGAGGTAGAGGGCCATGTTGCGGTTGCCGCTCATCAGGCCGGCGGCGGCGGCGATTTTCCAGCCGAAGCCGCCGAGGGCGAGGGCGGTGAGCAGATTCAGCCCGAAGGCGGCGATGAAGGCGCTGGCGGCGGCTTGGGCGACCCAGGCGGGGTCGCGCAGCAGGCGTTCGGCCAGCCCGTCCATCACGCCGAAGCCGTAGAGCACCACCAGCCACACCACGGCGCCGTCAACGGCCGGGCCGATTTCCGACAGCAGGGCGCGGCCCAGCAGGCGGCGCAGCAGCAGGGAGAGCAGCAGCGGCATCCCCACCACCAGCAGCAGCCGGCCCATGAAGGCGCCGACGCCGATGGACAGGTCCACGCCGACCAGGGCGTGGGCGATGGGCGGGCCGGTCAGGGGCACCAGCAGGGTGGTGGCCAGGGTGGCGATCAGGGTGAGTTCGGCGTCCAGCCCCACCAGCCGGGCGAAGGCGGCGCCGGAGGTGGCGGCGCAGCCGGTGGCGAAGATCACCACCCCCGCCGCGATCCCCGCGTCCAGCTGCAGCGGGCGGATGGCGGCCCAGGCGATCACCGGGCAGGCCAGCATCAGGAAGGCGACCACGGCGGCCACCCGGCCGGGCCGGCGCAGGTGCCCGAGCGCCGCGGCGAGATCGACGCGCAGCAGCACCAGCGTCATCAGCATCACCACGTTGGGCGTGATGAACCAGCGCATGGCGTGGGCCAGGGGCGGGATCAGCAGCCCGGCGAACACCCCCACGCCGAGCAGCGCCGGCCCGCGCGCGGCGGAGGCGGCGAAGAATCGCAGCGGCAGGAGGTTGGACGGGTTCGTCATGCGTTCTATATCCGCCCCATGACCCTTCCGTCGCCCGCGAATCCGCCTCCCATAGCCGAGTATCTCGCCCGCCTGAACCCCGAGCAGCGCGCGGCGGTGGAGACGCTCGACGGTCCGCTGTTGGTGCTGGCCGGCGCCGGCACCGGCAAGACGCGGGTGCTGACCACCCGCTTCGCCCATATCCTGCTGACCCGTCGCGCCTTCCCCAGCCAGGTGCTGGCCGTGACCTTCACCAACCGCGCGGCGCGGGAGATGCGCGAGCGGGTGGCGGCGATGCTGGGCGAGCCGGCGGAGGGGTTGTGGCTCGGCACCTTCCATGCGCTGTGCGCGCGCATGCTGCGCCGCCATGCGACGCTGGTGGGGCTGACCAGCAGCTTCAACATCCTCGACGCCGACGACCAGCTGCGCGTGCTGAAGCAGGTCATGGAGGCGGCGCGGCTGGACACCAAGCGCTTCGCGCCCCCGGCGCTGATGGGCATCATCCAGCGCTGGAAGGATCGCGGCCTGACGCCGGCGCGCATCGGCCCGACGGAGGACAGCGACTTCGCCAATGGCGCGGCGCGCGACCTGTACGCCGCGTACCAGGCGCGGCTGACCGCGCTGAACGCGGTGGATTTCGGCGACCTGCTGCTGCTGACCACCGAGATCCTGCGTACCCATGACGACGTGCTGGCCGAGTATCACCGCCGCTTCCGATACATCCTGGTCGATGAGTATCAGGACACCAACACGGTGCAGTATCTGTGGCTGCGCCTGCTCGCCCAGGGCCACAAGAACATCTGCTGCGTGGGCGACGACGACCAGTCGATCTATTCGTGGCGGGGGGCGGAGATCGAGAACATCCTGCGCTTCGAGCGCGATTTCCCCGGCGCGCGCATCATCCGGCTGGAGGCCAACTACCGGTCCACCGCCCCCATCCTGGCCGCCGCCGCCGGGCTGATCGCGCATAACGAGGGGCGGCTGGGCAAGACGCTGCGCCCGGGCCGCAAGGAGGCGCAGGGCGAGCAGGTCAGCGTGGTGGCGCTGTGGGATTCGGACGAGGAGGCCCGCATGGTGGGCGAGCGCATCGAGGCGCTGCGCCGCGACGGGCATCCGCTGGATCAGATGGCCGTGCTGGTGCGCACCGGCGCCCAGACCCGCGCCTTCGAGGAGCGGATGATCACGCTCGCCATCCCCTATCGCGTGGTCGGCGGCCTGCGCTTCTACGAGCGGGCGGAAATCCGCGACGCCATCGCCTATGCCCGCGTGCTGCACCAGCCGGCCGACGACCTCGCCTTCGAGCGCATCGTCAACGTGCCGCGCCGCGGCGTGGGCGAGCAGGCGCTCAGGTCGATGCACGAGCGGGCGCGGGCGGAGCAGGTGCCGCTGACCGTGGCGGCGGCGCGGCTGATCGAGGAGGGCGGGCTGCGCGGCAAGCCGCGCGAGGCGATCCGCGAGCTGCTGGCGGGTTTCGTCCGCTGGCGCGAGCAGATCGGCCGCGAGGGCCATGTGGTGACCCTCGCCACCCTGCTGGACGAGAGCGGCTACACGGAGATGTGGCAGCAGGACAAGTCGCCGGAGGCGCCGGGGCGGCTGGAAAATCTGAAGGAATTCGTCCGCGCGCTGGCCGATTTCGAGACGCTGGGGGGCTTCCTCGATCACGTCGCGCTGGTGATGGAGAACGAGCAGACCGCGACCGAGCAGCGCGTGAGCCTGATGACCCTGCACGCCGCCAAGGGGCTGGAATTCGACACGGTGTTCCTGCCGGGCTGGGAGGAGGGGCTGTTCCCCAGCCAGCGCACCATGGACGAGAACGGCGCCAAGGGGCTGGAGGAGGAGCGGCGGCTGGCCTATGTCGGCCTGACGCGGGCGCGGGTGCGCGCCATCGTCAGCCACGCCGCCAACCGGCGCATCTACGCCAACTGGCAGAGCAGCATCCCCAGCCGCTTCATCGAGGAACTGCCCGGCGAGCAGATCCCCCTGGTGGGTGCGGCCTGCCGGCCGGGCGCGCGCTTGGGGGCCGCACCCCCGGTGTTCTCCTCCGCCTTCCCCGTCGCCGCCCGCCGGCCGCGGGTGATCGAGGCGTGGGAGCAGCCGGCGCGCCCGGCGCGGACCGACGCCATTCCCGTCGGCAGCCGGGTGTTCCACCAGAAATTCGGCTATGGCACCGTCACCGCCGTGGACGACGACAAGCTCGACATCGCCTTCGAGAAGGCCGGGGACAAGCGCGTGCTGGATCGCTTCGTGGAGCGGGCATGAGCACGATGCGCCATGCGACCGCGCTGGAGACCGTCAGCGTGATCGTGCCGGAGGATGCGCTGGAGGCGTACGAGGCCGCCTTCCTCGCCGCCTGCGGCACGGTCGGCTTCTTCAAGGACGACGACACCGGGCTGTGGCAGGTGGAGGGGGTGAAGGACCAGGGCGCGGCGGAGGAGGAACTGGCCACGGGCCTGGCCATCGCGGCACTCGCCACCGGCTTCACCGCCACGCTGGCGCGCCAGGAGACCCCGGCCGGCGGCTGGCTGGCCCGCACCTACGCGGCGTTTCCCGAGCAGCGGATCGGCCGCCGCTTCGCCGTGCGCGGCACGCATCTGACGGACGCGCCCACGCCGGGCCGGCTGGCGCTGGTGCTGGACGCGGCGGTGGCGTTCGGCTCCGGCGAGCACGGATCGACGCGCGGCTGCCTGCGCGCGCTGGAACGCGTCGCCTACCGCCGGCCGCGCCGTATCCTCGACCTCGGCACCGGCACGGGCATCCTGGCGATGGCGGCGGCCAAGCTGTTGCGCCGGCGGGTGCTGGGCACGGATATCGAGCCGTGGTCCGTGCGCACGGCGGCGGAGAACGCGCGGCTCAACGGGCTGGGCACCGCCGTGCGCTTCCTGCGCGCGGACGGGTGGCGCGCGCCGGCGATTGCCGCGCACGGGCCCTACGATCTGGTTTTCGCGAATATCCTGGCCCGGCCGCTCTGCCGGATGGCCGGCGACCTCGCCGCCAACCTCGCGCCGGGCGGCACCGCCATCCTGGCCGGGCTGCTCGCAACCCAGGCGCGCTGGGTGCTCGCCGCCCATCGCGGCCAGGGGCTGGTGCTGGAGGCCACGCTGCGCGAGGGCGCGTGGGCGACCCTCGTGCTGCGCAAGCCGTGGCGGATTTAGGCGTTGACGAGGCGGGCGAAGGGCCGCGCGGCCACCCGGCTGGTGGCGCGGGCGGCGGCGAACTCCGCGTCGAACACGCGGTCCAGCTCGCCACGGGTCAGGCCGATATCGGCCAGCTCGTGGTCGGTCAGGCGCGTCAGCTCGTTCATCACGGCGCGGCGGCGCGGCAGCTCGGCCAGCGCGCCGAAGAAAGCGCCGATGCGGGCGAGGACGCCCGGCGTGTCCGAAGCCGGCACGACGTATTCGGCGTCGTCGGTGAAGTAGTGGCCCAGACGGGTCGGCATCATCAGCGCCATCTCTTCCTTGGCGATACGCGTATTCATTGGTTCAGTCCTCAACGATCGGCCGTGGCGGGCGTCGGGCGATTGCTGTCCTTCACCGCGCGGCCTTTGATGCGCTGCAACATATGCTTGGATTTCCGAAAGAAAACGCGCCGACTTGCCGCGCCAGCCATGCGCGATACGCATGGTTTCAGAATGAGGTATGAATAAAACGTGAAGCTGACCCGAGGCCAACCCGCATGAGCATCCCCCTCGCAGACCGCCTCGCCGCGCTTCGCGCCGAGCTGGCCCGCCGCGACCTCGCCGGCTTCGTGGTGCCCCGCGCCGACGAGCATCTCGGCGAATACGTGCCCGCCAATGCCGAGCGGCTGGCCTGGCTGACCGGCTTCACCGGCAGCGCCGGCCTCGCCATCGTGCTGACCCAGCGCGCCGCCGCCTTCACCGACGGGCGCTACGTGCTGCAGATGGCGAGCCAGGTGGACGGCGCGCAATGGGAGCGGCTGCACATCACCAACGAGCCGCCGCACAAATGGCTCGCGGCGCATGCGGGTGACGGCCGCATCGGCTACGACCCGCTGCTGTTCAGCGAGGATTCGCTGCGCCGCTTCACCGAGGCCGGCGTCACCATGGCGCCGGTCGAGACCAACCCGATCGACGCGATCTGGACCGACCGCCCCGCCGCCCCGCTGGCCCCCGCCCTCATCCAGCCGCTCGCCTATGCCGGCCAGGACTCCGAGGCCAAGCGCGAGGCCATCGCCGCCACGCTGCGCGCGCGCGGCCAGGCGGCGGCGGTGATCAGCGACCCCGCCTCCATCGCCTGGCTGCTCAACATCCGCGGCGGCGACGTGCCCTTCACCCCCTTCGCCCTCGGCTTCGCCCTGCTGCGCGACGACGCCGGCTGCGAGCTGTTCATGGACCGGCGCAAGCTGTCCGAGGAGGTGCGGGTGTGGCTGGGCAACACGGTCGCGGTGCAGGAGCGCGCGCAGCTCCAAGCCGCGCTCGCCCGCCTCGCCGGCCGCAAGGTGCGGGTGGACGCCGCCGGCAGCCCCGCCTGGTTCGCCCAGCAGCTGCGCGAAGCCGGCGCCGAGGTGGTGAACGGGCCCGACCCCTGCCTGCTGCCCAAGGCCTGCAAGAACGCGGTGGAACGCCAGGGCAGCCGCAACGCCCATGCCCGTGACGCCGTGGCCGTCTGCCGATTCCTGCATTGGCTCGACGCCGCCGCCGGCCGCGAGACCGAGCTCTCCGCCGCCGCCCAGCTGCTGGACTTCCGCCGCCAGGTGGAGCTGTTCCGCGGCGAGAGCTTCCCCGCCATCTCCGGCGCCGGCGAGGACGGCGCGATCATCCACTACCGCGTCAGCCCCGAGACCGACCGCGCGATCCGGCCGGACGAAACCTACCTGATCGATTCCGGCGCCCAGTATCTCGACGGCACCACCGACATCACCCGCACCGTCTGGACCGGCCTGTCCACCCCGCCCCAGGAACTGCGCGACCGCTTCACCCGGGTGATGAAGGGCCATATCGCCATGGCCACGCTGGTCTTTCCCAAAGGGGTCGCCGGCGCCCATATCGACGGCTTCGCCCGCGCCGCGCTGTGGCAGGCGGGGCTCGACTACGACCACGGCACCGGCCACGGCGTGGGCAGCTACCTCTCGGTCCATGAAGGCCCGGTCAGCCTCTCCCGCGCCGCCCGCCCGGTGCCGATCGAGCCGGGCATGATCCTGTCCAACGAACCCGGCTTCTACCTGCCCGGCGCCTACGGCATCCGCCTGGAAAACCTGCTGCTGGTGGAGGAAGCCGACTTCCCCGCGGCCACCAAACCCTTCCTGCGCTTCGAAACCCTCAGCCTCGCCCCGTTCGACCGCCGCCTGCTCGACCCCGCCCTGATGACCGCCGCCGAAATCGCCTGGCTCAACACCTATCACCGCTGGGTGGCCGAAACCGTCAGCCCCCATCTCGACCCGGCCGAACAAGCCTGGCTCGGGTCGGCCTGCGCGGCTTTGGGGTAAGAGTTCAAGGCAAGGGGTCGAGGGGCGGAGCCCCCGCCTTGCCTTCCTCTTCCTTCGCGGTCCAGGCTCGCGCCCCGGGGCAGGGGGGATCGACGCCGATGGTTGAGCGGAATTGGGCCGGCACGCATGCATTCGTGGCCGGGCGCGTTCATGTGCCCGAGACGATCGCCGAGGCCCAGCGCGTCGTGGCCGCCGCTTCGAAACCCTCAGCCTCGCCCCGTTCGACCGCCGCCTGCTCGACCCCGCCCTGATGACCGCCGCCGAAATCGCCTGGCTCAACACCTATCACCGCTGGGTGGCCGAAACCGTCAGCCCCCATCTCGACCCGGCCGAACAAGCCTGGCTCGGGTCGGCCTGCGCGGCTTTGGGGTAAGAGTTCAAGGCAAGGGGTCGAGGGGCGGAGCCCCCGCCTTGCCTTCCTCTTCCTTCGCGGTCCAGGCTCGCGCCCCGGGGCAGGGGGGATCGACGCCGATGGTTGAGCGGAATTGGGCCGGCACGCATGCATTCGTGGCCGGGCGCGTTCATGTGCCCGAGACGATCGCCGAGGCCCAGCGCGTCGTGGCCGCCGCGCCGCGCATCCACGCGCTGGGCAGCCGGCATTCCTTCAACGATGCCGCGGATTCGCCGGGCGCGCTCATCCATCTCGGCCAGGTGCCGGCCGATTTCGTGCTCGATGCCGAGCGCCGCTGCGTGACGCTCGGCGCCGGCACGCCCTATGGCGCGCTGGCCGCCTGGCTCGAGGCGCGAGGCTGGGCGCTGCACAACATGGGTTCGCTGCCGCATATCACCGTGGCCGGCGCCACCGCCACCGGCACCCATGGCTCGGGCGACGGCAACGGCACGCTGTCCAGCGCCGTGTGCGCGCTGGAGCTGATCCGCGCCGACGGCTCGCTGGCCACCGTGCGGCGTGGCGAGGACGGGTTCGCCGGCATGGTCGTGGGGCTCGGTGCGTTCGGCGTGGTCAGCCGGGTGAGCCTGGACATCCAGCCGAGCTACCAGCTGCGGCAGGATTCCTTCGTGGGCCTGCCCTGGGCGCGGCTGATCGACGATCTCGATGCCGTCACCTCCGCCGCCTACAGCGTGAGCGTGATGACGAAATGGTCCACCCCCACCGCGGGGCGGCTGTGGCTGAAGACGAGGCTCGCCGATGGCCGGCCGGCCACGGTGGATGCCCGCCATCTCGGCGCGCGGCCGGAGTCCGCGCAGCACGATACCCTGCTCTCCGACGACCCGGTGGAGCGGCTGACCCCGTTCGGCGGCGTGCCCGGCCCGTGGTCGGCGCGCCTGCCGCATTTCCGCTTCGACGTGCCGCCCAGCGACGCCGAGGAAATCCAGAGCGAATACATGCTGCCCCGCGCCACCGCGCCGGAGGCCATCCGCCGCCTGCGGGCCATGGGGCCGGCCATCGACGCGCTGCTGCGCATGACGGAAATCCGCAGCATGGCGGCCGACGAGCTGTGGCTCAGCCCCGCCTATGGCGACCCCCGCGTGGCGCTGCATTTCACCTGGAAGAAGCGGCCGGCGGAGATCGCGGCCATCACCCGCGACATCGAGGACGCGCTGCTGCCCCTCGGCGCCCGCCCGCACTGGGGCAAGCTGCTCCACGCCCCGGCCGCGCGCCTGGCGCCGCTCTATCCGCGCCTCGACGATTTCCGCGCGCTCGCCACGCGCTGGGACCCCGAGGGGAAGTTCCGCAACGCGTATCTGGCGCGGCATGTGTTTGGAGTTGCATAAGAAAGGAAGCGCGTTCTTTTTTGAAAAAAAGAACCAAAAAACCGAAGTGGCCGGGCACTTGTCCCGGCCATCCATGTCTTTATTCGGCTGTATCGTGCGTCGGCACTCTCCGCGCGAAGAACAACGAGCAAAGTCTTTTTGCTTCTTTTTCTTCAGAAAAAGAAGATGCTTCCCTCCTCGCAACGCCACCTCCGGCTTGGGCGACCCATCTGGCCCTGTTCCGCGCGCGCGTGGTGAACTGCGCCATGCAACCCCGCTTCCACCCGGTCCTGCCCAGCCTGCGCTACCACGTCACGCGCGAGATGCCCGCGCTGGACGCCGCCACCGAAGCCGCGATCGACGCCATCTGGACTCCGCGCGCCGAGGCCGGCGGCCTGTGGAACGGCCGCGTGTTCAGCGCCGACCGCATCGCCCCCGCCCGTATCGACGGCCACTGGACCGAATACCGCCGCGTCGTCGCCCAGATGCACGGGCTGCCGCTCGGCCTGCGCCCCGCCGCCGTCGGCGGGCTGATCGTCGCGCCCGACGGCGTGGTCTTCGCCCGCCGCCCCGCCGCCGCCATCTACCAGCCCGGTCAGTGGCAGCTTCCCCCCGCCGGCAGCATCGACCCCGGCTGTCGTGACGAAGCCTGTCGCGACGCGGGGGGCATCGACCCGCTGCGCCAGCTCCACGCCGAACTGCTGGAGGAACTCGGCCTGCCCCCCGCCGCCGTCACCGCGCCGCGCCTGCTCGGCCTGGTGGAACACGCCGCCAGCCACGTGCTGGATCTCGGCATCGCGCTGGCCACATCGCTGCCCGCCGACGCCCTGCGCGCCGCCCACGCCACCGCGCGCGACGCCGAATACGCCGCGCTGCGTTTCGTGAAGGTGCGGGACCTGCCTGCCTTCCTCGAAGCCGAGGCCGGCCAGGTCACGGTGCAGGCCGCGTTCTTCCTGCGCGCCGCCGGGCTGCTGGGCGAGACCGGTCAGCCCTGATACCAGCGGCACGCCAAACGAGGACTCATACCAACGGTCATGAAGAATGACCGTTGGTATGACTCTTTGTTCGGCGCGCCGCCGCCGGCCAACCACGCGCGCGGCAAGACCGCGCGCGGGGCGCGCGATACCAAGCGCTCTTCGCGATGAAAGAGTCATCGCTTCGCGCACTTGGTATCATATCAACGGTCATTCCGCATGGCAGGCGACGGGCTGGGCGCCGGCCCGGGCGGACTGGCGCATCGCGGCGATCAGCGCGGTGGTGTCCGCCCCGATATCGGCCGGCGACTGGTTCACGCCGCGTCCCTGCGCCAGATCGACCAGGGCATGCACGGGGCCGCGGCAATGGTAGATCCATTCGCCGGGCGCCACGGCAAGCCGCGGGGCGGTGCCGTCGAAGCGTTCGATGACGCAGCGGTCGAGATCGACGTCGATGTCGGCGATCCCCTCGCTGCCGGCGATGGACAGGCGCAGCCGCGCCCGGCCGCCCTCCGGCACGGCCGCGCCGCCGAACACCGCACCGATCGCGCCGTCCACGAAGCCGATGCTGGCGGCGTCGTGCAGGTCGATTCCCGCCTCGTCGAAGCTGCGCGCGCTCACCGTGGCCGGCCGGAGCCCCGTCAGCCACAGCAGCAGGGCGATGGAATGGGACAGCTGGCCATAGGCGAAGCCGCCGCCGGCAGCCGGGTCCTGCCAGGTGGCGCGGTCCGGCCGGAAGAAACTCGTCTGCCAGCGCCGGAACCCGGTGGCACCCGAGAAGACCGGCCGCGTGGCGGAGCTGAACTGGCAGCCGACCTGCTCGATCCGGCCGACCGCGCCATCGCGCAGCAGCGCCGCCAGCTCGGCCATGTGGGGCAGGTAGTTGTAGCCGTTGGCGATGACCAGGTGCCGGCCCCGCGCCCGCGCCCGGCGCACCAGGTCCCATGCCTCGGCGGGGTCCAGCGTGAAGGGCTTCTCGCACAGCACATGGGCGCCGGCGTCCAGCGCGGCGGCCGCGTGTTCGTGGTGCAGGGCGTGGGGCGAGGCGACCACCACCACGTCCGGCGCGCGGGCCAGCACGGCGCGGTAGTCCTCGGAGGCGAAGGCGAAGCCGAAATGCGCGCGCGCGCGCTCCAGCTCGGCGGCGCCCAGCCGGCACACGCCGTCCAGCTCCACGTCCGCCCGCCCGCGCAGGACGGGGATGTGGTTTTCCGCGGCATACCACCCCGCGCCGATCACCGCGGCCCGCAGCCGGCGCCCGCCCGTCATGCGAGCAGCCGGGCCATCGCGCCGCCGAGCACCATCGGCCGCGCGGCGGCGGGGATGAACGGGCAGTGCTCGCGCACCAGCTGGAGGGTCTGGCGGTAGGTGACGGCCTGGGTGGTCACCGGGCAGTCCGATCCCCACAGGGTGCGTTCGGGTCCGAACGCCGCGTAGGCGGCGGCGATCACCCCGGCCATCGTCGGGTGGGGGTAGTTCCAGGGGTCGTCCACGCCGAAGCCGACCCCCGAGAGCTTGACGTGGAGATTGGGCGCCTCGGCGGCGGCGACCAGCGCCGCGAGCGCCGCCGCGTCGCCGGCCCGCACGCGGGCGAGATGGTGCAGCAGCACGGGCAGGCCGGGCACC
>CAMFLK010000142.1 GCA_945957135.1 uncultured Rhodospirillales bacterium
CTCGCCGGAGGCCTGCCATGGACACCACGCAACCCCTGTCGCCGGAGATGCTGGCGGGGATGGACGCCTATTGGCGGGCGGCCAACTACCTCTCCGTGGGCCAGATCTACCTGCGCGACAACGCGCTGCTGGAGGAACCGCTCACCCTCGCGCATATCAAGCCGCGCCTGCTCGGCCATTGGGGCACCACCACCGGCCTCAATTTCATCTACGTCCATCTCAACCGGCTGATCGTGCAGCACGATCTGGACATGATCTACGTCATCGGCCCCGGCCATGGCGGGCCGGGGCTGGTGGCGCATTCCTATCTCGAAGGCTCGTACACCGAGACCTACCCGGCCATCGAGCGCAACCGCGACGGCATGCAGCGCCTGTTCCGCCAGTTCTCCTGGCCCTACGGCGTGCCCAGCCACGTGGCGCCGCAGACGCCGGGCTCGATCCATGAGGGCGGCGAGCTCGGCTATTCCCTGGCCCATGCCTATGGCGCGGCCTACGACAATCCCGGCCTGATCGTCGCCTGCGTGGTGGGCGACGGCGAGGCGGAGACCGGGCCGCTCGCGGCGAGCTGGCATTCCAACAAATTCCTCAACCCCGCGCGCGACGGCGCGGTGCTGCCGATCCTCCATCTGAACGGCTTCAAGATCGCCAACCCCACCATCCTCGCCCGCATCGGCGACGAGGAGCTGGCGCTGCTGATGCGCGGCTACGGCTACGAGCCGCATTTCGTGGAAGGCGACGACCCGCCCGTCGTGCACCAGCTGCTGGCCGCGACGCTGGACCGCGTGCTGGCGGAGATTCAATCCATCCAGGCCGAAGCCCGCGCCAATCCGGGCAAGGTCACCCGGCCGCGCTGGCCGATGATCGTGCTGCGCACCCCCAAGGGCTGGACAGGACCGAAGGAGGTGGACGGCAAGCCGGTGGAGGGCACCTGGCGCGCCCATCAGGTGCCGATCGCCGATTTCAAGGACCCCGCCCATCTGCGCCTGCTGGAGGATTGGCTGCGCAGCTACCGCCCGCATGAGCTGTTCGACGCCCAGGGCAAGTTCCGCGAGGAGATCGCCAAACTCGCCCCCACCGGCCATGCGCGGATGAGCGCCAATCCCCACGCAAATGGCGGGGTGCTGATGGTGCCGTTGCAGATGCCGGCGTTCCGCGACCACGCCATCGCCGTGCCCACGCCCGGCGGGGTGAAGGCCGAGGCCACCCGCGTGCTCGGCGGCCTGCTGCGCGAGGTGATGGCGCTGAACGCGCCCAGCGCCAATTTCCGCCTGTTCGGCCCGGACGAAACGGCGTCGAACCGGTTGCAGGATGTGTACGAAGCCACCGACAAGGTGTGGATGGCGGAATACGAGCCCGTGGACGAGCATCTCAGCCCCGCCGGGCGGGTGATGGAGGTGCTGAGCGAGCATCTCTGCCAGGGCTGGCTGGAAGGCTATCTTCTGACGGGCCGGCACGGCTTCTTCTCGTGCTACGAGGCCTTCATCCACATCGTCGATTCCATGTTCAACCAGCATGCGAAATGGCTGAAGACCACGCGCGAGCTGCCCTGGCGCAAACCCATCGCCTCGCTGAACTACCTGCTGACCTCCCATGTCTGGCGGCAGGACCATAACGGCGATTCCCACCAGGACCCCGGCTTCATCGACCACGTGGCCAACCGCACCGCGGATGTGGTGCGCATCTACCTGCCGCCGGACGCCAACTGCCTGCTGTCGGTGGCCGACCACTGCCTGCGCAGCCGCAACTACGTGAACCTGATCGTCGCCGGCAAGCAGCCGGAATTCCAGTGGCTGGACGCCGATTCAGCCGCCCGGCACTGCGCCGCCGGCGCGGGCATCTGGGATTGGGCGAGCAACGATGGCGGGGACCCGGATATCGTGATGGCCAGCGCCGGCGACGTGCCGACGGTGGAGGCGCTGGCCGCCGTCACCATCCTGCGCCGCGAGGTGCCGGACATCCGTATCCGCTTCGTCAACGTGGTCGATCTGCTCTGCCTCCAGCCGCAATCGGAGCATCCGCATGGGCTGGAGGACCGCGCCTTCGACGCGCTGTTCACCACCGACCGCCCGGTGCTGTTCGCCTTCCACGGTTACCCCACGCTGATCCACCGGCTGACCTACCGGCGGCACAACCACGACAACATCCATGTGCGCGGCTATGTCGGCGAGGGCACCACCACCACGCCGTTCGACATGCTGGTGCTGAACCGGCTGGACCGCTACCGCCTGGCGCTGGACGCCATCACCCGCATCCCCCGCCTCGCCGGCCAGGTGAAGCAGGCGACGGAGCGGTATTGGACGATGATGCAGCGCCACAAGCTGTATGTGAGCGAGCACGGCGAGGACATGCCGGAAGTGCAAGGCTGGCGCTGGCATGTTGGGTAGGTGAGGCGCCTCCTGCTTCGCGGGCCTTTCAGCCAACCAAGGAAACGGTGAAGGGCTCACTTCCTCTCATTCTTCGCATGTCCCGCAGGCTTTGCCTGCGTGGCCCTGGCTTCGTTGCGGATGGGCCTGTCAAGGCTCTTGAGCGAAGCGTGCCTTGACAGGCCCATCCGCAACGCAAGCACAATCATCCAAGCGAAGGAGCCCGCAAAACCCTCAGGGAACCACGGCAAAGAACAGATACGTCGCCAGGATCACCAGATGCACGAAGCCCTGCAGCACCGTGGTCCGGCCGGTGCCCAGCGTCACCACCGTCACCAGCAGGGTCAGCGCCAGCAGCACCTGGTCGCGCGGCTCGATGCCCAGGGTCAGCGGCATGTCCAGCAGGATCGCGACGCCGGCCACCACGGGAATGGTCAGGCCGATGCTGGCCAAAGCGGAGCCGAGCGACAGGTTCAGGCTGGTCTGCAGCCGGTCCGCATGCGCCGCTGCCAGGGCGGAGAGGCCCTCCGGCAGCAGCACCAGGGCCGCGATCGCCACACCCACCACGGTTTTCGGCAGGCCGAGATCGCCGGCGGCGTTTTCCAATGTCGGCGCCAGCGACTTCGCCAGCCCCACCACGGCGACGAGGCAGACCAGCATCAGCCCCAGGCTCGCCAGCGCCATGACATTGCCCGGCACGGGATGGGCGACGTCGCTCTCGTTCACCGGGATCAGGAAGTCCGGCCGGTGGCGCACCGTCTGCACGAACACGAACACGCCGTAGAGCACCAGCGAAATGATGCCGACGAAGACGAGCTGCGAGGTGGTGTAGGTGGGGCCGGGCGTGCTGGTGGTGAAGTTGGGCAGCACCAGGGTCAGCACCGTCAGCGCCGCGAGCACCGCGATGGCGGCACTCGCCGCCTGGATCTGGAAGCCCTGGGCATGATGGCGCACGCCGCCCAGCAGCAGGCAGCCGCCGACGATGCCGTTGCACACGATCATCACGGCGGAGAACACCGTGTCGCGGGCCAGGATCGGCTGCTTCGGCCCGCCGCCGAGCATGACGGAGACCACCAGCGCCACCTCGATCACCGTCACCGCCACGGCCAGCACCAGCGTGCCGAACGGCTCGCCCACCTTGAGCGCCACGATCTCGGCATGGTGGACGGAGGCGAAGACCGTGGCGATCAGCACGGCCGCCAGCGCCGCCACCATCAGTGGCCCGCTGGCGAAGTGGGAGGCCACCAGCATCACCCAGGCCAGCGCCGGGAAGGTCCAGGCCCACCAGGGCATGCGGTCGATCGAATCAGGAGTCATTCCAGCGCCTGTGCTTTCGCCCCCGGTCCTTCGCGGAACGGCGGCAGGTCGGAGACGATGCGCGCCAGCATGGCAGCATAGAATGGATTTGCCGTCATGCGCAGCATCGTGTCGAGATCGACCGCGAGCCCGCCCCGCTCGCCGCGCCCGGCAATGGCGCCGAGCTGGATGCCGAAATCGTCGGCGGGGTCGGGCGCGAAGCCGTACAGCCCGTCGGCGGGCGCGAAGGGCACGGCGACGTGGGAGAGCGAGAACACATCGGCCGGCCAGGGGGCCCGCAGCGGCCGCGCGGTGGTCGCGGTGCTGCCGGCGGGCGTGGTGCGCGCCTCGGCGGCCAGGCTGCCGGGGGCGGCGTTGGTGACGATCGTCACAGTGAACGGGCGCGGGGCCGGGGGCAGCAGCGCCTCCACCGCGCCGCGCGCGGCCGCGGTCAGCACCGGGCGCAGGCTGGTGGCGTGGTTCACGTCGAACAGCACCAGCGCGCCGCGCCCGGCGGGCAGGCGGGCATGCAGGTCGGTGACGACGGCGCGGGTGCTGACGGTGGCATCGAGCGCCGATTGGAAGGTGAGGATGGGCGGCAGCCGGGCCAGCGTGCCCGTCCGCGCCGCCGCCTCCAGCCCCTGGCGCACCTGCGCGGTGAGCCGCCAGGATTCGCGGGCGGCATGGACGGGGAAGGAGTTGTATTTGAACGGGTTGAACTCCGGCACCAGCCCCAGCCAGGCCGCCTTGGCGAAGGCCGGCAGGAAGGCGGGCCAGCCGGCGAACCCGGCGAAGCGCGCGAAGCCGGTCACCCCGATCATCGGCGAGAGCAGCACCAGCCGGTCCGGCGCGGCCAGGGTGGGGTCGGCCAGCGCGTCGAGCGCGTATTTCACCGCCAGCGCGCCGCCGTTGGAGTAGCCGACCAGGTGCAGCGGCAGGCCGGCGGGAACCCGGCTGCGGGCGGTGCGCACCGCCAGTCTTGTCGCCGCCAGCCAGTCCGGCCATCCCTCCGCCGTGAGGCCGGCGGGCACCGTGCCGTGGCCGGGCAGGCGGACGAGCACGGCGACGAAGCCGCGATCGCGATAGGCCTCGGCGATGGCGCGCAGGCTGTAGGGCGCATCGGTCAGCCCATGCAGGAACACCGCGGCGCCGGCGGGCGGGCCGTTGGGCATCAGGATCGCGGAGCGGTTCCAGTCCCGCGCGAAGCGGGCGGGGTTGACCGGGCTGTTGGCGGCGTAGCGGTTCAGTGCCGGCGGGTCGTCCTCCGGCGTGGCGGCCACCACGGAAGTCAGGACGTCCTGGAAGGCACGGTCTTCGGCCGCCATCCAGCCCGCCCAGTCGGTCTGGTCGATCTGCCCCGCGCTCAGTTCCGGCGGCACATGGGTATGCCAGGGGGCGAGCGGCGGCCCGCGCTCGGTCTGCCACACGCGCAGCCCCAGCAGCGCGACGAGCATCGCGCCGAGGATGACCGCGCCGCGTCGGGCGATGCGAAGCAACCGGTTCAGGCGGCTCTCCTGTGCAAGGCGGTTTGCCGTTGATCCCTTGCCGCTCCCGCCGCGTCAAGCGCGAGCGGGCGCTTCCTCTCGCTCGCGAATCATGGTCTATCAGGGGTTTGGGAACCGGCGCGCGAGGAGAAGGCTTCGCATGAGCGTGCGGCAGATCATTCCGATGGTGCATTGCGCGCAGCCCTGCGCTTCGTGCGAGGCGCGGCCGTACAGCGTGTGCAACGCGATCTCGGACCAGGATCTCGCGGTTCTGGCCGCGAATGTGGTGCAGGTCGCGGTGGCGGCCGGCTCCACCTTCATCGTCGAGGGCGAGAAGCCGGTCGATTTCTACAGCGTCACGCGCGGCACGGCGCGGATGTTCAAGATGCTGCCTGACGGACGGCGGCAGATCGTCGGTTTCGCCCATATCGGCCATTTCCTCGGCCTGGCGGCCACCGACACCTACGGCTTCAGCGCCGAGGCGATCGACCCGCTGGAGCTGTGCCGCTTCAGCCGCCCGCGCATGGAGGCGATGATCGCCGATTTCCCGGCGCTGGAGCGGCGGCTGCGGCAGACCGCGGCGCATGAGCTGGTGCTGGCGCAGGAGCAGATGCTGCTGCTGGGCCGCAAGACCGCGCGGGAGCGGCTGGCCTCGTTCCTGCTCGCGCAATCCGCGGTGCAGGCGGTGGGCCGGGCGCCGCTCGCCACCGTGCATCTGCCGATGAGCCGGCTCGACATCGCCGACTATCTCGGCCTGACCGGCGAGACCGTCAGCCGCGGCATGACCAAGCTGCGCCAGGACGGGCTGATTTCCCTGCCCGAGCCGGACCGGGTGGTGTTGAACGACCGCGCCACGCTGGCGGCGATCGCCAATGCGGATTTGGGGTGATCCGGCGCCCGGCCGTCAGAGAACCCGCGCGCCTTCCAGGAACGGGTAGCGCGCCGGATCGAATTCCTGCCAGATCGCCGCCGGACCGAACGGGTCCGCCACCAGGTCGGGCAGCGGCGCGTCCGGCACCAGCCCGGCCAGCTCCACCGCGCCGTCGCGCAGCAGCGAGGCATTCGCCGCCATGCCGACCATGGCCGACCACGCGCCGGCCCGCTCGTCCGCGACATGGCCGTACTGGTCGTTGGAGGCATCGCGGAACAGCCGGCGCAGCATCACCCGGTCGCCGCCGCCATGCAGCCCCTCGGCCGGCGGCAGGGCCAGCTCGTACGGCCGGGCGAAATGCGGCTGCACCACGATGCGGTCCTGCTCCGGCGCGGGCGGGCGGACCAGGCTGCCATCCGGCTTCACGGCCTGCCGCTCGATGTTCAGCAGCTCCGCCCGGCCGCGATTGCCGTCGAACACCACGCGGTAGCCCTCGCAGGGGTTGTAGGCGGTGAGCGTGTAGTTGGCGACCACGCCGTTGTTGAACTCGATCATCGCGTTCATCGAATCCTCGATGTCGATCTCGTCGCTGAACACGCACTGGTCGCGCAGGTAGCCGTCATGCGCCTCGCTTTCCAGATAGAGCGCGCGCAGATGCGCGTCCCCCGCCATGTCCAGCCGGAAGCCGCAGCGCGGGAAGGCGGCGCATTCGGCGCAGCGCGTGCCGCGATCGGTGAGGCCCAGCGCGTCGCCGGTCTCCGGCCGGTAGAAAACCCGCCGCCCCAGCGCCGTCACCCGGCGCGGCACGCTGCCCAGCCACCAGTTCAGCAGGTCGAAATGATGGGTGGCCTTGTGCACGAACAGCCCGCCGGAATTGGCCTTTCGCCGATGCCAGCGGCGGAAGTAGTCGGCGCCGTGATGGGTATCCAGCAGCCATTCGAAGGTGGCGGATTTCACATGGCCGATGATGCCGGACATCAGCACCTGCTTCATCAGCGTGCGCACCGGCGAATAGCGGTAGTTGAACCCGACGATGATGCTGCGCCCGGTGCGGCGCCTGGCATCCAGGATGCGCGCGCAGGCATCGGCGTCCATGGTCAGCGGCTTCTCGGTGATCACGTCGCAGCCCAGCTCCATCGCGCGGACGATGTACTGGGCGTGGATGTTGTCCGGCGTGGCCACGATCACCCGGTGCGGCGCGGTCTCGCCGATCATCCGGTCGAACCCGTCCGCCCCGTAGCCCGGCACCTCCAGCCCGGCCGCACGCACCTTCGCCCGGGCGACATCGAGCCGGCCGGGATTGAGGTCGCACAGCCCCACCAGCGCGCCATCGCGCGCATGCTCGCCGAGCAGCGCGTTGAGATACATGGTGGCGCGATGGCCGAGGCCGACGATGGCGTAACGAGGGGGGGCGTCGGGCATCTGTTGCTCACGTTGACTTGATCGCAACGCCGCCTCTAGCATTTCGCCCAGAGAACCAGAAGCCCCGCCCAGCGGGGCGCACTTGTTTCAGGGAGAAACTCCATGGACCGTCTTCGGGTCGGCCGCCGCGCCCTGCTCGTGGGCTCCGCGCTGTCGCTGGGCATGGGCCGGGCGCGGGCACAAGCTCCGGTGCGGCTGCGCAGCTACTGGTGGGGTGCCAAGGAGCGGGCGGATCGCACGGAGCGGGTGAACGCCCTGTTCACCCAGCGCAACCCCAACATCACCATCACCGGCGAAACCGTGGGCTGGGGCGACTACTGGACGCGCCTCGCCACCCAGGCCGCCGGGCGCAACATGGCCGACCTGATCCAGATGGATTTCGGCTACATCTTCGAATACGCCCGCCGCAAGGCCCTGCTGCCGCTCGACCCGTTCGTGGGCAAGCAGCTCGATCTCAGCGGCTTCACCCAGTCCTCCATCGCCGGCGGCAAGGTGGACGGCAAGATCTACGGCGTCAGCCTCGGCCTGAATTCCACCTCGCTGATCTACGATCGCACGGCGTGGGAGAAGGCCGGCATCGTGCTGCCGGACTGGCCGATGAGCTGGTCCGAATTCGCCCGGCGCACCGCCGCGCTCACCAAGGCGGTCGGGCGCGAGGGGTTCTGGGGCACGTCCGATGCCGGCAACTCCGGCCCCGGCCTGGAAGTGTGGCTGAAGGAACGAGGCAAGCCGATGTACACCGAGGAGGGCAAGTTCGGCGCCTCGGCCGAGGACATGGCCGAGTGGTTCGCCTACTGGCAGGACATGCGGACCAGCGGCGCCTGCGTGCCGCCCGACGTCCAGGCGCTCGACAAGGGCGAGATCGACACCAGCATGCTCACCCTCGGCAAGGCCTCGGTCTCCTTCGCCAATTCCAACCAGCTCGTCGGCTATCAGGCGCTGAACAAGAGCCGTCTCGACCTCGCCATGTATCCGGCCGGCGAGAAGGGCGGAAAATCGGGCCAGTTCCTGAAGCCCTCGCAATTCTGGAGCGTCGCCGCCACCACCAAATATCCGGATGAGACGGTGAAGCTGCTCAGCTTCTTCGTCGCCGACCCCGATGCCGGCAAGCTGCTGGGCGTGGAGCGCGGCATCCCCGCCTCCAGCCTGGTGCGCGAGGCCGTCGCCCCCACGCTCGACGACATGGGCAAGCGCATGCTCGACTATGTCAGCTTCATCTCCGACAAGGTGAGCGACCTGCCCCCGCCACCCCCGCGCGGGGCGGGCGAGGTGCTGGCCGTGCTGGTGCGCACCAACCAGTCCGTCGGCTTCAAGCGGCTGACTCCCGCCCAGGCGGGCAAGCAGTTCCTCACGGAAGTGACGGACGCGCTGTCGCGCGGCTGAGTCGTGGCCAAGTCCACGGCCTGGCGCTGGCGCGGCCATGCCAGCGCCTATCTGTTCCTGCTGCCCTGGCTGGCCGGGTTCTTCGGCCTGACGCTGGGGCCGGCGCTCGCCTCGCTGTACCTGTCCTTCACCAATTACGACCTGATGGAACCGCCGGGCTGGGTGGGGCTGGCCAACTACGTGCGCATCCTCACGGCGGACGCCAAGGTCGCGGATTCCGTGCGGGTCACGTTCCTCTATGTCGTGCTCTCCGTGCCGTTCAAGCTGGGCTTCGCGCTGGCCATCGCCCTTGTGCTGAACAGGGGAATTCGCGGCCTGCCGCTGTATCGCGCGCTGTTCTACCTGCCCTCGCTGCTCGGCGCCTCGGTCGCCGTCGCCGTGCTGTGGCGCAAGGTGTTCGCGGGCGACGGGCTGGTGAACCAGTTCCTCGCCTGGTTCGGCATCGAGGGCGCCAGCTGGGTGTCGGACCCCGACTACGCGCTCTACACGCTGGTGCTGCTCAGCGTGTGGCAGTTCGGCTCGCCGATGATCATCTTTCTCGCCGGCCTGCGCCAGGTGCCCGGCGAGCTCTACGAGGCCGCGAGCCTGGACGGCGCCAGCGCGTTGCAACGATTCCGCAACATCACCATCCCCATCCTCACCCCGGTGATCTTCTTCAACGTGGTGGTGCAGACCATCGAGGCGTTCAAGGCGTTCACCCCGGCCTTCATCGTCAGCGGCGGCACGGGCGGGCCGATCAACGCCACGCTGTTCTACACGCTGTACCTGTATCAGGAGGCGTTCGGCTACCTGCGCATGGGCTATGCCGCGGCGCTGGCCTGGCTGCTGGTGGTGGTGATCGCGGCGGTCACCGCGCTGTCCTTCCTCACCTCGAAATTCTGGGTGCACTATGAGGACTAGCGCGCGCGGCCTCACCACTCACGTGCTGCTCTGCCTCGCCTCGCTGGTGATGCTGTATCCGCTGCTGTGGATGTTCGCGAGCTCGTTCAAGCCGAACACCGACATCTTCACCAGCACCGGGCTGTGGCCGCGCCATTTCGATTTTTCGGCCTATCCGCGCGGCTGGAGCGGATTGCAGGTGAAGTTCGGCCAGTTCTTCCTCAACTCCGCGATCATCTCCGTGCTGTCGGTGATCGGCAACGTGCTCTCCTGCTCGCTCGCCGCCTTCGCCGTCACCCGCCTGCGCTTTCCCGGCCGCAACATCTGGTTCGCCCTGATGCTCGGCACGATGATGATCCCGTATCAGGTGACGCTGATCCCGCAATACATCCTGTTCCTCAACCTCGACTGGGTGAACACCATCCTGCCGCTGGTGGTGCCGAAATTCCTCGCCGCCGACGCGTTCTTCATCTTCCTGCTCTCGCAATTCATCCGCGGCCTGCCGCGCGAGCTGGACGAGGCCGCGGTGATGGACGGCTGCGGCCCCTGGCGCATCTACTGGAGCGTGATCCTGCCGCTGTGCCTGCCCGCCCTCGGCACCGCCGCGATCTTCACCTTCATCTGGACCTGGGACGACTTCTTCGGCCCGCTCGTCTATCTGACGGACGTGCAGCAATTCACCGTGCAACTCGGCCTGCGCGGCTTCCTCGATTCCAGCGGCCAATCCGACTGGGGCGCCATGTTCGCCATGGCCGTGCTGGCCCTGCTGCCGGTGCTGGCCTTCTTCCTGTTCTTCCAACGCACGCTGATCAATGGGATCGCGACGACGGGGTTGAAAGGGTAAGGAAGGAAGCGCTTCTTTTTTGAAAAAAAGAAGCAAAAAACTTTTACTCGTTTTGGTTTGTACAGGCGGAACCACCTCGGGAACTGGCTCCAAGGAAATCATTGTTTCGTCATCGCCGGGACAAGCCCGGCCATGACGGTGAATAGTAATAGGTCCTCGCCGGCGCGGTACAAGCGCCATCATCTCGGGCGAAGCCCAAGTCAAAAAGTTTTTTGCTTCTTTTTTTTCAAAAAAGAAGCGCGTGCTTCCTTGTATTCATCCCGACTTTT
>CAMFLK010000143.1 GCA_945957135.1 uncultured Rhodospirillales bacterium
CTACACCCTAGAGTTCGTCGGCAGCGTCAGATGTGTATAAGAGACAGGCTGCATCGTGAAGACCGCGGGGGTGGATGCCTCCATCCTCAGCTTCAGCGGCCCCGCCCGCATCTTCGAAAGCCAGGAGGACGCGGTGAGCGGCATCCTCGGTGGCCGCGTGGTGGCCGGCGACGTGGTGCTGGTGCGCTACGAGGGGCCGAAGGGCGGGCCGGGCATGCAGGAGATGCTGTACCCCACCAGCTACCTGAAATCGAAGGGGCTGGGCAAAGTCTGCGCGCTGGTCACCGACGGCCGCTTCTCCGGCGGCTCCTCCGGCCTGTCGATCGGCCATGTCTCGCCGGAAGCGGCGGAAGGCGGCGCGATCGGGCTGGTGGAGGAGGGCGACATCATCGAGATCGACATCCCCAAGCGGCTGATCCGCGTGGCGGTGGACGACGCGACGCTCGACGCCCGCCGCGCGGCCATGGAGACGCGGGGCGCCAAGGCGTGGCACCCCGCCACCCGCGAGCGCAAGGTGTCCGCGGCGCTCCAGGCCTATGCCGCGCTGACCACCAGTGCGGCGCGGGGGGCGGTGCGGGACGTGACGCAGCTCAAGAGGAAGTAGGGGGCGTTTCCCCTACTTCGCCACCATCACGTCCGAGGCCTTGATCACCGCCATCGCCTCATCGCCCAGCTTCAGCGCCAGGTCGTCGATCGCCTCATTGGTGATGGAGGCGGTGATGATCACGCCGTTGCCGATGTCGATGCGCACGTGGCCGGTGGTCTGGCCCTTGGTGACCTGGGTCACCTTGCCCTTGATCTGGTTGCGGGCGGACAGCTTCATCATGGTCGCGTCTCCGTGGCTGGCGTCAGCGCCATATACGTGCAAATACGACGCTGAACCATCCCGGAGCGCCGCATGGTCCGCGAGAACGAAATCCGTGCCGGCGAGCGCGCCCATGAAGGGCCGATCCCGCAGGATGCCGGCCTGACCTTCATCGGCACCATCCGCACGCCCTGGACCTCGCGTCTGCTCGCCCCGCGCCAGGGGCGGCTCGATGGGCCGGTCTGCCGGCTGGAACTGCTGCCGCACTGGGCGCCGGCGCTGGAGGGCATCGCGCGCTACGAGCGGCTGGAGGTGCTCTACTGGCTGCACCTGTCGCGCCGCGACCTGGTGCTGCAAAGCCCGGCCAATGACGGCGCGGTGCGCGGCACCTTCGCCCTGCGCTCGCCGGTGCGGCCCAACCCGATCGGCACCTCGATCGCCGCCCTGGTGGGGGTGGAGGGGGCGACGGTGCTGGTGCGCGGGCTGGACTGCCTGGACGGAACGCCGCTGCTGGACATCAAGCCGGATCGCGCGCTGTTCACCCCGATCGCCCCGCCCCAGCCGGGCGACCACCAGGCCGGCTGATCGCCGCACCGTGACTTGCCCGCAACGACCGGGCTGGGCAAGCTCGCGGCCATGATCGATTTCTGGTTCTCCATCGGCAGCACCTACACCTATCTCTCGGTCGCCCGCATCGCGCGGGTGGAGGCGGCGGAGGGGGTGGCGTTCCGCTGGCGGCCGTTCAACGTGCGCCGGATCATGAAGGAGATGGACAACCGCTTCCTCGCCGGCAAGCCGGAGAAATACGCCTATATGTGGCGCGACATCGCCCGGCGCGCGGCGATGCAGGGCAGCGACTGCGTGGTGCCTGTGCCGCACCCCATCGCCGAGCTGGAGCGTGCCAACCGGGTGGCGGTGCTGGCGGAGCAGGAGGGCTGGTGCGTGCCCTATGTCCGCGCCACCTACCACCGCTGGTTCACGGTCGGGCAGGAGCCGGGCAGCGAGCCGAACCTGTCCGACAGCCTGCGCGAGATCGGCCAGGACCCCGCCCGCGTGCTGCCGCTCGCCGACAGCGACGCCATCGCCGCAGCCCTGGATCGCGCCACCGACGAGGCGCGGGCGCTGGGCATCTTCGGCGCGCCGAGCTTCGTGGTGAAGGGCGAGCTGTTCTGGGGCGACGACCGGATGGAGGACGCCATCGCCTGGGCGCGCGGGCCGGCCGCCTAGAGTTTCTGCACGGCGCCACCCAGCAGCGGGCCCTGCGCCTCGCTGCATCCCCAGTTGGCCAGCAGGCTGCGCTGGGCCTCGGTCTCCACCCCGTCCGCCGCGACGCCGAGGCCAATGGCCCGGCAGGTGGCGATGACGGCATAGGCGATGGCCGCGTCCTCCGCCACCTCCGGCAGGCCGCGCACCAGCGAGCGGTCGAGCTTCACCCCGGTCAGCGGCAGGGCGCGCAGGGCGGAGAGGCTGGCGAAGCCGGTGCCGAACTCGTCGAGCACCACGCCCACGCCGAGGTCGCGCAGCGCGGCCAGCGCCAGCAGCATGTCCGCATCGGCCCGCAGCAGCAGGCTCTCGTCCATTTCCAGCACCAGCCGTTCCGGCGCCAGGCCGGAGATGTCCAGCGCATGCGCCACCTGGCCCAGCAGCCCCTCCTCGGTGAACTGGCCGGCGGTGAGGTTGACGCGCACGGACAGCGCCTCCGGCCAGGACGCGGCGGTGGCGCAGGCGGCGGCCAGCATCCAGCCACCGATAGGCTGCGCCAGCCCGCTCTCCTCGGCCAGCTTGAGGAAGGCGGAGGAAGGCATCAGCCCGCGCCTGCGGTGGGGCCAGCGGATCAGCGCCTCCGCCCCCGTGCGCTCGCCGGAGGCCAGCGCCCGCACCGGCTGGTAGTGCAGCACGAAGCCCTGCTCGGCCACCGCGGCCGCGAGGTCGCGCCGCAACCCGCGATCGGCCACGACCGGCGCCCGGGGCATGCGGAGCCGGGGGCGGTCCCATTCGGCGGGATGCGGAGTCGCGAACATGGCGTGCCTCTCGTCTACTGGCGCAAATCCCGTTTTCGTCGCTTTGAATGACGATTGGGTTAATCGGCACGCCGGCGCCATCCGACCGGCGTTATCCAAATGGTGACCTCTGCCGCCGAGACTGGCTGAAATTGCAGCGACGATCGTCATGGACAGGCCGCATTCCAGCGAGGCGCCCCTGCCGGAACATTGCGTTCTGGCGCACCGCATCTTCACGGCGCTCGGCGAGGTGAGCTTCCGCCGCGCGGAGACCGACGGCGCGCCGGTGATGGCGATCACCCTGGGCGAGCGCGAGGCCACGGTGCCGCTGCGTTCCCTGCAACGCGAATTCGCCATCGCCGAGGACAGCCCGGACGGCCGCATGCTGGCGCTGGTCACCGAGGCGCTGGACCATGTCTCCTGCATCCAGCTCGGCGACCGCTTCCCCAGCGAGGTGCTGACCGGCGAGGCGAGCTGGGAACCGCAGCCGCAGCACCGCCAGCAGGCGGCGCGGCGATTGCAGATGCACCTGCTCGCCTGGCTCTACCCCGGCGCCAACCGCCGGCTGGCCAACCTGGACGACGACCCCGTGCTGCGCCAGCAGGTGCAGCAGGCCTTCAGCGAGGCCGCCACCCGCCTCGGCCTCGCCGGCCCGGCGGAGGTGGTGGCGCTGGTCGAGGCGCTATCGGCCGAGCTCGCCTATATCGAGGCGCTGCGCGAGAACCTGCTCGACCGGGTCTGCGCGCTCGCCGCCCGCGTGCAGCGCATCGAGGTGGGCCATCGGGGCGACCAGCGGCGGATGGAGCAGGTCACCCAGGTGAAGCGGCTGACCGCCATCGCCCAGGCCAAGATCGCCGGCCGCTTCGCCGACGTGGACGCGCAGACCGCGGAAATCCTGGTGGCGCTGTCCAACATCGAGAGCCACAACGCTTTCATCCGCTCCAACCGCGACCTGCTCTACCGCAGCCAGCGCGCCTGGCAGCCGCTGCTGGACGACTGGCTGGCGGCGGGCGAGGCGTCGGTGGAGAAGCTGTGGGCGCTGATCGGGCGCAGCTACCAGTTCCTGGCGCCGCGCTTCATGCCGGTGACGGAGTGGCAGGCCGCCTCGCGCCGGCAACTGCACGGCGCGCAGCTTCAGGGGGCGGTGATGAGCTGGTAGGGGATCAGCCCCGCCCCGCCTCGTACACCTTCAGCTGCGCGTAGGCCGCCTTCAGCAGCAGCGCCTCGATCCCCGCCGCCTTGGCGCGGTCGAGCATGTCGCCCACCACGTGGTCGGCCTCCACCCGCAATCCGCTGAGTTCGTCGCGCATCATCGAGGCGGTCCATTGGCCCTTCGGGTCGGTGAACTGGCCGCGCACCCGCTCCAGCGTGGCCGGGCGGGGCGGGTAGCCCGCGGCGGTGGCGACGGCGGCGCAGTCCGCGGCCATGCGCATCATCAGCTCCGCCCCGTCCGCCGAGGTGCTGACGATGCGGCCGACGCTGCCGCGCATCAGCGTGGTCATCGCGGCGAGGCTGCACAGGAACACCCATTTCTCCCACATATCCTGCAGGATCATCGGGCTGTGGCGTGAATCGAAGGCGCCCTTGCCGATTTCCGGGGCCAGCGCCGCGCAGACCAGCTGCTGCGAGGGGTCGCGCTCGCCGAAGGCGAGGAAGGCGTCGCGGTTGAGGTGGCGCACCGTGCCGTCCGGCTCCAGCGTCACGGCGATGCCGGACATGCCGCCCAGCACGCGCTCCGGCCCGAATTCGGCGTCCAGGCGCTCCAGGTGCTTCATGCCGTTGAGCTGGGGCATGATGTGCGCGCCCTCCGCCGCCGGCCGGATGGCGGCGATGGCGCTGTCGAGGTCGTAGGCCTTGCAGCTGAGGATGATCACGTCGTAGCCGGGCGCCAGCGAATCGGCCTGCACCGTCTTCACCGCCACCGTCGCGTCCCCGGCCGGGCTCCTGATCACCAGCCCGTCGCGGGCGAGCTGCTCGGCGCGGGCCGGGCGCACCAGGAAGGTGACGTCCGCGCCGCCGGCGGCCATGCGCCCGCCGAAATAGCCGCCGATTCCGCCTGCACCGAGGATGAGTATGCGCATGCCATGCTCCATTTCGCGGGCGCACACTGCCGCGTGCCGGGCGGACTGCCAACGCCCCGCATGCCAACGCTTCGCATGACGGAAATGCGGCATGGGGCGCGTTGCATCATTTCGCGCCATCGCCGCGCGTGTTACAGGGCCGCACCCCGTTCCCCCCCGGAAGGAACCGCATCGTGAATCAGCACGCCCCTGCCGCCGGCCTGCAGCGCTTCTTCGCCGCTCCGCTCGCCGAGACCGATCCCGACATCGCCGCCGCCATCGGCGCCGAGCTGGTGCGCCAGCAGGACGGCATCGAGCTGATCGCCAGCGAGAACATCGTCTCCGCCGCGGTGATGGAGGCGCAGGGCTCGGTGCTGACCAACAAATACGCCGAGGGCTATCCCGGCCGGCGCTATTACGGCGGCTGCGTGCATGTCGATGTGGTGGAGCAGCTGGCCATCACCCGGGCCTGCAAGCTGTTCGACTGCACCTTCGCCAACGTGCAGCCGCATTCCGGCGCCCAGGCCAACCAGACCGTGTTCCTCGCCCTGGTCAAGCCGGGCGACACCATCCTGGGCATGAGCCTCGATGCCGGCGGCCATCTCACCCATGGCGCGGCGCCCAACCTGTCGGGCAAGTGGTTCCGCGCCGTGCAGTATGGCGTGCGCGCCGAGGACGGGCTGCTGGATTACGAGCAGCTGGAACACCTCGCCCGCACCGAGAAGCCGAAGCTGATCATCGCCGGCGGCTCGGCCTATCCGCGCGTCATCGACTTCGCCCGCATCCGCCGGGTGGCCGACGAGGTCGGCGCCTATTTCATGGTGGACATGGCCCATTTCGCCGGGCTGGTCGCCGCCGGCATCTTCCCCAGCCCGCTGCCCCACGCCCATGTGGTGACCACCACCACCCACAAGACCCTGCGCGGCCCGCGCGGCGGCATGGTGCTGTCCAACGACGCCGATCTCGGCAAGAAGATCAACTCCGCCCTGTTCCCCGGCCTGCAGGGCGGGCCGCTGATGCATGTCATCGCGGGCAAGGCGGTGGCGTTCGGCGAGGCGCTGCGGCCCGAGTTCCGCGCCTATCAGCGCGCGGTGGCGGAAAACGCCAAGGTGCTGGCGGAAACGCTGGTGCAGCAGGGCCTGGCCATTGTCACCGGCGGCACGGACAGCCATCTGATGCTGGTGGACCTCCGCCCCAAGCGCGTCACCGGCAAGGCGGCGGAGGCCACGCTCGAGCGCGCGCACATGACGGCCAACAAGAACGCCATTCCCTTCGACCCCGAGAAGCCCGCCATCACCTCCGGCATCCGCCTCGGCACCCCCGCGGCGACGACGCGCGGCTTCGGGGTGGAGGAGTTCCGCGAGGTCGGCCGGATGATCGGCGAGGTGCTGGACGGGCTGGCCGCTTCCAACGACGGCACCAACGCCACGGTGGAAGCGGCGGTGGGCGCCCGCGTGCTGGCGCTGTGCGGCCGCTTCCCCATCTATCCCACCCCGAGCTTTTCCACGAGGTAACAAGGCGTGCGCTGCCCGTTCTGCGGCCATGAGGAGACCCAGGTGAAGGACAGCCGTCCCAGCGAGGACGGCTCCGCCATCCGGCGCCGGCGCGCGTGCAGCAGCTGCACGCAGCGCTTCACCACGGTGGAGCGGGTGCAGCTGCGGGAACTCACCGTGGTGAAATCGGATGGCCGCCGCGTGCCGTTCGACCGCGACAAGCTCGCCCGCTCCGTCCGTGTGGCCGTGCGCAAGCGCCCGGTGGAGGAGGACCGGCTGGAGCGGGTGATCAACGGCATCGTCCGCCAGATGGAGGCCTCCGGCGAGGCGGACATCCCCAGCAAGCAGATCGGCGAGCTGGTGATGGAGGCGCTGAAGGAGGTGGACGCGGTGGCCTATGTCCGCTTCGCCTCGGTTTATCGGAATTTCCGTGAAGCCAAGGACTTCCGGGGCTTCATTGACGAGCTGAGCGAGCCTGGCGCCGAGCCGTGACCGACCCCGCCCATATGCGCGCCGCCCTGGCCCTCGCGCGACGCGGGCTGGGCAATACCTGGCCCAACCCCTCCGTCGGCTGCGTCATCGTGCGCGACGGCGAGGTGGTCGGCCGGGCGCTCACCGCGCTGCGCGGCCGCCCGCATGCCGAGACCCAGGCGCTGGCCATGGCCGGCGAGCGGGCGCGTGGCGCCACCGCCTATGTCACGCTGGAACCCTGCTGCTTCCACGGCCGCACGCCGCCCTGCACCGACGCGCTGATCGCCGCAGGGGTGAAGCGCGTGGTGATCGGCACGCGCGACCCCGACCCGCGGGTGAATGGCGGCGGCGTGCGCCGGCTGCGCGAGGCGGGGATCGAGGTGATCGAGGGGCTGCTGGCCGAGGAGGCCGAGGAGGTCGCCGCCGGGCTGATCCACCGCATCACCAAGGGCCGCCCGCTGGTGACGCTGAAGCTCGCCTCCACGCTGGACGGGCGCATCGCCACGCGCGAGGGCGAGAGCAAATGGATCACCGGCGAGCCGGCACGGTGCATGGCCCACGCCCTGCGCGGGCGCAACGACGCGCTGATGGTGGGCGTGGGCACCGTGCTGTCGGACGATCCCGAACTCACCTGCCGCATTCCCGGCTACAAGCCGGTGCCGCTGGTGCGGGTGATCGCGGATTCGCACCTGCGCACCTCGCTGACCTCCCAGCTCGTCGCCACCGCGAAGGTCACGCCCACCTGGATCCTGTGCCGCAACGACGCCGACGCCACCCGCCGCCGCGCCTTCGAGGCGGCCGGGGTCAGCGTGATCCAGGCCGGCGGCAGCCCGGCGGGGATCGACCTGGCCCAGGCGCTGGGCACCATGGCGGCGCTGGGCATCACCCGCGTGCTGGTGGAGGGCGGCGCCTCGCTGGCCGCCACCCTGCTGCGGGCCGATCTGGTGGACCGGCTCGCCTGGTTCCACGCGCCGATGCTGATCGGCGCCGATGGCTGGCCCGCCGCCCAGGCGCTGGGCCGTGCCGGCCTCGCCGCCATGCCGCGCTTCACCCGCACCCGCTCCGTCGCGGTGGGCGAGGATATGCTGACCGAATTCAGAAGGGCCGCCTGAGAATCATGTTCACCGGAATCGTCACCGGCCTCGGCACCATCCGCGAACTCGACGCCATCGGCGGCGGGCACGACATGCGCGCGGTGATCGCCACCCCCTGGCAGGACAACGCCGCCATCGCCATCGGCGCCTCCATCTGCTGTTCCGGCGTCTGCCTCACCGCCATCGAGGTGGGGGCCGACAGCTTCGCGGTGAACGTGTCTTCGGAGACGCTGTCGCGCACCACGCTGGGCGCCTGGCGGGTGGGCACGCGGGTCAATCTCGAGCGCGCGCTGAAGGTGGGCGACGAGCTGGGCGGGCATATCGTGGCCGGCCATGTCGATGGCGTCGGCCGCGTGGTCTCGGCCGATGCCGAGCACGGCTCCACCCGCTGGCGCTTCGCCGTGCCGGACAATATCGCCCGCTTCATCGCGGTGAAGGGCAGCGTGGCGGTGGACGGGGTGTCGCTGACGGTGAACGAGGTGAACGACATCCAGGGAGCGGGCGCCATCTTCGGCGTGAACATCATCCCCCACACGGCGGCCGTGACCAGTTTCGGCTTCCTCAAGCCCGGCGATACGGTGAACATCGAGATCGACACGCTGGCCCGCTACGTCGCGCGGCTGAGGGAGGCCCCATGAGCGACACGACGAGCGGCATGCTCACCCGCACCCTGACGGAATACCTGTCTTCCGCCGAGGAGCTGATCGAGGAGGCCCGCGAGGGCCGCATGTTCATCCTGGTCGATGACGAGGACCGCGAGAACGAGGGCGACCTGGTCATCCCCGCCCAGTTCGCCACCCCCGAGGCGATCAACTTCATGGCGCGCCACGCCCGCGGGCTGATCTGCCTGGCGATGACCCGGGCGCGCGTCGAGCAGCTCGGCCTGCCGCCGATGGCGCAATCCAACGGCACGCGCCACTCCACCGCCTTCACCGTGTCGATCGAGGCGCGCGAGGGGGTGACCACCGGCATCTCCGCCCATGACCGCGCCCGCACCATCGCGGTGGCGATCAACCCGGATTGCTCGCGCGACGACATCGTCACGCCCGGCCATGTGTTCCCGCTGACCGCGCGCGAGGGCGGCGCCCTGGTGCGGGCGGGGCATACCGAGGCGGCGGTCGATATCGCCCGCATGGCCGGGCTGACCCCGGCGGGCGTGATCTGCGAGATCATGAACGACGACGGCACCATGGCGCGGCTGCCGGACCTCGTGGCCTTCGCGCAGCACCACAACCTCAAGCTCGGCACCATCGCCGACCTCATCGCCCATCGCCGCCGCACGGAGCGGCTGGTGCAGCGGGTGGAGGAGGGCGAGGCGCCCAACGCGCCGGGCTGGCGCATGGTGGTGTTCACCTCGACGGTGGACACCACGGAGCATATCGCGCTGATCCGCGGCGACATCTCCGGGCCGGCGCCGGTGCTGGTGCGCATGCACGCGGCGGACATACTGGACACCGCGCTGGACGGGCCGCATGTGCGGGCGCTGCGCGATTCCATGGCGCTGATCGCGCGCGAGGGCAGGGGGGTGGTGGTGCTGCTGCGCGACATGCGGCCCACCGCGCTGTCCGACAACCTGCGCATCCAGCGCGCCTCCGCCCGGCCGCCGGCGGAGCTGCGCGACTACGGCATCGGCGCGCAGATCCTGCTCGATCTCGGGGTGCGCGACATGGTGCTGCTGAGCAACACGCCGCGCACCATCATCGGCATCGAGGGCTATGGATTGAACGTGGTGGAACAGCGCGCGATCGAGGCATCCCGATGAGCACCGCCGACGCCCCACTGCCCAAGGCCCCCACGCTCGACGGCCCCGCGCCGCGCGTGCTGGTGGTCCGCGCGCCCTACTACACGCAGATCGTGGACGGGCTGCGCGACGGCGCGCTGCGCATCCTGGACGAGGCGGGGGCGAGCCATGCGGTGCTGGACGTCGCCGGCGCCCTGGAACTCGCCGCCGCCATCGCCTTCGCCGAGCGCGGCGACCGCACCTTCGACGCCTATATCGCGCTGGGCTGCGTGGTGCGGGGCGAGACCGACCATTACGACCATGTCTGCCGCGAGGCGATGGCCGGGCTGACCCGCGTGACGCTCGACCACAATCTGTGCCTCGGCAACGGGCTGCTGACGGTGCATACCGAGGCGCAGGCCATCGAGCGCAGCGGTGCGGATGGCCACAACAAGGGCGCGGAGGCCGCGGTCGCGGCGCTGCTGCAGGTGCGGGCCGCCCGCCAATTGGGAGCGATGCGATGACCAAGGGGGCCACCCGCCCGCGCACCGCCTCGCGCGTCGCCGCGGTGCAGGCGCTGTTCCAGAGCGAGCAGTCGCAGACCAGCCCGGAGTCGGTGATCGACGAGTTCGTCCGCCACCGGCTGGGCCAGCTGCCCGGCGACGATGCGGGGTTCGAAGACGGCCGCTCGCCGGACGCGCATGTGCCGCTGTTCGCCCGCATCGTGCGCACCGCGGCGCAGCAGCAGGACACGCTGGACGGCATGCTGTCGGGCGCGCTGTCGGCGGACTGGCCGCTCGAGAAGCTCGATCCGGTGCTGCGCGCGGTGATGCGCGCCGGGGCGGCGGAGCTGTGGATGCAGGACGGCCCGCCGGCGCGGGTGGTGATCAACGAATATCTCGACGTCGCCCACGGCTTCTTCGACGGCGACGAGCCGCGCATGGCCAATGGCGTGCTCGATCGGTTGGCGCGATTGCTGCGGCCTGCCGAATTCGTGCCGGCTCCTTCGCCCTGACGATTGTGCTTGCGTTGCGGGCAATGGCGTCAAGGGACGCTTCGCTCTTCGCCCTTGACCCCATCCCCCGCAACGAAGCAAGGGCCTACG
>CAMFLK010000144.1 GCA_945957135.1 uncultured Rhodospirillales bacterium
GCGGCGGCCTGCGCGGCCTCGGCGGCGGCGTGGGCGGCGGCCTCGGTGGCCGCGGCGATGGCCATGCCGGCCTCATGCACGGCCTGGCTGGCCTGGGCGCGCACCGCCTCCACGCGCGCGCGCTGCAACGACAGCAGCTCGGCCTCGGCGGTGCGGATCAGGCCGGAAATGGCGCGGTAGCGATTGGCCTGGCGCGCCTGGCGCTTCAGCCCGTCAAGCTGCACCTCAAGCTGGCCGCGCAGCTCCTCCGCGCGGGTGAGATTGGCCTCGGCCGCGCGCAGCTTCAGCTCCGCCTCGTGCCGGCGGGCGTGCAGGCCGGTGATGCCGGCCGCCTCCTCCAGCAGCTGCCGCCGCTCCTCCGGCCGCGCCGCCACCAGCGTGCCCACCCGTCCCTGGCTGATCAGGCCGGAGGAATGGGCGCCGGTGGCGAGGTCGTTGAACAGCGTCTGCACGTCGCGCGCCCGCGCCTCGCGGCCGTTGATGCGATAGACACTGCCGTTGCCGCGCTCGATGCGCCGGCTGATCTCCAGCTCCGGCTGCTCGTGGAAGGGCGGCGGGGCGATGCCGGCGGTGTCGTCCAGCACCAGCGTCACCTCGGCGATGTTGCGCGAGGGGCGGGCGGCGGTGCCGGCGAAGATCACGTCGTCCATCTCGCCGCCGCGCAGCGAGCGGGCGGAGTTCTCGCCCATCGCCCAGCGCAGCGCCTCCACCACGTTGGACTTGCCGCAGCCGTTGGGCCCGACGATGCCGGTCAGCCCCGGCAGGATGTCCACCAGCGCCGGCTCGGCGAAGCTCTTGAAGCCGGCGATGCGCAGGCGGGTGAAGCTGACGGGCAAGATGCGCTACCCCGCGGCCTTGGCCACGAGCTGGGCGAAGTCCGGATAGGTGCGGGCGCCGGCCTCGCGCTGGTTCTTCGCGTTGGGGCCGTTGAACACGAAGGTGGGCGTGGAATCGATGCCGTAGGTCTTGGTGTCCGCGTCCTGCTGGGCGAGGATCGCGGTCTTCAGCGCCTGGTCGTTGGCTGCCTTGTCGAACGCCTCGCGCGACATGCCCGCTAGCGCCGCGAACTTGAACAGCTCGTCCATGTTGTTGATGCCGCGCGCGTACACCCAGCGGTCCTGGGCGGCGAACAGCGCGGTCACGAACGGCTCGTAGCGCTCCGGCGGCAGGGTGCGGGCCACGGCGGCGGCGGAGAGGGCGAGCTGATCCAGCGGGAAGTCGTGGAACACCATGCGCAGCTTGCCGGTGTCGATCAGGTTCTTGCGCACCTGCGGCATGGTCTCGCGCGAGAAGGCGGCGCAATGCGGGCAGGTGAGGGAGAAGAACTCCATCACCACCACCGGCGCGTCATCCTTGCCGATGGCGCGTTCGCCGAGCTTCACGCCCTGGGCGCGCGCGAGGCCGGGTGCGGCGATGGACGCACCCCCAACAGCTAGTAGCAGACGCCGTGAAATCATTGCGTTACCTCTATATCTAGGGGGTTGTAGCGATGAACGGGCCGAGTCGTCTAGCGAGCCAGGACGGCGCGGCCGAGCGCCTCCAGTGCGTCGCGCAGCGGGCCAGGAGGAAGACCGGCCACCGCTTCCCGCGCCTGGGCTACAGCTTGGGGGCGCGGGGCACGGCGGGGGGCGACTACCGGCGCGTCCTGCACGAAGCGCAGCCGCGTCACCGCCACCTGGCCGAGATGGCCGTTCACCCGCGCCATCAGCTGGGCGGACAGGTGCTGAAGCTCCAGCGCGATCGGCCCGGAGCAGGCCAGGGTCAGCGTGCCGGCGGACAGCCGGCGCGGCACCGTCACCGCGGCGATGGCCGGGCCGATGATCGCCTCCCAATCCGCCAGCACCTGCGCCGTGGCCGGGGCGCGGCGGCGGAAGGCGGGGCGCACCAGCGCCGGCACCAGCGCCCCCACCGGCCGGGGGCCGTAGGGGTGGCGAGGCTTGTCGTCGTCATCGCGCGTGGTCATACACGTCCCGTGTCCGATGCTACGTTGCTACTCGCCTGGTACGACCGCAACCGCCGCCGCCTGCCCTGGCGCGCCCTGCCGGGCGAGACGGCCGATCCCTACCGCGTGTGGCTCAGCGAGATCATGTTGCAGCAGACCACGGTCACCGCGGTCGTACCCTATTATGAAACCTTCCTCACCCGATTTCCCACCGTGGCCGCGCTGGCGGCGGCGGACGAAGCCGAGGTGATGCGCGCCTGGGCCGGCCTGGGCTACTACGCCCGCGCCCGCAACCTGCACGCCTGCGCCCGCGCGGTGGGCGCGTCCGGCGGATTTCCCAGCGATATCGAGGGGTTGCGCGCCCTGCCGGGCATCGGCCCCTACACCGCCGCGGCGATCCGCGCCATCGCCTTCGACCGTCCCGCCGTGCCGGTGGACGGCAATGTGGAGCGGGTGGTGGCCCGGCTCTGCGCCATCACCGAACCGCTGCCGGCCGCCAAGAAGGCGATCCAGGACGCCGCCGGGCGCCTCGGCGCCGACCCCGCCGCCCGATCCCGCCCCTCCGACTTCGCCCAGGCGCTGTTCGACCTCGGCGCGACGATCTGCACCCCCACCGCGCCGGCCTGCGTGCTGTGCCCCTGGCAGGGGGATTGCGAAGCCCGCCGCCAGGGCATCGCCGCCGAGCTGCCGCGCAAATCCCCCAAACCCGCCCGCCCGCTGCGCCACGGCGCCCATTTCTTCCTCCGCGACGCCGCCGGCAATGTGCTGCTGCGCCGCCGCCCGCCGAAGGGCCTGCTCGGCGGCATGACCGAGTTGCCCGGCACGCCCTGGCGCGCCGCCCCCTGGCCCGAACCCGAAGCCCAGCTTGCCGCCCCCATGCCGGCCGCCTGGCGCCGCCTCGGCCAGGTGCGTCACGGCCTGACCCATTTCGAGCTGCATCTGGACGTCTATGCCGCCACCGTGCCCGCCATCCGCGCCGAGGGCTTCCTGTGCCCCGCCGCGCAGCTGGCCGCCGAGGCGCTGCCTTCGGTGATGCGCAAATGCGTGCGCCTCGCATTGGCCGGTTTCCCCTGAAATCGATGTTGCGATATGACACCGCCGAGATCGGAGGCCCCGCTTTGAACCACCCCATCACCACCGGCGCCAACTCGCTGCGCAGCGGCCCGGATTCACGCGGCCGGTTCGGCGAATTCGGCGGGCGCTTCGTCGCCGAGACGCTGATGCCCCTCATCCTCGAAGTGGAGCAGGCCTACCGCGCCGCCCGCGCCGACCCGGCGTTCCAGCCGGAGCTGGACGCCTATCTGAAGAACTATGTCGGCCGCCCCAGCCCGCTATGGTTCGCCCGCCGCCTCACCGAGGCCCTCGGCGGGGCGAAAATCTACTTCAAGCGCGAGGAGCTGAACCACACCGGCGCGCACAAGATCAATTCCTGCATGGGCCAGATCCTGCTGGCCCGCCGCATGGGCAAGACACGCATCATCGCCGAGACCGGCGCCGGCCAGCACGGCGTGGCCACCGCCACGGTCTGCGCGCTGTTCGGCCTGCCCTGCACGGTTTACATGGGCGCCGTCGATGTCGCCCGCCAGGCGCCCAACGTGTTCCGCATGAAGCTGCTGGGTGCGGAGGTGGTGCCCGTCACCTCCGGCGCCGCCACGTTGAAGGACGCGATGAACGAGGCACTGCGCGACTGGGTCGCCAACGTGCGCGACACCTACTACATCATCGGCACCGTCGCCGGCCCCCACCCGTTCCCCATGATGGTGCGCGACTTCCAGAGCGTGATCGGCGACGAGGCCAAGGCCCAGCTGCACGAGGCCGAGGGCCGCCTGCCGGACGTGGCGGTGGCCTGCATCGGCGGCGGCTCCAACGCCATGGGCCTGTTCCACCCGTTCCTCGACGACCCCTCCGTGCGGCTGATCGGGGTGGAGGCGGCGGGCCATGGGCTGGACACCAACCAGCACGCCGCCAGCCTCTCACGCGGCCGGCCCGGCGTGCTGCACGGCAACCGCACCTACCTGCTCCAGGACGAGAACGGCCAGATCCAGGAAGCCCACAGCATCAGCGCCGGCCTCGACTACCCTGGCATCGGCCCCGAACATTCCTGGCTGCACGAAGTCGGTCGCGTCGAATATGTCGGCGCCACGGACAACGAGGCGCTGGAGGCGTTCCAGCTCTGCACCCGCACCGAGGGCATCATCCCCGCCCTGGAACCGGCCCACGCCCTGGCCCATATCGGCAAGATCGCGCCCGGCATGGGCAAGGACCAGATCATCCTGATGAATCTCTCCGGCCGCGGGGACAAGGACATCTTCACCGTCGCCGAAGCACTCGGAGTGAAGCTGTGAGCCGCATCGCCGCCCGCTTCGCCGCCCTGAAGGCCGAGGGCCGCGGCGCCCTCATCACCTTCCTGGAAGCCTGGGACCCCGACGCCGCCACCTCCATGGCCATCCTGCGCGGCATGCCCGCCGCCGGCGCCGACCTGATCGAGATCGGCTGCGCCTTCACCGACCCGATGGCCGACGGCCCCACCGTGCAGCTCGCCGGCGGCCGCGCGCTCGCTGCCGGCGCCACGCTGGCCCGCACGCTCGCCATGGTGCGCGAATTCCGCCGCGAGGACGACGCCACGCCGATCGTGCTGATGGGCTACCTCAACCCCATCCTGTCCTACGACCCCGTCCGTTTCTGCACGGACGCGGCGGCCGCCGGGGTGGACGGGCTGATCGTGGTCGATCTGCCCACCGAGGAAGCCGACCTGCTGGTGCCCCCCGCCCGCGCGCGCGGCATCGACGTCATCCGCCTGGTGGCGCCGACCACCGACGATGCCCGCCTGCCCCTG
Organism: uncultured Rhodospirillales bacterium; assembly: GCA_945957135.1. Lineage (GTDB taxonomy): Bacteria > Pseudomonadota > Alphaproteobacteria > Acetobacterales > Acetobacteraceae > CAMFLK01. Next base: position 4,779 of record CAMFLK010000144.1, read on the forward strand.
GTGCTGGAAGGCAGCTCCGGCTTCATCTACTACGTCTCCATCACCGGCATCACCGGCACCCGCACCGCCAGCGGCGCCGAACTCGCCGCCGCCATCCCGCGCATCCGCAAGGCCACCGACCTGCCCATCGCCGTTGGCTTCGGCGTGCGCAGCCCCGCCCAGGCCGCCGAAGCCGCCCGCACCGCCGACGCCGCCGTGGTCGCCTCCGCCCTCATCGATACCCTCGCCGGCAGCCTGGACGACCAGGGCCGCGCCCGGCCGGATACGGTGCGGCTGGTGCTCGATCAGGTGCGCATGCTGGCGGATGGGGTGCGCGAGGCAAGGAAGTAAGAAAGGAAGAATGTTCTTTTTTGAAAAAAAGAACCAAAAAACTTTCTATGATTGATCCGTGCGTCGGCACGGGGCGTACGCGTACACCAAACGAATAAAAGTCTTTTTGCTTCTTTTTCTTCAGAAAAAGAAGACGCTTCCTTCCTTCTCACGGAAACCCGCGCGATGAGCTGGCTCACCGAATATGTCCGCCCCAAGATCCGCACCCTGCTGGGCCGGCGCGACGTGCCGGAGAATCTGTGGATCAAGTGCCCCGCCTGCGAGCAGATGCTGTTCCACACGGAGCTGGAGAAGAACCTGCTGGTCTGCTCCGCCTGTGGCCATCACATGCGCCCCAGCGTGGCCCAGCGCCTGGCCTGGACCTTCGACGACGGCGCGTTCACCCGCATCGAGCTGCCGAAGGTGCCGGCCGATCCGCTGCGCTTCCGCGATTCCAAGCGCTACACGGACCGGCTGAAGGAAGCCCGCGACAAGACGCATATGGAAGACGCCATCGCGGTCGCCAACGGAATGATCGGCGGCCATCGCGCGGTGGTGGCGGCCATGGCGTTCGAGTTCATGGCGGGGACGATGGGCGCCGCGGTGGGCGAGGGGCTGGTGGCCGCCGCCCGGCTGGCGGTGCTGCAGGACGCGCCGCTGATCGTGTTCACCGCCTCCGGCGGGGCCCGCATGCAGGAAGGCGCGGTGAGCCTGATGCAGATGCCGCGCAGCGTAATCGCCACGAGCCTGGTGAAGGAGGCCGGCCTGCCCTACATCACCGTGCTGACCGACCCCACCACTGGCGGCGTGACGGCCAGCTTCGCCATGCTGGGCGATGTCCAGATCGCCGAGCCCGGTGCCCTGATCGGCTTCGCCGGCCCGCGGGTGATCGAGCAGACGGTGCGCGAGAAGCTGCCGGAAGGGTTCCAGCGCGCCGAATACCTGCTCCAGCACGGCATTCTCGACATGGTGGTCAAGCGCGGCGAGATGCGCGCCACCCTCGCGCGGCTGATCGGCCTGCTGCGGCCGGAGAAGGCCGCCCCGCCGGAGCCGGTGGCCGCCTAAGGGGGCGGCCTGACATGGCCAGCGGCCGCGCCGAGGCGATCATCGACCGGCTGCACGGCCTGTATCCGCGGCTGATCGACCTCAGCCTGGACCGGCTGCGCGACCTGCTGGCCAAGCTCGGCAATCCGGAGACGCGCCTGCCGCCGGTGATCCATGTCGCCGGCACCAACGGCAAGGGCAGCACCTGCGCCTTCCTGCGCGCCATCGGCGAGCGGGCCGGGCTCGCCGTGCATGTCGCGACCTCGCCGCATCTCGTGCATTTCAACGAGCGCATCCGCCTCGCCGGCACGCTGGTGGACGACGCCACGCTGGCCGCCACGCTGGAGGAGGTGGAGCGGGTGAACGCCGGCGCCGCCATCACCGTGTTCGAGGTGCTGATGGCCGCCACCTTCCTGCTGTTCGCGCGCGTGCCCGCCGATCTCTGCGTGCTGGAAGTGGGGCTGGGCGGGCGGTTCGACGCCACCAACGTGATCCCGCCGCCCGCCGCCTGCGCCATCACCTCCATCTCGCTCGACCATCGGGAGATGCTGGGCGACACGCTCGCCGCCATCGCCTTCGAGAAGGCCGGCATCATGAAGCCCGGATCGCCCACCGCCACCGGGCTGCACCCGCCGGAGGTGGAGGAGGTGCTGCGCGCCCGCGCCGCCGCGGTCGGCGCGCCGCTGCTGATGCGCGGACGGGACTGGAGCGTGGAGCCCAGCTCCTCCGGGCTGCGCTACGCCGATTCCCTGGGTGGGCTGGACCTGCCGCCGCCCGCCCTGCTCGGCGCGCACCAGGTGGAGAATGCCGGCATCGCCATCGCCGCCCTGCGTGCCTCGGATCTCCGCCTGCCGGACGCCGCCTTCGCCGGCATCAGCAGTGCCGAATGGCCCGCGCGCATGCAGCGCCTCACCGGCCGGCTGGCCGCGCGGCTGCCGCCGGGCTGGGAGCTGTGGCTGGATGGCGGCCACAACCCCGGCGGCGGCGAGGCGTTGGCGGCGCATCTGCGCGGCTGGGCGGACCGGCCGGTGCATCTGATCGTGGGCATGAAGAAGGCCAAGGACGTCGCCGAGACCCTGCGCCCGCTGCTGCCGCTCGCCACCACGCTGTGGGCGGTGGCCGAGCCGGGCCAGCACGCCGCCCTGCCGGTGGCGGACATCGTCGCGGCCTCCGGCGGCCTGGCGCGCCCCGGCCCGACAGTGGAGGCCGCGCTGCGCCGGCTCGACGGCCCGCCGGCGCGGGTGCTGATCTGCGGCAGCCTCTATCTCGCGGGCGAGGTGCTGAAGCTGGATCGGTGAGGGCCGGCGACATCTCCTTCGTCATGGGTGGGCTTGTCACGGCCAAGATGAGGGAACGACAGGAAGGAAGTATGTTCTTTTTTGAAAAAAAGAACCAAAAAACTTTTTATATTTAGCTGCGCGGCTTCATGTTCTTCCATAGTCACCATCAAATGCCCGTCCATGACGGTAGTATATTGAAAAGAATGTAATTTCCCCTTTCCTTGTTCGGCTGAAAATGGCCCTTTCCTTGCCCCGGCCTTCCACCCGAAAGGCGTCGCGCGCAGGGGTCGTCAAGGCTCTTGAGCGAAGCGTGCCTTGACGGCACCGAGCACGATGCCACCCTCCGAAGAAGGCGGGCGCCTGCATACCAACCGCCCACGTCGAGAGAGGACCACGCAACCATGGCCGACCGCATCGTCGCCGCGCGGGTGATCGTCACCAGCCCGGGCCGCAACTTCGTCACCCTGAAGATCGAGACGGCATCGGGGCTCAGCGGCATCGGCGACGCCACGCTGAACGGGCGCGAACTGGCGGTGGCGTCCTACCTCGCCGATCACGTCGTGCCCACGCTGATCGGGCGCGACCCCGCCGCCATCGAGGACACCTGGCAATATCTCTATCGCGGTGCCTACTGGCGGCGCGGGCCGGTGACGATGAGCGCCATCGCCGCGGTGGACGTGGCGCTGTGGGACATCAAGGCCAAGGCGGCCGGCATGCCGCTGTACCAGCTGCTCGGCGGCGCCTCGCGCGAGTCCATGCTGTGCTACAGCCACGCCAACGGCGCGGATATCGAAGCCGCGATGGACTCCGTCGCCGGCCATCTCGCCCAGGGCTACAAGGCGATCCGCGTGCAGGCCGGCGTGCCCGGCCTCAAGCGCATCTACGGCGTGCATTCCGCCCATGGCGATTCCACCCAGCACCAGGACCGGCCGGACGAGGGCGATTGGGACACGGCGAGCTATCTGCGCCACGCCCCGCGCATCTTCGAAGCCGCCCGCGCCCGCTTCGGCGAGGAATTGCACCTGCTGCACGACGCCCATCACCGCCTGCTGCCCAACGAAGCCGCGCGGCTGGGCCAGGACCTGGAACCCTACCGCCTGTTCTGGCTGGAAGACGTGACGCCCGCCGAGAACCAGGCCGCCTTCCGCACCGTGCGCGCCAAGACCACCACGCCGCTCGCGGTGGGCGAGGTATTCAACACGATCTGGGACTGCCAGGCGCTGATCACCGAACAGCTCATCGACTATATCCGCGCCACGCTGGTGCATGCCGGCGGCATCACCCATGTCCGCCGCATCGCCGACCTCGCCGCCCTCTACGGCGTGCGCACCGGCTTCCACGGCGCGTCCGACCTCTCCCCGGTCACCATGGGCGCGGCGCTGCATTTCGACCGCTGGGTGCCGAATTTCGGCATCCAGGAATACTCCATCCACCCGAACGAGGCGGCGGAGGTGTTCCAGTGGAACTGGTCCTTCCGCGATGGCATGCTCCATTGCGGGGAAACGCCGGGCCATGGCGTGGAGATCGACGAAACCGCCGCGGCGAAATTCCCCTACCGCCGCTCCTATCTCGACGTGAACCGGCTGCAGGACGGCACGCTGTGGAACTGGTAATTCCATGATCATCTGCGCGCATTGCGGCGTGGCGGTGGAGGAGGGGGCCCAGCACGTGCCCGAGCCGCCGCGCGACGCGCTCGCCCCGCAATTCCTGGTGGACGACCTCGACCGCTCGATGCGCTTCTATACCGACGTGCTCGGCTTCACCTTCGGCGAACCGTGGCAAGGCTTCTACGCCATCGGCACGCGCGGCGGCATGCGCCTGCACCTGAAATGCGCCCCGAAAACCGAAGCCGACCGCACCCATCGCCGCGCCAACACCCATCTCGACGCCTATGCCGACGTGACGGACATCGAGAGCTTCTACGCCGCCTGCCTCGCCGCCGGCGCCGAGATCGTCAAACCCCTGGAGGAAACCCCCTGGGGCGTGCGCGACTTCTACCTCGCCGACCCCGACGGCTACATCATCTGCTTCGGCGCGGCGGCGTAGGGCAGGCCCGCGCGGTCGTGCTCGATCACCGCCGCGATGATGCCGGCATGCACGGCAAGGGCGATGGCCAGCGCCACGAGATGCGCGCCCAGCCCGCCGATCGCCGCGATGGTTGCCAGGCTCAGCGGCAGGAACAGCAGGATGGCGGTGACCAGTCCCGGATTGTAGCGGCGCAGCCGAGCCGCCGCGCCGATATGGCTGATGGCGTTCACCAGCATCAGATACGCCGCCGCCAGCCCGAATTGCGGCCCCCACAGCACCGCCGCGTAGAGGCAGGCGAGATTGACGCCCCAGACCAGCGGCAGATTGACCACCAGCACGATCGGCACACTCAACGCATCGCGCCCGCCGAACAGCTGCGTGTTGGCGAACCGGCGGAACCGGTCGCCCTCATGCTCCTCCACCTGATGGACCATGTACACCGGACTCGCCAGGAAGATCAGCAGCACCGGCCAGGGAAGCGCCAGCAACGGCACGACCGCGAGCAACGCCCCCGCCATGAAACCCGCCGCAGCCACCCAATGCCCCGCCAGCCAGCCCGTGATCCGCACCATGGCCGCGCCCTCCACCCCGATCCCGGCCCATCCTGCGCCGGAACGGTTAGGAACGGGTAAAATCCCGCCGAGGCCTGGCGGGTTGATCGGTTCGGCAAAGGAAGCAAGGAAGGAAGCGCTTCTTTCTTGAAAGAAAGAAGCAAAGAACTTTTTATCTATTGGGGCTGTGCGTCGGCACGATTGTGCCAACACGCCTGTCGTCTTGGCGGTGCTTGACATGACCACCCCGCCGGGACGCGCCGCTGGCCGGCGGGACGATCCGCAGGATGTTCTTCAAAAATTTTTTGAAAAAATGTATTTTACCCCTTGCGGCGGGCATCGACCTCCGTTAGACATCATCTTCATGTTCATGGAGCGTTCATCTTCCTTCAGGACCAGCCTCGGCGAGAACCTCGCCCAGTCCCTGGAGCACATACGAGTTCCGGCAAACCCCTCCGAAAACGGCGAAGGGGCGTTGAAGCGGCTCGTGCGCGCCCTGGTCCATGCCTACATGCTCTGGCTCGTCACCAGGCTCGACATCCTGTTCCACCGCTGGAAGACCGGCACCCTGCCACCCCCGCCGGTGGCTCCGGTTCACCGCGCGAAGCGCCCCCATCATCGCCGTCCCCGCCGCCGCAACTGGCTGGCCGATCTCATTGACCAAGCCTGCGAGGGCCAGACTCCCGTCATGCCCCGACAGGAGGAACCGGAGGAGCGTG
>CAMFLK010000145.1 GCA_945957135.1 uncultured Rhodospirillales bacterium
GGCCCAGGCCGCGCTGGATGTCGCGGATATCCTCGCGCATCTCCAGCCGCAGCTTGGCATCCAGGTTGGACAGCGGCTCGTCCATCAGCAGCAGGCGCGGGCGGATGGCCAGCGCCCGGGCGATGCCCACGCGCTGCTGCTGCCCGCCCGACAGCGCGGAGGGCATGCGCCGTTCCAGCGATTGCAGCCGCACCAGCTTCACCGCCTCGGCCACCCGCGCCTCGATCTCGGCCGCCGCCAGGCGGCGGGCGCGCAGGCCGAAGGCGATGTTGTCGCGCACGGAGAGATGCGGGAACACCGCGTAGTCCTGGAACACCATGCCGATGTCGCGCCGATGGGCGGGCACCGTGTCGATGCGGGCGCCGTCATAGGCGATGGTGCCGCGATCGGGGAACAGGAAGCCGGCGATGCAGCGCAGCAGCGTGGTCTTGCCGCAGCCGGAGGGGCCGAGCAGGGTGAAGAACTCGCCATCCGCGATGGCGAGATCGACGCCGTCCAGCACCGGGGTGGCGCCGTAGGACTTCGTCAATCCGGATATGGTGACCGTTCCCACGCCCCTGCCCCCTCGCCGCGCGGGTACTTTACGGGAGGGTGGAGGGCGATCAAGCTCGCGGCGAGAGATGAGGGAGAGATGCCATGTCCGCCACCAGGCGCGGCCTGCTCGGTCTGATGCTCGCGGCTTCCGTCGCGCTGCCCGCCTGGGCGCAGCAGCGCGTGGTGGTTTACACGGCGCACGAGGCCTCGATCACCGAACAACTGGTGCCGCGTTTCGAGAAGGAGACGGGCATCAAGGTCGATCTCATCAAGGGCGGCTCGGGCGACGTGCTGAACCGGGTGAAGGCGGAGGCGGCGGCGCCGCGCGCGGACGTGATCTGGTCCGTCGGCGGCGACCTGCTGGCGGCCAATGCCGGGTTGCTCCAGCCGTACAAGCCTGCGGGGTTCGACGCGACGATCGACCCGAAATTCGCGGTGAGCGGCAACTGGCTGCCCTATACCGGGGTGATCATGGTGCTCGCCGTGAACACCCAGAAGCTGAAGCCGGAGGCCTATCCGAAATCCTGGGCCGACCTCGCGGACGCGAAATGGAAGGGCAAGATCTCCTCGGCGCGGGCGGACAGCTCGGCCTCCGCCTTCATCCAATACGCGACGATCCTGCAGGTGTTCGGCGACAAGGGGCCGGACCTCTACGCGCGCATCTTCGCCAATTTCGCCCTGTCCGACAGTTCCGGCGCGGTGCCGCGCTACGTGAACGACGGCGAGGCGCTGGTGGGGCTGACCTTGGAGGACAACGCGCTGCAATACGTGAAGAACGGCGGCAAGGTGGCCATCGTCTATCCCAGCGAGGGCACGTCGCTGACCGCGGACGGGGTGGCGCTGGTGAAGGGCGGGCCGAACGCCGAGGCGGGGAAGAAGTTCATCGATTGGGTTCTGTCCAAGCCGGTGCAGCAGATTCTGGTGGACACGATCGGCCGGCGCTCGATCCGCACCGACGTGGCGTCGAGCACGCTGCTGCCGCCGCTGTCGCAGATCAGGATCGCGCCGTACGACCTGGACTGGGCCGCCGCCAACCGCGCGAAGCTGCTGGCGGCATGGAAGAAGATCCAGGAAAGCCAGTAAGCTGCGCATCGAGGCGTTCAGCCAGGGCAAGGACCCGGCGCGGCCGGAGGCCAACGAGGACCGCTTCGTCATCCTGCCCGGCCGCGCCTATGCGGTGATCGACGGCGTGACCGGGCGCACGCCGGAGCTGTTCGAGGGCCGCTCCTCCGGCCGCTACGCCGCCGAGCGGGTGCAGGCGGTGCTGGAACGCCTGCTGGCCGAGGCGCCGGAAATGGAGGCGGCGGAGATTCTCGCGGCGGTCACCGCGGATTTGCACGCGGTCTATCGCCGGCTGGGTCTGCTCGAACGGGCCGCCGCGCCCAACCAGCGCTTCGGCGCCACGCTCGCCCTGTTCCGCCATCGCCGCGACGGCGACGAGGTGCTGCTGGTGGGCGACAGCGGCGTGCGGCTGGATGGCGGGGCGGTGATGCAGGTGGACAAGCCGCTGGACGCCATCACCGCATCCCTGCGCGTCGCCGCGTGGCACGACCTGGCGGCGCGCGGGCACGACCGCGAGACCTGCAACCGGCTGGGGCGGCAGATCGTGTTCCAGGGCGCGGGCCAGGGCACCGGCGCGCTGGAAGGGCTGTTCGACGCGGCGCGCCTGGCCGCGATCGCCGACCGGGCGGTGGCGGCGAGCGCCGCGCGTTTTCCCGCCGTGCCGCGCGCGGCGATCGCGGCGCTGGTGCAGGGCGGCATCGCCAACGGCCAGTTCGTCCACCAGAACAACCCGGAGTCGCCGCTCGGCTATTCCGGCGTGGACGGGTTCGCCATTCCACCCGCGCTGGTGACGGTGGCGCGGCCACCCGCCCGCGCGGCGCGGGTGGAGCTGTTCAGCGACGGGTATTTCAGCCATCCGCCCGGCTTCGGCGTGCAGGCCTGGGAAGCGGCGGCGGAAGAGGTGGAACGCATCGACCCCGACAAGGTCGCCGCATATGCCTCGGTGAAAGGCTCGCAGGGCGCGGTGCGGACGGACGACCGCACCTATGTGGGGGTGGAGATCACGTCCCCAGCACCAGCTCGCGCAGCTTCTCCGGCCCCAGCACCCGGCTGAGATCGCGGAAGGCGAAGAACGGGATCAGCGCCACGAACAGGATCAGCGTGACGCAGATCAGCCCGCCGACGCCGCCGCCGCCGATCAGCGGCACGGCGGCCGCGGCGCTCTCGCCCTTGAACAGGCCGATCACCACCTGCTCCACCACATGGAAGATGATGAACAGCAGCGCGAAGGCCATCGCCTTGTACAGGGTGGAATAGAGCAGCGGCTTGTGGTGCAGCCGGTGGCCGAACTTCAGCCCGTCGGCGATCAGCATCACCTTGGCCAGCACCAGCGCGTTGATCGCCGCGAAGCCCTGCGAGAAGAGGCTGAGGCCGCTCTGCTGCAGGATGATGCGTTCGTTCAGCACGAACAAGCCGAAGAGCAGCCAGAGATAGAGGAACATGATGAGGAATTCCCGCATCTCCTCCGCGGCACGCTCCTTCAGCGAGCGGGCTGGCTTCGACTCGCTCACGCCGCCGCTCCCGCGCGCGCCAGTTCCTCGGCCAGGATCGGCACGGCCATGTTGGCGGCCTGCATGCCATGCACCGTGCAGAGCTTCAGCACCTCCATGATCTCCGCCATCGTGGCGCCATGCGCGAGGGCCGCCTTGATGTGCCGCCGCGTGCCCGGCGCGTACATATGGGTGAACGAGGCGTCGAAGGCGATGCTGAGCAGCTCGGCGAGTTTCGGATCGATGATGCCGCCGGCATAGACGCCGACGCCCGTGGCCATGAACTGCTCGGTCCAGGCGGGGTCGAGCGTGAAGAACGGGTCCCAGGCCGGGTTCCACATGCCCGCCGCGCGCATCTTGTCGCTGACCGGCGTGTTCGCCGTGGTGGCGGCGGGCGGCTTCAGCCCGGCGGCGGCGGCTTCCTCGAGCAGGATCGGCGCGCCCAGGCTGCAACTATGGATGGACAGCAGGGACGCCATCTTGATGACCAGCAGCACTTCCTGCGCCGTGGCGCCGGCCTGCAACGCGGCCCTGATGTGCCGGCGTGTCGCCTCGGCGCACATGTTGGTGCAGGCGGCGTTGATCGCCAGGCTGACCAGCTCCACGGTTCTCGCCGGCAGAACCTGCGAATTCCACGGATTCGTGGACATCGCGCGGCACGATTCGGCCCATTGCGGGTCCAGCTCGTCCAGCAGGTGAAGCGCGTCCGTCCAAGGCCCCATGTCCATCTCCGTTCGATTCACGCCTTCGTCCTCGCCGCCGGCACCTGCCACACATGTGACATCGCCCATGACACCACCACGCCGAACGCGCAGCCCAGCAGGATCTCCCCCACCCGGCGCAGGCCGATCTCCGCCCCGGTCAGGCTGGAATGCTGGGTGAGCGAGGAGGCGACCACGAGTGCCGCGGTGATCGGGCATTGGCGCCACATCGTCGGCACCCGCACGACATAGGTGGAGACCAGGGCGCTGATCGCCATGGCGAGGGGCAGCTTCCATTCGCTGCTGCCGCCAACAGCGAGAAACGCGAGTCCCACCGCGCAGCCGAAGAACGCGTTCAGCATGCGCGCGCGGAAATTGGCCAGCGCCTTCTTCACCTCCGGGTCGCTCGCCGCCACCAGCGAGGCGATCGCCCAGATCGGGTTCAGCCCGGCGGCGACGCGCAGGAGCAGCCACAGCAGCGTGCTGCCGATGAAGATGTTGACCGCGAGATGGACGCCGAGGAATTGGTCGGCGCGCATCCGCTCCAGCATGGGCGCCATTGGGGGCTATTCGTGGGCCTGGGGCGGATTGCCCTTCAGCCGATAGACCAGCCCGGTCTTGGTGGTGCCGAGCGACAGCCACTCCCGCCCTGCCTGCTGAAGCGCGATGAAGAATTGCCGGCAGCGCTCCATGGCTTTTTCATGCAGCTCGTCGCGCCGCTTGAACTTGGCCTGGAAGGCGAACTCGCCGCACAGGCGCTGATGCGTCGCGCGGTCGCGCCAGATGGCGATGTTCGCCTCGGCCGTGACGCCCTTGCCGAAATCGAGCACGCCGAGATCCTGCAGCACTTCCTCGACATAGGTCTGGTTGACCAGCTCCACCCGATCGACGCCGCTCGCCTTCAGCCCCGCCAGCGCGGGAAAGACATCGGCCAGCATGGCCATCGCGGTACGGTCGCCCTCCGGCGCCTGGCTCAGGGGGAACTGCACGTTGTGCGAATAGAGCATGCGGAAGCCGCCGACCTCGTTCTTGAGCGGCAGTGCCTCCGCCTTGAACTTGATGCGGCTGTGCCCGGCGATGTTGGGCCGTACGTCCAGCCTCGCCGCCGTGTCGAGATCGGGGTGGCGGAACTTGAAGACGATCTCGGGATCGGGCGCCGGGAAGCCGTTGTCGTAGGCGATGCGCCGGCGCAGGATGAAGGCGTTGTTGTAGAGCCGGAAATCCGCGGAATCGAGGAACAGCACCTCGCGCAGCTCGGGGCGGAGCACGATGCCCTTGTCCGAGAAGCCGATGCCGAATTTCGCCGCCGTGCGCTTCACCAGATCGCCGTATTCGAAGAATACCTTGGCGGAGGTGAAGGGTTCGGGCTTGAGGATCAGCTTGCATTCGAGGTACTGCACCTCGTCGAGCGGGCTGCCGTCGCTGTAGGTGGCGGCCTGCGCCGCGTGTTTCGCTGCCATGGGTACGCTCCGTCAATCGGGTTCGGGCAGCGGCATCGCCTTGGCGTCCGGCTGCCATATCGCGAAGACATTGTCTTCCGGGTCGGCAATCACCGCGTACCATGCCGTCCTGGGAACCGCCGTCCGTTCGCGCACCACGCGACCGCCCAGCCGTTCCGCCGTGGCGAGCACGTCATCGACCGAGCCGACCTGCACGTATTGCAGCCAGCCCTTGATCGGCAGGGCGGGGCGATAGGTCACGCCGCCGCTGGTGTTTCCCGCCGCCCCGGCTTCGAGCTGGATGCGCCAGTAATCGACGCCCTCGGCCCGGTTGAGCGTCCAGCCGAGCACCTCGCGGTAGAATTCCGCGAGGGTATCGGGCGCGTCGCCATAGATTTCGAAATGCGTGATCAAGCCCGGCATCGCGCCCGTTCTCCAGAAAGCCCGCGGCTGCGCCGTATCGGGCGCAGCCGCGCTTTTTGCACCGCGCGTCAGGCAGTCTGAGGGACCGGCGGCGCAACCATGCAATAGGCCATCGGGTGTGAATCCCCGCCGGTCTTTGCAACACCCTTCTTCCCGTCGGTCTCCCACAGCAGGAAGCCGGTCTGGCCTTCCGTGCGGTTCGGGGGAAGACCGAGATTGTGAAGGGTCTCGTCCACGCTGTCGTACCAGGTGCCGATCTTCATGATCGCCCGCGCCTCCTCGGCGGTGGCCACCTTGCGGCCGAACTCGCGGCACAGCCGCACCGCACCTTCGATCTGCTGCACCGAGGTGCGGCGCGTCTTGTCCACGCCCCACAGATTGTCCTCGTTGCCGACACGCACGTGCTGACCGAGCACGATGGACATGGCGGAGAGCGGGATCAGCCCGCGCATGCTGGACCAGAACGTGACCGAGGACGCGCCCTGCGGCACGCGCTGCAGGAAGTTCATCCAGTCATACGGGTTGCGCCCCAGCGTGCCGCCGCCATACCCGGCGATGGCCATGTTGAGTGGCCCCATATACACGCCGGCGCGAATCAGGTTCTCGATCAGCTCCCACTGGTGGATATGGCCGGGCACGAAATACGGCATGATCCGATGGGCGCGCAGGCGCTTGAGGTGCTCCAGGTAGAAGGCCGGCCCGGCATCCACCCACATGCCGGCCCAGGCGGCCTGCACCTTCGGGTTGTTCTCCAGATGCGTGCCGACGATGTCGTCCGGCGTCATGATCGAGACGACGTCCCACTGCGTGGTGCCGACCGCGACGGTCACGCAGTCCGGCTTCGGGTCCAGCTCGGTCAGCATGTGGCGGGTGTCGTAGTCCAGCCATTTGGCCTTGGCGTCCGCCGACTTCGGGGCGAAGGAGATCGAGCCGCCGACCTGCAGGATCATCTTGGGCACGGCCTGGCGCAGCCGGCCGAGGAAGTAGTTGAACTGCTCGAAATCGACCGAGCCGTGGCCAGTGGCGGGGTCGCGCACATGCACGTGCAGCATGGTGGCGCCGGCATTGTAGCAATCGACGGCCGCCTGCACCTGCTCATCCCAGGAGACGGGAATGTCGGCGTCACCCGGCAGCCATTCCGGCCCGTACGGCGCGGCCGTGATGATCAGCGGGGCCATGTTTTCCGGCAGGATCGAATCCGGTGTGTAGTACACAGGCAACTCCTTTGGTTTCGCCAGGATCGGGCGGACGCCCACCGCGGGCGCGCGCGGCACGTTGTGGAGTGATTTGACAAGGAGGAGGTCGGGAAGACTGACAGATCGACCTATTTACTACGCTATATTGAATATTATGCGTATTCTCTTTCCGTATTTCTTGCTTGCGGACGCACTTTTGCCTTAGCACGCGCGCGCCTTCTTGCCATTTCGCGACAAATCGGCAAGAAACGAGCCGCCATGGCTCAAGGAGCCGGGGAGGTGGCGCAGTGGGGCATCGCGTAGGCATCATCACGGAGGTTCCGCAGGTGCTGCGGGAGCTGGGCATCGACCCTGCCCCGGTGCTCGCGCGCGCCGGCGTCGATCCCGCCGTGCTGGCCACGACCGAGAATCGCATGCCCTTCGCCCAGATGGGCAACCTTCTGCGCGTCTGCGTGGAGGAGACTGGTCTCGCGCATTTCGGCCTTCTGGTGGGCGGGCGCGCGCGCGCGGACGTGCTTGGGCTGGTGGGCCGATTGATGCGCACCGCCCCGACGCTGAAGGACGCGATACTGGACCTATGCACCAACCAGCATCGCTATATCCGGGGCGCGGTGTCGTATCTGACCCTCAATGAAGGGGCCGCGTTCTGGGGCTATGCCGTGCAGCAGCCGAATGTGGCCGCGATCGAGGTAATGAGCGACACCGCCCTGGCGCTCGGGTTCAACCTGGTGCGCGAACTCACCGGCCTCATGCCGGAGAACGTCCTGCTGTCGCGCTTGCCCCCCGAAGACATCCGCCCCTATCGCCGGCTCTTCGGGGTGACGCCGCAGTTCGACGCCGAACAATCCGCCCTGACCTTTCCGGCCCGGCAGCTGGCCCAGCCGGTGTGCATGGCGGACCCGCTGCTGCGGCAGATTCTCCAGAGATCGGTGGCGTCGTACTGGGCCGTGGAAGAGCCAAGCGTCGCCGACCATGTGGCACGCATCCTGCGCGCTCGGGTCGTGTTCCCCGACATCTCGCTGGAAGAGGTCGCCCAGCTCATGGCCATGCATCCGCGCACGCTGAACCGGCGGCTGCGTGACGAAGGCACGAATTTCCGCGCGCTGCTGATCCAGACGCGCACCGAAGTAGCGCAGCAATGGCTGCGCGGCACGCGGATGAACATCACCGACATCGCCCTGGCGCTGGGCTATTCCGAAGTCAGCGGCTTCAGCCGCGCGTTTCAGCGCCAGACCGGCACGGCGCCCACGGATTGGCGCGCCCTGCCGGAGGAAGCGGCCTAACCCGATACGCGGGTGAGGAAGGTGCGGTCCTCGCGCAGCAGGAACTTCTCGCGCATGGCGAATTCGAAATTCGCGCGCGCCTGCGGGTCCGCGGCCGGCCGCGCGCGATAGGCCTCGTATTCCGCGAGGCTGGCGATGTCGTAGATGCCGTAGGCCAGGGTAGTGGAGCCCTCGTGCGGCGCGAAATAGCCGATCAGGCCGGCGCCGCAGCGGGGAATCGCCTCGCCCCAGTTGCGCGCGTATTCGGCGAACTGGGCCTTCTTGGTGGGGTCGATGTGGTAGCGGATCACACAGGTCAGCATCGTCGTTCTCCCTCGGGCACGCCGTGGTTCTATCGCTTGCCGGTGCCTGGATGCTTCGATGGGAACCGAAGGATGGAAGACAGGCGGGCGAGGCGCGGTTTCAGGAGCTGTTGCAATGAGATGGGGCTTGCTGACGATTGCCTTGATGCTGGGCCACCCGGCGATGGCGCAGGATTGGCGCGACGATGCGCCGGGGCGGATGCACCGGATCGTGCCGGGCGACTTGCCGCCGCCTTTCGCGCAGCGCTCCAGCAGCAATTCGCCGCGCGTGGTGCCACGGCCGGCGGGGGCGTCGCTGCGTGTGCCGGAAGGGTTCGCGGTCTCGCTCTACGCCTCCGGCCTGTCCCGCCCGCGCATCCTGCGCGTGGCGCCGAACGGCGACGTGTTCGTGGCTGAGAGCGGCGCAGGGCGCATCCGCGTGCTGCGGCCGGGCGGCGGGGAGGCGATTTTCGCGGCCGGGCTGTCCCAGCCCTTCGGCCTGGCCTTCTGGCCGCCGGGACCGGCGCCGCGCTTCCTCTACGCCGCCACGCCGAACACGGTGCTGCGCTTCCCCTATGCCGCCGGCGACATGCGGGCGCGCGGGCCGGCGGAGACGGTGGTGGCGCAGATCGCGCCGACCGAATTCCATCACTGGACGCGCGACGTCGCCTTCGATGCGACGGGACGGACGATGTATGTCTCGGTCGGCTCCGCCTCCAACGTGGCGGAGGGCATGCCCGCCCTGCCCGTCCCCGCCATCGCGTCGCTCGAGGCGCGGGTGGGACTCGGCGCGGCCTGGGGTGACGAGGAATGGCGGGCGATGGTGATCGCCTTCGACCCCGATGGCGGCAACCGGCGCGGCTTCGCCACGGGCATCCGCAACTGCGTGGGCCTGGCCGTGCATCCGCGTGCGGGCGATGTGTGGTGCGCCACCAACGAGCGCGACGGGCTGGGCGACAACCTGCCGCCGGACTACGTCACGCGCGTGACGCCGGGCGGGTTCTACGGCTGGCCCTGGTTCTATATCGGCGCCCACCCGGACCCACGCCATGCCGGCGCGCGGCCGGAGCTGGCGGCCAAGGTGACGCTGCCGGACGTGCTGATCCAGGCGCATTCCGCGCCGCTCGGCATGGCGTTCTACGACGGCAGCGGCGCCGCCGCGTTCCCCGCGGAGTACCAGGGCGACGCTTTCGTGGCACTGCACGGCTCGTGGAACCGCGACATCCGCACCGGCACCAAGCTGGTGCGCGTGAAGCTGCGCGGCGACGTGCCGGACGGCGGCTACAGCGATTTCCTGACCGGCTTCGTGATCGACGACGCGCGGGTCTGGGGCCGCCCGGTGGGCGTCGCGGTGGCGAAGGACGGCGCGCTGCTGGTCAGCGAGGACGGCAACGGCACGATCTGGCGCATCGCGCCGACGGGGAAGTAGAGAATCACCCCTCCAGGAAACGCGCGAATTCGTCCTTGTAGTCCGGGTGCCAGCGCGACAGGGCGGGGCGGTTCCGGATGATATCCTCAGCGGCCCATAGCATGCGCTTGTTGTCGATCTCCCGCGTCACCTCGTTGTCCGGGCAGATGATGTAGAAATCGCCGCGGTTCATGCCCTCGATCAGCATGTCCGCCACCTGCTCCGGCAGCCAGGCGCCGGGCGGCTTCTCGTTGCGGTTGCGGCGCGTCAGGCCGGTGAAGGTGGAGCCGGGCACCAGCAGATGGGCGGAGATGCGCGCGCCCTCCTCGTTGCGCAGGGAATGGGCCAGCGCCTCGGTCAGCACCTTCACCCCGGCCTTGCTCACGTTGTAGGCGGTATCGCCGGGCGGGCAGGTGATGCCCTGCTTGGAGCCGGTGCTGACCACGGCGCAGGGCGTGGCCTGGGCCAGCATGGCCGGCACGAAGCTCTGCACCCCGTTGACCACCCCCCAGAGATTGACCTCCAGCACATGGCGCCAGCGCTCGGGATGGTCGTACGGGCCGCCGCCGGGCGCGGTGCCGGCATTGTTCATCAGCACGCCCACCTCGCCGAACGCGGCCAGGGCGGCGTCGCGCAGCGCCTCCATTTCAGCCACGCGCGCGACATCGGTGGGGACGGCAAGCACGGCCGCCCTGCCCTCCGGCGCCAGCGCCGCGATCTCCGCGGCGGCGGCGTCCAGCGCGGTGCCCGGCAGGTCGGCGAGGCAGATGCGCATGCCCAGGGCGGCAAAACGGCGCGCGGCGGCGAGGCCGATGCCGCTCGCGCCGCCGGTGACGACGGCGACGCGACCGGCGGCCAGCGCGGGATGGGTCACGGCGCTGGCGCTACTC
>CAMFLK010000146.1 GCA_945957135.1 uncultured Rhodospirillales bacterium
GGCGGGCGGAGTGGCCGCAGGCGTGGCGGCGGCGGGCGCGGGCTGCCCCGGGGCGGCGGCGGCCGGCTTCGGCGCCATCGCGCCGGGATCGGTCAGCAGCGAGACCTTGGTGAAGCCGCCCTGGATGATCGTGCCCATCACCTCCAGCATGCGGCCATAGGTGTTGGCGCGGTCGCCGCGCACGAAGATGCGGCGGTCCTTCTGGTCCTTGGCCAGCGCCTGCAGCTTGGTCACCAGATCCGCCTGCTCGATCTGCTGGTCCTGCAGGAACAGCTGGCCCTGGGCGTTGACCGAGACGTTGAGCGGCTCGCTGTCGTTGTTGATCGGGCTGGCCGTGGTCTTGGGCAGATCGACGTTCACCGCCGTGTTCATCAGCGGCGCCGTGACCATGAACACGATCAGCAGCACCAGCATCACGTCCACCAGGGGCGTGACGTTGATGTCCGCGAGCGGGCGGTAGCGCCCCTTGCCGCGCTGCGGCCCGCCGACCAGACCGCCGGCCATTCAGCCGCGCTCCTCGGACTGGCGGGAGAGGATGGCGCCGAACTCGGTGGCGAACCCTTCCAGCCGGGCGGCGAAGCGCGCGAGGTCCGTGCTGATCTTGTTGTAGGCGAGCACCGCGGGAATCGCCGCCACCAGGCCCACGGCGGTGGCGAACAGCGCTTCCGCGATGCCCGGCGCCACCACGGCGAGGTTGGTGTTGTGCATGGCCGCGATGGCCGCGAAGGAGTTCATGATGCCCCACACCGTGCCGAACAGGCCGATGAACGGCGCCGTCGATCCCACGGAAGCCAGGAACACCATCCAGCGTTCCATGCCCTCCATCTCGCGCTGGATGGTGACGTTCATCGCCCGGTCCACCCGGTCGCGCACCGAGGAGCGGCCGATATCGGCGCCGACCACGCGCGCACTGCGCCGCCACTCCGTCATCGCCGAGGCGAACACGGCGGCCATGGGATGGGTGGGCTTCTCGCCCTCCGCCTCGTACAGCTCGTCCAGGCTGCCGCCGGACCAGAACCGGTCCTCGAAGCCGTCGGCGGCCTTGCGCGCGCGGCGCAATGTGGTGGTCTTCTCGTAAACGATCGCCCACACCCAGATGCTGGCGCCGATCAGCATCAGCATGACGATCTTGACGATGATGTCGGCCTGCAGGAACAGGCCCCACAGCGACAGATCCCCGCCGGCTGCGCCGAGATTCACCGCTTCGACGGCACGGTCCACGGTTCGATCCTTCCTTCCGCATCCGACGCTGGCGCCGGATCATGTCAACTTCACGCCCGATTCGGGACGTGTACAAGGCGCCCGAGCAGGTCACGCCAGCGTGCGGGAATGCGCGCGGGCCGCTGGTCGGCGACGCGCACGCAGGCCAGCCCCACCTCCAGCGTGGCCAGCACCGCGCCGTCGCGCAGCACGCGCTGGCGGAGTTCCGCCGTGGCGGCGCCGATGGCGCGCGTGTCGGTGGCGATGACGAGCGAATCGTCGAGTCGCGCCGGGGCCTGATAGTCCACTTTGACGCGCCGCACCATGAAGAATAGGCCATGTTCGGCCGCCATCGCCGCATGGGGCGCCCCCAGCGCGCGCAAGGCCTCGGTGCGGGCGCGCTCGGCGAAGCGCAGGTAATTGGCGTGATAGACCACCCCGCCGGCATCGGTATCCTCGTAATAGACCCGCACGGGATAGAGATGCGCGCCGTCCGGGCCGATGTCCGGGGAATGAACCCTCATTCATCCTCCGCCAGCAGGTCGAGCATCGGCTGCGGCCCGGACGGCGGCATGAGGCCGAGATGGCGCCAGCCGCGCTCGCCCAGCATGCGGCCACGGCTGGTGCGCAGGACCAGGCCCTCCTGGATCAGGAAGGGCTCGATCACGTCCTCCAGCGTGTCGCGCGCCTCGGCCAGCGCCGCCGCGAGCGTCTCCACCCCCACCGGGCCGCCGGCATGGTGCTCGGCGATGCGGCGCAGATAGCGGCGGTCCATGGCGTCGAGGCCCATCCGGTCCACCTCCAGCCGCGTCAGCACCGCGTCCGCCAGCGCCGCATCCACCGGGCCGCTGCCCTGCACCTGGGCGAAGTCGCGCACCCGGCGCAGCAGGCGCCCGGCGATGCGCGGCGTGCCGCGGGAACGGCGGGCGATCTCGCGCGCGCCCTCGGCGGTCAGCGCGAAACCGAGCTTCTGCGCCCCGCGCGCCACGATCAGCTCCAGCTCCTCCGCCGTGTAGAACACCAGCCGCAGCGGAATGCCGAAGCGGTCGCGCAGCGGCGTCGCCAGCAGCCCGGCGCGGGTGGTCGCGGCCACCAGCGTGAAGGGCGAGAGGTCGATGCGCACGCTGCGCGCCGCCGGCCCCTCGCCGATGATGAGGTCGAGCTGGAAATCCTCCATCGCGGGATACAGCACCTCCTCGATGGCCGGCTGCAGGCGATGGATCTCGTCGATGAACAGCACGTCGCGCGGCTGCAGATTGGTCAGGATGGCCGCGAGGTCGCCGGCGCGCTGGATCACCGGGCCGGAGGTGGCGCGGAACCCCACGCCCAGCTCGCGCGCCACGATCTGCGCCAGCGTGGTCTTGCCCAGGCCGGGCGGGCCGTGCAGCAGCACATGATCGAGCGCGTCCGCCCGCGCCCGCGCGGCGGCGATGAAGATGGAGAGATTCTCGCGGCTCGCCTTCTGGCCGACGAATTCCGACAGCATCTGCGGCCGCAGGCTGGCCTCCGCCGCATCCTCCTCGGAGCGCGCGGGCGAGACCGTGCGATCGCTCATTTCGCGAGTTCCTTCAGCCCTTCACGGATCACCTGGTCGAGCCCCGCCCCCTCCTCCAGCCGCGCCACCACCCGCGCCACCGCCGCCTCCGCCTCGCCCCGGCGGTAGCCGAGATTGACCAGGGCGGAGAGCGCATCCGCCTCCACCCCGGCCGGCGCGGGCATGACAGGCGCGAAGCCGCCGGCACTGGGCATCGCCCCCGCCTTCTCGCGCAACTCCGACAGCAGCCGCACCGCGAGCTTGGCCCCCACCCCGCCGGCCCGCGTCAGCGCGCCCCGGTCGCCCGCCTGGATCGCCGCGATCAGCGCCGCCGGCGTCAACGTGGACAGGATGCTCAGCGCCACCTTCGCCCCCACCCCCTGCACCGTGGTCAGCAGGCGGAACCAGTCGCGCTCGGCCGCATCGAAAAACCCATGAAGAACAATGGCATCCTCGCGGACCTGAGTCTCGATCAGCAGACTCGCCACCGCCCCCGCCGGCACCGCGGACAAGGTGCGGGTGGAGGCATGCACCAGATAGCCCACGCCATTCACATCCACGATGCAGCGATCGGCATCCAGCAGCTCGATCCGGCCGGTCAGCTTGGCGATCATGCCATCCGTACCCCCGCCCCCCAGCGCGCCCGGCTGGCCCGATGATGGGCGTGGCAGATCGCCACCGCCAAGGCATCCGCCGCATCCGCCCGCCGCAACACCGCCCCCGGCAACAGCCGGCGCACCATCATCTGCACCTGCTCCTTCGCCGCCGCCCCGGTGCCCACCACCGCCTGCTTCACCGCCATGGCGCCATACTCCGCCACGGGAATCCCCGCCAAAGTCGGCGCCAACAACGCCACCGCCCGGGCATAGCCGAGCTTCAGCGTCGCCGCCCCGTTGCGGTTCACATACGTCTCCTCCACCGCCGCCTCATCCGGCCGCAAATCGCGCATCAACAGGCCAAGCGCGTCATGCAACACCCGCAACCGCTCAGCCACGCTGTCGGAATTGTCGGTGGCAATCACCCCATCCGCGATGTGCCGCAACCTGTTGCCATCCGCCTCAACCAAGCCCCATCCGGTGAAGCGCAGGCCTGGGTCGATGCCGAGGAGGCGGACGGGCGTGGTCATGGAAGGAAGGCCAGGGGGGCGGCCCCTGGACCCCAAGGCAAGGCGAGGGGCTCTGCCCCTCGACCCCGCTGGGGCCTCAGGCCCCAGACCCCACTCCTTTTCTTCGGGCCGAAGGTCCCATCATCTTTGGCGGCAGACAAAGGATTTTTGGCTTCGCCGGAGAACCGGGAAATAGCGTACCGCTCCAAACGAATGGGGTCTGGGGCCTGAGGCCCCAGCGGCGTCGAGGGGCAGCGCCCCTCGCCTTGCCTTTGCCCCAGCCCCCCCATCAGGCGGAAAGGCGCTGGAGCACCGCCTCGGGGATGTCGAAATTGGCATAGACGTTTTGCACGTCGTCGTTGTCTTCGAGCACGTCGAGCAGCTTGAGCAGGGAGGCGGCCTTGGTTTCGTCCAGCGTCACCACGGTGTTCGGCCGCCAGTCGAGCCGCGCCGATTCGGGGGCGCCGAAGGCTTGTTCCAGGGCGTCGCGCACGGCGAAGAAGGATTCCGGCGCGCAGGTGATTTCGTGGCCGTCGGGGCTGCTTTCGACGTTGTCGGCACCGGCTTCGATGGCGGCTTCCAGCATGGCGTCCTCGCTCGCAATGGAAGCGGCGTAGCGTACGACTCCGAGCCGCGAGAACAGGAAAGAAACGGAATTCGTCTCGCCGAGCGCCCCGCCGTGCTTGGCGAAGGCGGAGCGCACGTCGGAGGCGGTGCGGTTGCGGTTGTCGGTGAGGGCTTCGACGATCACGGCCACGCCGGCAGGGCCGTAGCCTTCGTAGCGCACTTCGGCGTAGTCATCGCCCTGGCCGGCGCCGGTGGCCTTCTTGATGGCGCGGTCGATCGTGTCGCGCGTCATGTTGGCTTTGAGCGCGGCGGAGATGGCCGAGCGCAGGCGGGGGTTGGCCGCCGGGTCGGGCAGGCCGGCGCGGGCGGAGACGGTGATTTCGCGGATCAGCTTGGCGAAGATGCGCGCGCGTTTGGCGTCCTGCGCGCCCTTGCGGTGCATGATGTTCTTGAACTGGGAATGGCCAGCCATGGTCGGTCCTCTGGTCGGATGCGGTTCGTTGCGGGCCTGGAGCAGGATGACGTCGCTAGCGCTCGGCCATCCCGCTCCAGCGCTTTGCTCGATCGCGTGATTCAGACTTTTTGGCGATTCCGCCAAACGTCATCACGCTCTATAGACCGTCCGGCAGGGTCTGCGACAGCCGACCGCCGACGCGCAGCGGCGCGATTTGGCGGGCGAGGCCGGTGGCGTCGTCGGTTTCCACGAACAGGCCGGCGATGGTGGCCTCCCCTTCGGCGGGGGCGAGGCGTTCGCCGGGCATCTTGCGCCAGAACCGGCTGGCCGCCCCTTCCTTGCCCATGCCGATGACGCTGTCGTAGTCGCCGCACATGCCCGCATCGGTCTGGTAGGCGGTGCCGCCGGGCAGGATCTGGTAATCGGCGGTGGGGCAATGGGTGTGGGTGCCCACCACCAGGCTCACCTGGCCGTCGAAGCTGTGGGCGAAGGCCATTTTCTCGCTGGTGGCCTCGGCGTGGAAGTCGATGACGATGGCGGCGACGGTCGCCCCCAGGCGGTGGCGGGAGAGTTCCACCGCCACGGTGCGGAACGGGCAGTCGAGCGGGTCCATGAACAGCCGGCCCATGGCGTTGATCACCAGGGCGGCGCGGCCGTCGGCCACCTGCACCATCACGCTGCCGCTGCCGGGCGTGCCCGGCGGGAAATTCAGCGGGCGGATCAGCCGGGGGGTTTCGGCGATGAAGGGGATCACTTCCTTGCGGTCCCAGGCGTGGTTGCCCAGGGTGAGCACGTCGGCGCCGGCTTCGAGGAAGGCGCGGGCCATGTCCGGCCCCAGGCCGAATCCGTGCGACGCGTTCTCGGCGTTCACCACCACCAGCTCGGCGCGCAGGGCGGCGCGCAGCTCCGGCAGGCGCGCCACCACCGCGTCGCGGCCGGCACGCCCGACCACGTCGCCCAGAAACAGGATGCGCATTCAGCCTCTTTCAGAAGAACAGCGGATCACGCCGCGTTCGGTCGCCACGGCGTGGAGCGGCGCGTCGTACTCGCCCACGGGCACCGCGTCCAGTTCCTGGGCGGCGAAGGCGCAGCCGATCGCCACCGCGTCGGGCAGCGTGGCCAGCGTGCGGTCGTAATAGCCGGCGCCGTAGCCCAGCCGGTGGCCGGCGCGGTCGAAGGCCAGCAGGGGGATGAACATCACGTCCGGCCGGCGGGGTTCGCCAGTGGGGCGGTAGGTGCCGAACGCCTCGCGCTGCATCGGCCGTCCGGGCTGCCACAGGCGGAAGATGAGCGGCTGGCCGCGCGGCGGGGTTTCCGGCAGCACCACCGCGTGGCCGCGCGCGTGCAGGGCGTGCAGCAGGGGGCGGATGTCGATCTCGCCCTCCATCGGCCAGAAGCCGGAGACCACGGCGCCTTCGGGGATGTCCAGCTCCACCAGCACATGGGCGGCGAGCTGCCCGCCCCAGGCGGGGTCGCACCCCGCCCGCGCGGCGAGGGCGGCCGCCCGCGCCGCCTTCTTGCGGGCGGCGAGGCTGATCGACGAATCGGAAATTATGTGCGGAGCCGCCATGGCCGTTGGTGCTGACATCCTCCCAAGGCCTGCTAGAGCAGGTGGGCGCCGGGTACCGTGACCAGGATCACGACAGAGCCAGCTCCCGGGAGGTGCTTATTGGCCCTGGGGATGATTGACCTGACGCACCGGGCAGCTCCGCCCGGCATTATGTGGGCGGGGCCGGGCAAAAGAAAAGAGCGCGAGTGTCCCGAATCTGAAGTTCGCTATAGAGGGCGAACTCCAGCTTCGAGACACTCGCTCTTTGTTTTCAGTGGCCTGCTTATCCCCTACGTTCGTTGTGAAGGACAACGAACGTAGGGGGCAGGACACTATCCCCGCGGCAGGTGCTGGGCGATGTAGGGCGGCAGGTGGAAGGCGCCTTCCTGGATCTCCGGCGACCAGTAGCGCGTGGTGCCCAGCACGCCGGCCGCCTCGGCCCGGGCGCGGAGCGTCGCGGCGGGCACGGCATCGAGCGCGGCCTGCTTCGCCGCGATGCCCAGCGTCATGTAGCCGCCGACATAGGTGGGCACGGCCGCGACATAGGCGCTGACATGGGGGAAGAACTTGCGCCGGCGCGCGCTGGTCTCGCGCAGCTCGTCGGCCTGCATGAAGGGCACGCCGCACTGGTTCACCACCAGCCCGCCGGCCGAGAGGATGCGCGCGCAATTGGCGTAGAACTCGTCGGTGAACAGCACCTCGCCGACGCCGATCGGGTCCGTGCTGTCCACGATGATGGCGTCGAACGACGAATCGGCCGCCTTGCGCACGTAGTCGATGCCGTCGCCCACGATCACCTCGGCGCGCGGATCGGTCCAGGCGTCGCCGGCGATGCCGGGCAGGAACTCCTTGGCCAGGCGGATCACCTCGCCGTCGATCTCCACCATCACCGCGCGCGCCAGGTTGCGGTGCTGGAGCACGCGGCGCAGCACGCCGCCATCGCCCGCGCCGATGATCAGCACGCGGCTCGCCGCGCCATGGGCCAGCAGCGGCACATGGGCGAGCATCTCCTGATAGACGAACTCGTCCGCCTCGGTGATCTGCACCACGCCATCCAGCAGCATCACCCGTCCGTGGCTGAAGCTCTCGAAGATCACGATGTCCTGGAAGCTGCTCTGCACGCGCGCCAGCTCGCGCTTCACCAGGAAGCGCTGGCCCCAATCGGCATACAGGCTCTCGTTGATCCAGGAATCGGTCGTCATCGCTCACCCCGCAAGCAAACGGCCCGGGATGTGCACCCCGGGCCGTGCGTCGAACCAAAGAAGTTTATGTTACCAGACGCGGCCGCGCCGCTGCTCGTCCACGTCCATGCGCGTCGGCGAGAACGCCGCCTGGAGCACCGGCAGCGAATCGTTCGGGTCGCAGGCGCCGCACATGAACAGGTCCACCGCGGCGAAGTCCCGCTCCGGCCATGTGTGGATGGAGATGTGGCTCTCCGCCAGCACCACCACGCCGGACACGCCGCCATTGGGCGAGAAATGGTGGAAATGGCTGTGCAGGATCGTGGCGCCCGCCACGATCGCCGCCTCGCGCAGCGCCGCATCGATATGCGCGGGATCGGCGAGGTTCTTCGCCCCCCACAGATCCACCAGCAGGTGCGTGCCGGCGAACTTCATTCCGTCGCGTTCGACGAAATAGTCCTTGCTCTCCTCGGGAACTCCCGCAGAAGTTTCGATCGTCTGGTTCTCGCTCGGGAATTCCGAGACCATCCCCAGTGGCATGAGTGCGTTCATCGCGCAAACCCCTGTCAACCAGTAGACGGCCTGTTGGTGATCGCGCACCGTGCGCGACCCCCCTGGGGCCAAGGCGGCGGAACATGATGAAATGATGGGGGGGGGTCAAGGGGAAACGGACCCCTCCACCCCGAATTCGTGCATGACGGTTTTGCGTGGGGGGAACAGGGTCAGCGCAGGGTGGGTTTGGACAGGCTGCGCAGGTTCTCCGGCAGGGTGCGCGCGGCCCGTGCCTCCTGCGCGGCACGCGGCAGATCGGTGGCGGCCTGCACCGGCGGCGCCGTGATCAGGCGGAACATGTCGGCGATTCGGCCCTCCGGCAGGCGCGGCGCGTCGCTCTCGCGCAGCCGCGCCAGCATCGCCGCGTCGCCGGCCTGGGCGGCGGCGGAGGCCAGGCGCAGCAGCAGCCGGGCCTGGTCCTCGTTCAGCTTGCCCTCGGGCGGGATCGTGCGGTCGGCCAGGCGGCGCAGGGCGGCGACGGCGCCGGGATAGTCGCGCGCCGCCTCCAGCAGGCCGGCGCGCAGGTCGTCCGCACCCGCGCTGTCGATGGTGGCGAGGGTCGCGATGGCGCGATCGCGGTCCCCGGCCATGGCGGCGGCGCGGGCGAAGGTCAGGGTGCGCCGCTCCAGCACCTCCGGCGGCAGGGGGCCGATGGCGAGCGAGGCCTCCAGCGCCGCGAGCGCGCCGCGCGCGTCGCCCAGCTGCAGCCGCATGGCGGCGAGCTTGCCGCCCAGCTCCGCGCGCACCGGGCCGGGCGGCGCGGCATCGGCCAGTTTCTGCAGGGCGGGGGCGGCGCGCTGCGGCAGGTCCAGCGCGATCAGCCGGTCCGCCAGCCGCGCCGCGAGCCCGGTCCCGGCCTCGCCCTTGGGCAGCAGGTCGGCATTGTCCTCGGCCATGGCGAGGAGTTCGAGCGGCGGCAGCGGCGACTTCGCGTCGTTCTCCAGGGCGGCGGAGAAGGTGGCGGCGAGGCGGGAGCGCACCTCCTCGCGCTGGTCGGGGTAGAGCCCCTCGGTCTCGCGCAGCATGGCGAGGGCCGGGCGCCACGCGCCGGATTGCCCGCGCAGCTCGGCCACGCGCAGGCGCAGCGCCAGTTCGCGGCCGTCGCCACGCCAGGCATAGATCAGCTTGTCCAGCGCATCGGCGGTCCTGGCCGCGTCGGCGGCCCCGGAGGCCAGGCGCAGTTCGGCCGCGCGCCTTGCCGCGCGCAGGCGGATCAGGCGGTCCGGCCCCGCGGCGAGGCGGCCGTAGCGGGCCAGCGCGTCATCCGTCGCGCCCTCCTTCTCGGCGAGCAGGGCGCGGGCGAGGTCGAGCGCGTGGTCGTCCGGCAGGGTGTCGGCCACGCGCTTGGCCGTCGCCGCCTCCCCACCCAGCGCCATGGTCTCCACCGCCAGCGGCAGCAGCCGGGCGCGCAGGGGCGCGGGATAGGCGCGCAGCAGGTTCATGGTGGCGGCGAAGACGGGGGCGGCCTGTGGCGATCCCTCGTCGGCGAGCGCCTGGCGCACCGCCCGCCACAGCGCCACCTCGTCCGTGCCGGACAGGCGGGGGTCGTCGATCGGCGTGGCGTCGTCCATCCGCCCGGCAAGCATCGCGGCCATGGCGGACAGGCCGATGAGGTCGGGCAGGTTCGCCGCCCGCCCATCCTCGGTGGCGGCCAGGGTGAGCACGGCCTGCGCCTCGACATCCATGCCCAGGCTCAGCATGGCCTGCGCCACCTCCAGCCGCTTGCCGGCGCGGGCCTGCGGCGGCGCGGCGGCGGCGGCGGCCACCGCGGCCTGCAATCGCAACATCAGCGATGGCAGCTTCATATCCGGAAGATCGAAGCGCCGGCTGAGGGCCTGCGCGCCCTCGCTGGCGCGCAGCGTCGCGTCGGGGGCGGAGACGGCGAGCGCGCCGCCTTCGACGGCGAGCAGGAACCCCGCCGTCACCGGGCGCAGCACCAGCGCGTCCGACATCGGCGTCAGCGCCACGCCGAGCCAGCTGGGGAGCAGCGTGAATTCGGGCGTGGCGCGGCCCACCGCCACACCGGGTCCGGCACCCTTGGCCGGGGCGACGGTGCCGACCAGCACGGTGCCGCCGGTCATCGGGTCGGGCACGGACATCACCTGGCCGGGGGTGGGGGCCGGCAGCAGCAGCCGCCCTTCCTTCACCTCGGGCAGGATCGCCGGGGCGGCGGGCGGGTCGGCGATGGCGAGTTTCCAGCCCGGCTCGGCGCGGGTCAGCACGAGTTGCTCCGCGGGGGCGAGCTTCAGGCGCAGCACGGTGCCCCGGGGCAGGAGTTGCACGGCGGCATCGGCGAAGGCGGGAACGGCGCGCAGCGGCGCGAGATCGAGCGGACGGCGCTCGTCGAACACCACCACGGCCTGGTCGCCACGGCGGAAGGCGGCGGCGCCGGTGCCGGCGGCGAAGGGCAGCATCACCACGCGCTCGCCCTGCGCGGCCGGCTGCGCGGCCAGGGTGAGCG
>CAMFLK010000147.1 GCA_945957135.1 uncultured Rhodospirillales bacterium
CAGCTTGTCCTTGCCGCCGCGATACTCCGCGAGCTTGTCCGGGTTGGCCGCCAGCACCTGCTCCACCGCCGTGTCGATCGCCCCGGTGTCGGTCACCTGGCGCAGGCCGCGCTTTTCCACGATGGCGCCGGGGGCTTCGCCGGTGTCCACCATCGCCTCGAACACCTCCTTGGCGATGCGGCCGTTGATGGTGCTGTCGGCGATCAGGTCGATCAGCGCGCCGAGATCGGTCACCGAAACGGGGCTGGTCTCGATGGTGGTGCCGGTGCGGTTGAGGGCCGCGAAGAAATCGCCGGTCATCCAGGTGCAGGCGAGGCGCGGGTCGCGCCCCTTGGCCAGTGTCTCGTAGAAATCGGCCGTGGTCTGGTCGGCCACCAGCACGCCGGAATCATAGGCGGTCAGGCCGTATTCGCGCATGAAGCGGGCGCGCTTGGCGTCCGGCAGTTCCGGCAGGCCGGCGCGGATGCCTTCCACCCAGGCCTCGTCCAGCACCAGCGGCAGCAAATCGGGGTCGGGGAAGTAGCGGTAATCGTGCGCGTCTTCCTTGGAGCGCATGGAGCGGGTGGCGCCGCGGCCGGGATCATACAGCCGCGTCTCCTGCTGCACCGTGCCGCCGTCTTCCCACACGCCGATCTGCCGCTTCGCCTCGGCCTCGATCGCCTGCATGACGAAGCGCACGGAGTTGACGTTCTTCACCTCGCAGCGCGTGCGGAACGGCTCGCCCGCCTTGCGCACGGAGACGTTCACGTCCGCGCGCATGGAGCCCTCCTCCATATTGCCGTCGCAGGTGCCGAGATAGCGCAGGATGGTGCGCAGCTTGCGCAGATAGGCCCCGGCCTCCTCCGGCGAGCGCATGTCCGGCTCGCTGACGATTTCCATCAGCGCCACGCCCGATCGGTTGAGATCGACGAAGGTCTTCGACGGATGCTGGTCGTGCAGCGACTTGCCGGCATCCTGTTCCAGGTGCAGCCGGGTCACGCCGATCTGCCGCGCCGTGCCGTCGGCCAGCTCGATCTCGATCACCCCGGCGCCGACGATCGGGTGGGCGAACTGGCTGATCTGGTAGCCCGCCGGCAGGTCGGCGTAGAAATAGTTCTTCCGGTCGAACCGGCTGACCAGGTTGATATGGGCGGCAAGGCCGAGGCCGGTGCGCACCGCCTGCTCCACGCAGAAGGAGTTGATCACCGGCAGCATGCCGGGGAAGGCGGCATCGACGAAGCTCACCTGGCTGTTCGGCTCGCCGCCATAGGTCGCGGCCGCGCCGCTGAACAGCTTGGCCTTGCTGATCACCTGGGCATGCACTTCCAGCCCGATCACCACTTCCCAGGCCCCGGTGGACCCTTCCAGCGTGTAGCTCATGCCCCCTCTCCCGCGCGGATGGCCGGCGTCGCGCTGAACCCGGCGGCGCGTTCCAGCGCGGCGCCCACGGCGAACACCGTTTCCTCGTCGAACGGCCGGCCCAGCACCTGCAGGCCGAGCGGCAGGCCGGCACCGTCCAGCCCCGCGGGCACGGACAGGCCGGGAATGCCCGCGAGGTTGACCGGCACGGTGAACACGTCGTTCAGATACATGGTGACGGGGTCTTCCATGTTCTCGTCCTGGCCGAAGGCGGCGGTGGGCGCGGTGGGGGCCAGCAGCGCGTCCACGTCGCGGAACGCGTCGGTGAAATCCTTGCGGATCAGCGCCCGCACCTTCTGCGCGCGCAGGTAGTAGGCATCGTAATAGCCAGCGGAGAGCACGTAGGTGCCGATCATGATGCGCCGCTTCACCTCGGCACCGAACCCGTCGGCGCGGGTGTTCTGATACAGCTCCACCAGATCCGCCCCCTCGCTGCGCGCGCCGAAGCGCACGCCGTCGTAGCGCGCGAGGTTGGAGGAGGCTTCGGCGGGGGCGACGATGTAGTAGGTGGCGAGGCCGTAGCGCGTGTGCGGCAGCGACACGTCCACCACCTCGGCCCCGGCTTCGCGCAGCCAGTCCAGCCCCTGGCGCCAGATGGCGTCGATCTCGGCGGACATGCCCTCCACCCGGTATTCCCTCGGCACACCGATGCGCAGGCCCTTCACGCCGCGCCGGCAGGCGGCGGCAAAGTCGGGGACGGGCAGGTTGGCGCTGGTGCTGTCCTTGGGGTCGTGCCCGGCCATGGCGCCGAGCAGGATGGCGCAATCCTCCACGCTGCGGCCGATCGGGCCGGGCTGGTCGAGCGAGGAGCCGTAGGCGACCACGCCCCAGCGGCTGCACCGCCCATAGGTCGGCTTGATGCCCGTCACGCCGCAGAAGCTCGCGGGCTGGCGGATGGAGCCGCCGGTATCCGTTGCCGTCGCGCCCAGCGCGATGCGCGCCGCCACCGCCGCGGCCGACCCGCCGGAGGATCCGCCGGGCACCAGCTTCGTGGTCTCGTTGCGCCGGCGCCAGGGATTGGTCGCCGGCCCGTAGGCCGAGGTGCCGGTGGAGGAGCCCATGGCGAATTCGTCGAGATTGGCCTTGCCCAGGAACACCGCGCCCTCGGCCAGCATCTTCGCCGTCACCGTGCTCTCATAGGGCGGCACGAAGGGCGCGAGGATGCGGCTGCCCGCCGTGGTGCGCACGCCCTTGGTGCAGTAGAGGTCTTTCACCGCCACGGGAATGCCGGCCAGCGCCCCCGCCGTGCCCGCCGCCAGCGCCGCGTCGGCCGCTTTGGCCTGGGCCAGGGCCTCGTCGGGGGTGATTGTGATATAGGCGTTGAGTTGCGGGTTCAGCGCCTCGGCCGCGTCGAGATAGGCGCGCGTCAGCTCCGTGGCGGACACGCTCCGGCTGCGCAGCGCGTCGCGCGCCGCGGCCAGGGAAAGATCGAAAACACTCATCAGCGGCCGTACCTGCTCCAGTCGATCAGCGGGGCACTCTTTAGAGGGAAACGGGCCTGGGTGGAACCTGGGGGCTCCTTCGCATTGATGATTGTGCTTGCGTTGGGTTGGCCGCTGTCAAGGCACGCTTCCCTTAAGCGCCTTGACAGCGCCACACCCAACGAAGCCAGGGCGCGCAGGCAAGGCCTGCGGGACATGCGAAGAATGAAAGAAAGTGAGCCCTTCCCGTTTCCTTGGTTGGCTGAAAAGGGCCGTTTCCTCGGCTCGGCCTGAATGTCCCAAGGCGTCGCGCGCAGATGCCGTCAAGGGACTTAAGCGAAGCGACCCTTGACGGCAGCGAGCACGACGCCACGCTCGAAAAGGTCGGGCCGCCTACCAGTTGGTATGCGACCCATCTCGTCGCCGCAGCTTCGGCGTCTCGGCATAGCGGAACGTCTCCTGCCGCAACAATTCCTCGTTCACCTCGATGCCCAGCCCCGGCCCGTCCGGCACCGGAAACACCGGGCCGTCCAGCCGGATATGCTTGGGGAACAGCTCCGCGTTGATCTCCGGCTCCGGGCGGAAGCGATTGAAGTTGTATTCCATCCACGCGAAATTCGGCACCGCCGCGCAGAGATGCACGGAGGACGCCACGCAGATCGGCCCCAGCGGGTTGTGCGGCATCAGATCGACGTAATGCGCCTCGGCCAGCGCCGCCACCTTCATCGCCTCGGTGAAGCCGCCGATATTGCAGATGTCCAGCCGCATGAACTCCGTCAGCCCCTGCTGGAGATAGGGCAGCGCCTGCCATTTGGAGGCGAATTCCTCGCCGATGGCGAAGGGAATCTCGGTCAGCCGGCGCAGCTGGGCATAGGCTTCCGGCGTCTCGTCGCGGATCGGCTCCTCCAGGAAATCCAAGGTGCCGCGCGGCAGTTTCTGGCAGAACGAGGCGGCCTCGGCCAGCGACAGCTCGTGGTGGTAGTCGATGCCGAAGCTGACCGCATGGCCCAGCCGCTCCCGCGCGCGGATCAGCATCGGCACGTTGCGCGCGATGGACAGGCGCGGCTCGAACACATCAGCGGCATCATCCGCGTTGCGGGCGAGCGGCGCGCGCTGGGAAATCGCCACGCGCAGACAGGAGAATCCCTCCCCTGCCAGGGTCGCGAGCTGCTCGATCAGCTCGTCGTCATCCGGCGTGCCGACACTCGCGAAACTCTCCACGAAATTGCGCTGCTTGCCGCCCAGCAGCTGCCACACCGGCAGGCCCAGCGCCTTGCCCTTCAGGTCGTGCAGCGCGATGTCGACCGCCGAGATCGCCGCGGCGAATACCCGCCCACCCTCGAAATACTGGCTGCGATAGAGAAGTTGCCAGATGGCGCCGATATCGAAAGCCTCCCGACCCACCAGGATTTCGCGGTAGTGGTCGATCGCCCCCATCACCGCGCGCTCGCGCGTGGCCAGGCCCGATTCACCCCAGCCATAGGTGCCGTCCACCCCGGTGACCTTCACCAGCAGCTGATTGCGCCGCCCCACCCAAATCGGGAACGCCTCGACCTTCGCGATCTTCATGACCCCGCCTTCATCCTTTCACCGCCCCCGCGGTCAGCCCGGCCACGAACTGGCGGGACATGGCGACATAGGCGATCACCGCCGGCGCCGTGGCCATCACCACGCTGGCGAAGATCAGTCCCCATTCCGTCGAATACGTGCCGACGAACGACATGATGCCCACCGGCAGGGTCTGCGTGGACGGGCGGAAGGCCAGCACCAGCGGAATGAAGAACTCGTTCCACATCCACACGCCGTTCAGGATCATCACCGAGGCCAGGCCCGGCCGCAGCATCGGCAGCACCACGCGGCGAAATATCTGCCACTCCCCCGCGCCATCGATGCGCGCGGCATCGGCGAGGTCGCGCGGCAGGGTGGCGATCAGGGGTGTCAGGATCAGCACGCCCATCGGCAGGCCGAGCGCGGTGTACGGCAGGATCAGCGCCAGATGCGTGCCGAGCACGCCCAATTCGCGCAGCACCACGAACAGCGGCAGCACGATCATCTGCACCGGCACCAGCATGCCGCTGATGAACAGCGTGTACAGCGCCAAGGCCAGCGGCTTGTCCTTGCGGGCGAGCCCGTAGCCGATCAGGGCCGCGAGGAAGGTGCTGGCCAGCACTGAAGCGGCGGTGACGATCACGCTGTTGGTCAGCGTGGTGGCGATACGCGCCTGCTTCCACGCCTCCACATAGTTCTGCCAGGCCCATTCCTCGGGAAACCCGTAGGGATTGGCGAAGAAATCCGGCAGCGTCTTGAACGAGGCGATCACCACATAGGCGATCGGCACCAGCACCACCAGGCTCGCCGCGCACAGCAGGAAATGCCGCGCGGCGGCTTCGACTTTCCGGGGTTTCATGCCTCGATCTCCCGCCGCCGCAGCACGCGCACCAGCAGGCTGATGCAGACGAGCATGGCGACGAACATGATCACCGCCAGCGTCACCGCGTAGCTCAGCCGCACATCCGCCGTGGTCGCGCCGGCGGCCCCGAAGGCGGTGCGATAGACCAGCGTGCCCAGCACATCCGTCCGCCCCGCCGGCGCGCCGACCGGGCCGGTGAGCACATAGACCACGTCGAACACCCGTATGTTCTGGATGAAGGTGATGACGGTCAGCGCGGTGAAGGACGGGGCGAGCAGCGGGAACACCACCGCCCAGAAGCGCTGCCAGGCATTGGCGCCGTCGATCTGCGCGGCCTCGCGCAATTCCTGCGGCACGTTCTGCAATCCCGAGAGATACAGCACCACCGCCCAGCCGATATGGTTCCACGCCTGCACCACCACGATGCAGGCCAGCGCGAAACGCGGATCGTCGAGCCACGATCCGGCGAGGAAGCCGAGGCCGACGGCTTCCAGCAGCGGGTTGAGGATGCCGATATTCGGGCTCAGCATCAGCGTCCAGATGAAGCCGGTGGCCACCAGCGACAGGATCACCGGCAGGAACAGGATGGTGCGGTACACCTCCATGAAGCGCGGCCGCGCGTTGAGCTGCACCGCGAGGAACAGGCCCAGCGTGTGCTGGATGATCAGGATGGCGACGAACAGAATCACATTGTGCCAGGCCGCGAGGTACAGCGCCGGCGAGGTCAGCGCCTCGCGGTAATTGGCGAGGCCGACGAACCCGTTGGAGGCGCCAAGGCCGCTCCAGTCGATGAAGCTCAACTGGAACGCCTTGGCCATCGGGTAGATCAGGAAGGTGGCGAACACCACCAGCCCCGGCAGCACGAACCAGAGATGGCCGTACCGCCTGGAGAAGCGCGAACGGGGCCTCACGTCGCCGAAGGGTCCACCGTGTCCTGCAGCAGCTTGGAGAAGGCTTCCGGCGACAGCTCGCCCAGGAACAGCGCCTGCGCCTTCTGCGCCACCGTGGGAAACACCTTGCCGATTTCCGGATATTCGAACCACACGCGCACGTCGTTGAACTTCGTGGCGTCCACCATCTCCTTCATCACCCGGTTGTCGGACGGCGCCACCTCGCGCGAGGTGGACAGCGTGATGGTGTCGATCACCATCTGCGCCGCCGGCTTGCTCAGCATCCATTGCAGGAAGGCGATGGCCTCCTCCGGATGCTTGCTGCGGCTGTTGACGCCGAACACGCCCTGCATGCCCGTCACCGTGCTGGGCTTGCCGCCGGGCACGGCGGGGAACGGCACCACGGTGAAGTTCGCCTTGGGATTGGTGCTGGTGAAACCGGCGTAGTCCGCCGACCCCGCCTCCATCATCCCCGCCCGGCCCATGGCGAACAGCGCCTTGCCCTCGGTATAGGCGGTGCCGATCGCGCCGGGCTGAGCGTAGCTGAACGCCTCCTTCAACAGCACGGCGATCTGCACCAGGTCGGGGTCCGTGAGTTTGCGGCTTCCCTTGCGCAGGGCGGCCACGCCCTCCTCGCCGAGGATGCTCGATCCGATCAGCATGTAGAGGAAGCCGGGGATCGTGCCGTCCTGCGCCGGGATCATCATCGGCGCGACGCCCTTGGATTTCAGCGTCTTCGCGGTGGCGATCAGCTGGTCCCAGGTGGTGGGCGGCGTCAGCTCGTATTTGGCGAAGATGTCGCGGTTGCAGTAGAGCGCCACGGAATAGGCGCCCATGATCGGCACGCCGAATATCTTGCCGCGCGGCGCGGAAGCGGCCAGCGCCGGCGGCGTGAGCATGGAAACGTCGATGCGGTTGGTCAGGTCCAGCACATAGCCGGCATCGGCCGCGGACTGCATGTTCGGCCCGGCGTTCAGCGCGATGATGTCGGGCGCCTCGCCGGCCGCCAGCGCCGTGTTCATGCGCGGCACGTAGACCGAGCTGGGCATTTCCTGAAGGTCGATATGCACGCCGGGATGCGCCGCCTCGAACTTGTTGAGGATGGCGATCACCCGGTCTTTCCATTCCGGGTGGTTGTGCCACAGGCTGAGCGTGATGCCCGACTGCGCCCGCGCCCTTCCCGCAAAGGCCGTGGGCAGCAGGGCCGAGGCGAGCACCGCCCGCCGCGCCAGTTTCGTCGCCATTGTTTCCCCCCGTTTCGCGCGCCTTCAGGCGCCTTTGGCTATTCCACCACTTTGGGCACCGCGAAGAAATCGCCCATCCGGTCCGGCGCGTTGGCCAGCACCTCCTGAGCGATTCCGCCGTCGGTCACTTCATCCGCGCGCAGCGGCAGCGCGGTATGGGCGCCGCCGGCCAGCGGCTCCACGCCCTCCACATCCACCTCGTTCAACTGCTCCACCCAGCCGAGAATGCTGTTCAGCTCCGTCTGCAATTGCGGAATCTCGCTGTCTTCCACACGCAGGCGGGCGAGGCGGGCGATGCGACGGACGGTCGCGGGGTCGAGCGACATGGAAATCCTCAGGAAAGATGTAGCCTGATCAACAGAGGGCGACCATAAACGCGGCCATGTCCCTGTTCAACATGACGGCGCTGCGGGCTGGGCTGCGTACCGGCGAGAGGCTGCTCGGGCTCGATCCCGGCGCGAAGCTGATCGGCCTCGCGCTGTCCGACACCTCGCTGATGCTCGCCAGCCCCTATGCCACGATCGCGCGCGGCAAGCTGGCGGCCAATGCGGCGGAGATCGGGCGCATCGCACGGCGCGAGGGGGTGGGCGGGCTGGTGGTGGGGCTGCCGCTGTCGCTCGACGGCAGCACCGGGCCGGCGGCGCAGGCGGCGCGGGACTGGGCGCACGCGCTCTCGGCCGCCACCAAGCTGCCGGCTTCGCTGTGGGACGAGCGGCTGTCCTCGGCCGCGGTCAACCGGCTGCTGGTGGAGGAGGCCGATGTCAGCCGCCGCCGCCGCGCCGAGCTGGTGGACCGGCTGGCCGCCGCCTACCTGCTTCAGGCGGCGCTGGATGCGAGCCGTCCAGCAATTCCGCGAGAATCCGCCGAGGGTTGTTGAGGAAGGCGCGGGTGACGCGGACATGCTCCACCTCGTCCCAGGCGATGGGGGACAGGGTTTCGCCGACATGCAGCAGTGTGGCCCCGGGCAGCGCCATCAGGATGGGCGAATGGGTGGCGATGACGAACTGGCTGCCGGCGCCGGCACTTTCGGCGATCAGCGCCATCAGCGCGAGCACCCGGCCGGGCGAGAGCGGGGTCTCCGGCTCGTCGAGGAAATAGAGGCCGCCGGGCACCAGCCGGCGGCGCAGCAAAGCGAGGAAGGTCTCGCCATGCGAGCGGCCATCGGGGTTCTCGCCATAGGCGCCGGCCAGGGCGGCGCGCTGGCCGCGCATCGTGCCCTCGGCGAGTTGGCGGCCGTAGCCGGTGAGGGTGGCGGCGTAGTGGGCGGCATCGCCTTCCAGCCCATCCATGTCGGCGATCACCCGGTTGGTGAAGCCGAACACGTCCTCGGCGCGCAGGAACAGACGGGTGCGGGCGTGGCGGCGGCGGGTGAACAGGAAGCCGCCGGCGAACTCCCGCGCCGCCGCCAGGCTGGGGTCGCGGGCCAGATCGTGCCCGCCCATGGCGACGGCGTTCATGCCGGCGGCCATGCCCTCGATGAGGGTCGATTTGCCGGAGCCGTTCTCGCCCACCAGGAAGGTGACCGGCGCGGTGAATTCCACCGCCTCCAACCCGCGCAGCAGGGCGAGCGACCAGGGAAATCGCGCGGGATCGGGCGCATGGTCTGGACGGCGGCGCAGGGAGGAGAGGAACATCGGGCTCCAGCAGCGGGAGAGAGATGATGGACAGCCACAGCATCGCCGGCAGCGCCATCCGCGCCAAGATCAAGGCATTCGGCGCGGAGCTGTGCGGCCTCGCGGATGCCGGGGGGCAGGAGGTGCTGTGGCCGGGCACCGAGCCCTGGCCGCGCCACGCGCCCAACCTGTTTCCGGTGGTCGGCCGGCTGAAGGGCTTCCAGCTGCACCATGACGGCAAGACCTACGAGATGGGCCAGCACGGCTTCGCGCGGGACACGCGATTCACCTGGGTGGAGACTTCGCCGAGCGCCTGCCTCCTGGCCATCACGGATACGCCGGAGACCCGCGCCCGCTACCCGTTCCCCTTCCGCTTCGAGGTGGGCTACGCGGCCGAGGGCGACACGCTCGCCGTCACCTACCGCGCGGTCAATACCGGCGACGGCGTGCTACCCGCCGCGATGGGGGGCCACCCCGCCTTCCGCTGGCCCTTGGTGGAAGGCATCGCCAAGGACGCCCACACGCTCGATTTCTCCGCCCCCGAGCCGGCGCCGCTGCTGCGGGTGAAGGACGGGCTGCTGCAGAAGGACCGCGTGCCCTCGCCGGTGAAGGGAAGCCATCTCGCCCTGAATGTCGGCCTGTTCGATCACGACGCGCTGATCTTCGAGGCCCCCGCCAGCCGCTCCGTGCGCTACACCGCGCCGGGCGCGCCGGTGGTCGAGGTGTCGTGGGATGACGGGTTCCCCTCGCTCGGCGTGTGGTCGCGGGCGGATGCCGACCTGCTGTGCATCGAGCCGTGGCACGGCATGTCCAGCCCGGCGGATTTCGACGGCGAGTTCATGGACAAGCCCGGCCTGATGCTGATCCCGCCGGGCGAGGCGCGGGAAGCCACCTACCGCATCCGGGTCAGCGGCAGCCGGCCGTGACCGTTCCCCCTCGCCGTTCCACCCGGCACGATCCGGCATCCGCCGGCACCACGGCGCGCAGGTAGGAGACGGTGCCGCCATAGACGCAGACCAGCAGGAACGGCCCGCCGCCGGCGAGTTTCCACATCGGCAGGCCGTTCGGCTGGGCGTCGGGCGCCAGCTCGGCCGGCGCATCCGCCCGCTCCTCGCCCGGCGCGCCCTCGAACAGCCTTGCCCCGCGCAGGGGGGCGCCGGAGCGGGCGTTGCTCGGCTGCATCTCGAAGCCGGGCACATTGTATTCCGGGAAGCTGGTCGGGCAGGCGATCGGCGCGGCCCAGGCCGGGATGGCGGGGATCAGCAGGGCGAGCACCCAGCGCTTCATGCCGGCACCCGGGCGGGATCGACGGTCACGGCGTGGTTCAGCGGCCCGTGCCCATGGCCGAGGCCCGGCGCGGCGGCGATGGCGGCGCGGACATAGGCGCGGGCGCCCGCCACCGCCGCGGGCAAATCCCGGCCCTGGGCGAGGAAGGTGGCGAGGGCGCTGGCCAGGGTGCAGCCGGTGCCGTGGGTGTGGGCGGTGGCGATGCGCGGGGCGGAGAAGCTTTCCATGCAATCGGCGGTGGCCAGCAGGTCGGTCACCGCCTCGCCCGGCAGATGGCCGCCCTTCAGCAGCACCGCGCGGGGTCCGAGGCCG
>CAMFLK010000148.1 GCA_945957135.1 uncultured Rhodospirillales bacterium
TGCGGCAGCTTATCCAGCTCGGCGGCGGTGGCGGTGTTGATGTTCACCGGGGCCATCGCCGGCACCGGCGCGGTGACCCGGCCGCTGCGGGCGGACTGGCCGGCGGGCGCGGCGGCGGCCGGAGGAGCCGCCGTGGTGGCCGGTGCCGGGGCGGCGGCAGGCTGAGCGAAGCCGGCGGCGGGCAGGGCGAGCAGGCCGATCGCGGCCAGGGTGGAAAGCTTGAGGCGCATGAAGCGTGTCCTCCGAGTGGGGTAAGAGTGGGCGAAGTGGTTGCAAGGCGGGCGAATGGTTGCGAAGGCGGATGGCCGCGGGACTCCAACGGCTACCGATCATAACAGAGTGTCACAAGCCGACACATGGGGCGCGGATGAACTTTCCGCCAGCGCTCTGGTCGCCGGTCACCGGCGGCGGTAGCCTGCGTTACCCCAGGCCAGGAGCATTCCATGAGCGGCTTTCTCGCGCAAATCATCGGTTTCGCCGGCAACCCCGCGGTGGTGCAGGGATTCACCGGCATTCTCACCCAGCTGGTGGGCGGCGCGCAGGGCGCGGCCGGCGGCGGGCTGCCGGCGCTGCTCCAGCAGCTGGAGAATGCCGGGCTGGGCCAGCAGGTCGCGTCCTGGGTGGGCACCGGCGAGAACCACCCCGTCACGCCGGAGCAGCTCTCCTCCGCCCTGCCGCAGGAGCACGTGGAATCCATGGCCCAGCAGGCCGGCACCACGCCGGACGCGCTGCTGAAGATGCTGGCGGAGGCGCTGCCCCACGCGGTGGACCACGCCACGCCCGGCGGCACCGTGCCGGAAGCCGAAGCGCCCGCGCCCGATCTGGGCGCGCTGGTGGGAAAGCTGCTCGGCCAGCGCTGATCTCGCGGGCGTAAAGATAAGAAAGGAAGGATCTTCTTTTTCTGAAGAAAAAGAAGCAAAAAGACTTTTATCTATTATTCTTCGCGCGGAAAGTGCCGACGCACGGATCAATAGAGAAAAAAGTTTTTTGGTTCTTTTTTTCAAAAAAGAACATGCTTCCTTACTTGAGTCCGAACGCCTCGGCCAGCAGGGTGTAGCTGCGCCGGCGGGGTTCGGGGTCGTGGGTGGCGGTCAGGATCACCAGCTCGTCCACGCCGAGCGTGGCGGCGAGTTCGCGTAGCCGTGGGGCCAGCGTGTCCGGCGTGCCGAAGAAGGAGCGGGCGCGCAGGCGTTCGAGGAAGGCGCGGTCGGCTTCGGAATAGAGATGCGCGGCGGCTTCCTCGGGCGAGGGCAGGGGGGAGAACTGGCCGCGCTCGCGCCACAGCCGGGCCAGCGCGCGGCTGGCGAACAGGCGGTCGGCCTCCGCCGCGCTGTCGGCGGCGAGCGCCCAGACGCAGACGGAGGAATAGGGGCGGGGATGGCGGGCGCTGGGGCGGTAGAGGTCGCGATACAGCGACAGCGCCTCGGCGCAGCCATGCCCGTCGGAGATGAAATGGGCGAAGCAGAAGGGCAGGCCGAAATGGGCCGCGACCTGCGCGCCGTAATCGGAGGAGCCGAGCATCCACATCTCCGGCACGGTGGGGCCGGCGGGCTGGGCGATGATGTCGCGGAACGGGTGGCCCTCCACCAGCTTCTCGCCGGCCAGCCAGGCCAGCAGGTCGCGGATCTGGGCGGGGAACTGGTCGGCGGCGGTGGCGGCGTTGGGGTTCAGCGCGTGGGCGGTGAGCCGGTCGGAGCCGGGGGCGCGGCCCAGGCCGAGATCGATGCGGCCGGGCGCGATGGCCTCCAGCACGCGGAACTGCTCGGCCACCTTCAGCGCGGCGTAGTGCGGCAGCATCACCCCGGCGCTGCCCAGGCGGATGCGCGTGGTGGTGGCGGCCAGCGCGGCCATCAGCACCTCCGGCGCGGAGCCGGCGATGGAGGGGGCGTTGTGGTGCTCCGCCACCCAGTAGCGATGGTAGCCCAGCGCCTCGGCATGGCGGACGAGGGCCAGGCTCTCGCGGATCGAGGCATCCGGCGCGCGGCCGGTGACGACGGTGGACTGGTCGAGCACGGACAGGAGCAAGGCGGGAATCCTCGGCGACGTTGGCGACAGTGGCGCGGGTGGGAATGATAGGGTGAGTGTGACGTTGTCGGGAAACCCGCGCGTTCAAGCCCCGTTGGGGCTGCCCTGGGGCTTGCGCGGGGCTGGGCTGGCGCGCTTTTTCAGCCGGTTCAGGGAGAACGCCGCATGGACCAGCCCACCCGCCCCAAGCTCGCCGAGACCTTCATCGCGCCCGATGTGAAGCTGCGCGAGGCGCGGATCGGCCGGCATTGCGAGGTGCTGGGGGGCACGGCGATCGAATATGCCGAGCTGGGGGACCTGTCCTATCTCGGCGGGGACTGCATGGTGGCGGATGCGACGATCGGCCGGTTCTGCGCCATCGCCGCGCGGGTGCGCATCGGCGCCCCCAACCACCCGATCGACCGGCCCTCGCTGCACCGCTTCACCTATTGCCCGGAATACTACTCCGCCACCGCGCGCCGCGATGCCGGCTTCTTCGCCGGCCGGCGGGGCGACCGGGTGACGATCGGGCACGATGTGTGGATCGGCCACGCGGCGATCGTGCTGCCCGGCGTGCGCGTGGGGCATGGCGCGGTGATCGCCGCGGGGGCGGTGGTGAGCCGGGACGTGGCGCCGTACACGGTGGTCGGCGGCGTGCCCGCGCGGCGCATCCGCGACCGATTCCCGCCGGAGCTGGCGGCGCGGCTGATGGCGACGGCGTGGTGGGACTGGCCGTTCGAGACGATCATGGAACGGCTGGCGGAATTCCAGTCGGCCGACGTGGCGGCGTTCTGCGCGCGGTGGGAGCCCCCGCGCGCCGGGTTGGCCGGCGGCGGCGCGCCAGACAAAGGTCTATAGCACCACCGGTTCCGCCGGCTGGCTGAAGGCGGCGGTGCGCACCGTGCCCGCGGCCGCGGCGCGGCGGAAGGTTTCGTAGTCCTTCTCCGCCTGGTCGGCATAGGCCAGCGCGTAGCGGCGGATCGCGCCGTCGAAGGCGGCGGAGCGGCCGAGATAGCCGGCGATGCCCGGGGCGCCGCCCGCCTTGGCATGGGCGCGCGCCAGCGTCTGCCCGCACAGCACGGCATAGGCGGTGAGGCCCGAGCGGCGCATCTCCGCCACGTCGAGCGACATCTTCATGTCGCGCAGCTGGCGCACGTAGAAATCCCGCCCCGACAGACCGCGCGACCAGCCCAGGAAGATGTCGGAGGAGGACTGCATCAGCCGCTGGCCGGCGACGACGCGCTCGCCGTCGTTCTTCCACGGCGACCTGGCCCCGGCGGTGGCGAGCACCGAGGCGCGTGCCTCCTTGATCTGCAGATAGACCGGCTCGTCCTGCTCGCCGAGCATCAGCACCACGAAGCAGCGCGTGCCGACGCTGCCGACGCCCACCACCTTCAGCGCGGCATCGACGAAGCGCAGGCGGGCGAGCAGGGCGCGCAGATCCTCGCGCAGCGTGCCGGCGTAGGAT
The DNA here is from genome assembly GCA_945957135.1 of uncultured Rhodospirillales bacterium. Taxonomy (GTDB): domain Bacteria; phylum Pseudomonadota; class Alphaproteobacteria; order Acetobacterales; family Acetobacteraceae; genus CAMFLK01. The sequence goes on from CAMFLK010000148.1 coordinate 3,473, forward strand.
TTGAGGAAGCCGGCGGCCACCTTGGGCACGTCCACCTCGGGCAGGTGATACAGCAGCGGCGGCTGGTCGCGGATGCGCAGCCCGTCCGCCGTCGTGACGGTCAGGCGGTGATGCACGCTTTCGCTGGTGCGGGTCTGCGCCTTGGCGATCACCCGCTCCACGGTGGCGAGCATGCGCGGCTCGCCCTCCACCTCGGCACGGATGTCCTCCCAGGTGATGGCGGCGTACCAGCTCTCCAGCGTGGTCTGGCCGGCGGCGAGGGCGATGCGGTGGCGATAGGACCGCGCGGCGGCCTCGGCGATGTTGCCGGCCTCGGCCTCGGACAGGCTGCGCCAGCGCGCGGCGAGCACCAGGCTGGCGGAGAGGCGCTTGAGGTCCCATTCGAACGGCGCGGGGTGGGTCTCGTCGAAATCGTTCAGGTCGAACACGAGGTTGCGTTCGGGCGAGGCGAAGCCGCCGAAATTCAGCAGATGCGCGTCGCCGCAGCATTGCACCTCCACGCCGGAATTGGGCGCGCGGGCCAGGTCACGGGCCTGGATGGCGGCGGTGCCGCGATAGAAGGTGAAGGGGGATTCGAGCATGCGGGTGTGGCGCTCGGGCACCAGCGCCGCCACCCGGCCCTCGTCCGAGGCGAGGATGATCGCCACGGGGTCGCGCCCGGGCGGCAGGTCGCCCAGCTCGGCGTGGCGCTTGCGCGGCGTCGCCTCGCGCCGCGCCTTGCCGGCTTCGCGCGCCGCGTTCGCGGTGGCGGCGCCGGGGGAGGCCGGCTTCTTGCGGTGCTTGCTCATGGCCCCCGAGCTTTCACCCAATCCGGCGCGGGGGCAACGGTTTCAACCGGTATGGGGCCGCCCGATCGCCCGCCAGGCGGATAGCGGCATCGCGCCGGCGATGTCCGGCCGGGGCGCGTCGGGCAGCAGCGCGATATATTCCAGCGAGTGGCCGTCGGGGTCGTCGAAATACACGCTCGCCGCGGGCATCCAGGGGAACACGACGGGTTCGTCCAGCTCCGGCCCGCCGCCGCCGGCGCGCGGGACGATGCCGTTGGCCCGCAGCACGGCGACGGAGCGGATCACCTGATCCAGCCCGGTCTGGAACGCGATGTGCAGGCGCAGGCGCACGGGGGAGCTGTGGATCGACCACAGCCCGAGCATCGACCGCTCGCGCCCGCCGATCCAGAAGAACGCGGCATGGCGGCTGGGAACGGTGTGCGCCAGCTCGAGCCCGACGATGTCGCGGTAGAAGGCGATCGAGCGGTCGAGGTCCGAGACCGTCAGGTGGCTTTCGTACAGGCCGGAAATGGGGATCGCGGTCATGTCAGGTGTTCTTCGATCAGCGCGGCGGCCGCGGCCGCATGGGTCTGGGCGAGATCGTGATCCGCGCCGGGAAGGACGTGCAGCGTGGCGTGGGGCAGCAGGGCGCGCAGCCGTTCGCCGACCGCGACCGGGCTGATCGGGTCGCTGTCGCCCCACAGCAGCAGCGTGGGCGCGGCGACGGTGCCGATGGCGGCGGACAGGTCCTCGCGCGTCTCGCCGATCCAGCGCGCGGCGCGGGGATAGGCGGCGTAGTATTCGGCCCGCCAGTCCACGCCGCCGAGATCGGCGACCGGCACGCCGCCGGAGGTCGCGGTCAGCACCAGCCGGCGCACGCGGCCCGGCTCGGCCAGCGCCAGCTTCAACGCCACCAGCCCGCCCATGGATTGCGCGACGAGATCGACCGGCCCGGCCATCCGCGCCCGCACGAGGGCGACGAGGTCCTCGATCCCCGCGATGCCGGGTGCCGGCGGCTCGTCACCCAGGCCGGGCCAGCAGAACAGATGGCACGCCCGCCCGAGCCGGTCGGCCACCGGCTTCCAGAACGCGGCGCTGCCGCCGGCGCCGGGGAGGAACAGGATGGTCAAAAGGCCACCGTTCCGAAAACGGCGCGCAGCACGCCATAGGCCAGCCCGCCCACCACGAACCCCACCAGCGTGCCGTTGATGCGCACATATTGCAGGTCGCGGCCCACCCGCAGCTCCAGCCGGTCCACCAGCGTGTCGGTGTCCCAGCCGGCCACCGCGTCGGCGATGAAATCGGCGATCTGTGCCTGGCCGGAGGGCACCAGGCTGACCACGATGCCCTCGATGGCCCGGCGCAGCCGGTCCTGGGCGGCGGGGTCGGTCATCAGCAGCGTGCCCAGATTGGCCAGCGCGCCTTCCAGGAAGGACACGGTGCGGCCGTTGGGGCGGGCGGCGTCGGCCTCCAGCGCCAGGCGCAGCCGCGCCCACACATCCCACACCCAGGCCTGCACCGTGGCATGGGCCAGCACGCCGCGCAGCGCGGCGCCGATCTCCGCGGCGCGGGCCGGCTCCTCCTCGATGCGGGCGATCTCGCGGCGCATCCATTCGTCGAAGGCGGCGCGCAGGTCGGAGCCGTCGGCCTCGAACTTCTCGATCTCCGCGTTCAGCAGGATCAGCACGCGCCGCGCGATGGAGGCGCCGAGCGCCCAGCCCATCAGCCTTCCGCCCTGCTCGCGCACCCGTTCCTCGATCGCCGCGCGCAGCGGCTCCTCGCGCCCGGACAGCACCTTCTTCAGCTCGCCGAGGATGAAGCCGAACATCTCCTGGTGCTTGCCGCCCTGCACCAGCTGGCGCAGCGCGCGGCCCACCACCCGCCCGGCGCCGGGGCCGCCGAGCATGCGCGGCACGATGCGCGCCATCACCGCCCGCGCCCGCCCATCCTCCACCGTGGAGAGCAGGCGCGGCAGCAGCCCGGCGAGGCCCACCGCGGCCGGGTGGGTCTGGGCGGGATCGGTGAGGAAGCGGGCGACGATGGCCGGCAGGTCGAGCCTGGCCAGCGCCCGCCCGATCTCCTTTTCCGTGAACACGTGCCCGGCCACGAAGCGGCCCAGCGCGCGGCCCAGCCGCACCTTCTGCGCCGGCAGGATGGCGGTGTGGGGAATGGGCAGGCCGAGCGGGCGGCGGAACAGGGCGGTGACCGCGAACCAGTCGGCGATGCCGCCGACGAAGCCGGCCTTGGCCGCGGCCTGCAGCGTCTCCGTGGCGATGCCGCCGGGCAGCCAGTAGCAGCCCACGGTGATCGCCGCCATCAGCACCACCAGCCCGGTGGCCACGGCGCGATGGCGGGCGAGGGCGCGGCGCGCGGCGGCATCGGGGTCGATCGGGGGGCTGGTCATCGCGGCGGGGATACCACCATTGCCCGGCGAGGGCGGCAAGGCGTTTGCCCCGGCTGCAACGGCAATGTTATATTGTAGCGTGTTTGCCCGTGATCCCCTTTCCCTCGGTGCCGGCCTCGGCGCGCGGCTCGGCCTCGCGGCGGGGCTGATCGCTTGCATCTGCCTTGCCGTCTGGTGGGCGCTGTGACGCCGCCACCCATCCATCTGCGCGACCTCACCTGCACGCATGAGCGCCACCCGGCGGTGCATCACCTCTCCGGCTGCTTCGCGCCGGGCAGCCTGACCGCCATCGTCGGCCCCAACGGCGCCGGCAAGACCACGCTGCTCGCGACTCTCGCCGGGCTGCACGCGCAGTTCGACGGAACGATCGATCGCGGCGGCCTGCGCCCGGCGGAGATCGGCCTGCTGCCCCAGGCCAGCACGCTCGACCGCGGCTTTCCCATCGCCTGCGCCGACGTGGTCGCCGCCGGCGCCTGGGGCCGGTTCGGCGCCTTCCGCGCCTGGCGCCAGGCCGATGCGGCGGCGGCGGCGCTGGCCCGCGTCGGCCTGCGCGGGTTCGAGCGGCGGCCGATCGGCTCGCTCTCCGCCGGCCAGTTCCAGCGCGTGCTGTTCGCCCGGCTGATCGTGCAGGACGCGCCGGTGCTGCTGCTGGACGAACCCACCACCGGCGTCGATGCCCGTACCGCCGACGACCTTCTCGCCATCATGCGCGAGTGGCACGCCCAGGGCCGCACCGTGATCGCCGTGCTGCACGACCTCGACCTCGTCGCCCGCGCCTTTCCCGAGACCCTGCTGCTGGCCCGCGCCCCCATCGCCTGGGGCAGGACCGCCACGGTGCTGACCGCCGAGAACCGGCTGCGCGCCCGGCTGGTCGCCGAGGCCTGGCCCACCCACGCCGAACCCTGCGCCGTCGCCGCATGATGCGCGAGCTTTTCTACGACCCGTTCGCCATGGGCTTCATGCGCCGGGCGCTGGCCGGGTGCGTCGCCCTCTCGCTGGCCGCGCCGCCGCTGGGCGTGGTGCTGGTGCTGCGGCGCATGAGCATGACCAGCGATTCCCTCCAGCACGGCATCCTGCCCGGCATCGCCGTAGGGGCGATGCTCGGGGGCCTGTCGGTCTGGGCGATGGCGCTCGGCGGCTTCGTCGCCGGCCTCGCGGTGGCGCTGCTCGCCGGCTGGCTGGCGCGCGCCACCAACGGGCGGGAGGACAGCCAGTTCGCCGGGCTCTATCTCGTGGCGCTCGCCGCCGGCGTGGCCATCGTCGCGGCCACCCGCAGCATCGACCTCACCCATCTGCTGTTCGGCAGCGTGCTGGCGGTGGACGATTCCGCCCTGCTGCTGATCGCCGCCGTCGCCAGCATCGCCATCGCCGGCCTCGCGATCATCTGGCGCCCGCTGGTGATGGAGAGCTTCGACCCGTTCTTCCTGCGCGCCGTGGGCGGGCGCGGCGGCGTGTGGCACCTCGCCTTCATGGCGCTGGTGGTGCTGTGCGTGGTCGGCGGCTTCGCCGCACTGGGCACGCTGATGTCCATCGGCCTGATGATGCTGCCCGCCGTCGCCGCGCGCCACTGGTCCACCGAACTGCCCGGCCAGGTGCGCGCCGCCGTGCTCATGGCCCTGATCGCCTCGCTCGCCGGCCTGCTCGCCTCCTACCACGCCGACATCCCCGCCGGACCCGCGGTGATCCTGGCGGCGGGCACGCTGTGGGCGGCGAGCCATCTCGCGGGGCGGCGGGAGAGCGTGCTGAGCCGGATGCGGCGGCCGCATCTGCACGCGTAAATATTAACCTAGCTTTATTTTGTTAAAGTATCTATTTTGTTTGTTTATACTCTATCCACTGATTTGTTCCTTTAATCAATATCATCGGTACAAAGGCAATGAAAGTAGGGAGTGTCACGCCCGTCGCGAGGTTTCCATTGTCCTCAAAATTAAAAACGGGAACGCCTTCTACAATTCTTAATTTAGTAATCTCCTGTCCCGATGGCAGGAATATGCATCCATAATTAGATATATTAGGTCGAGGAATTGCCGGCCCTAAGACGTAATTGGCATTTTGTCCTAATATCGCTCTATGGCGCATTTCAGTATAATAAACCTCATATGCATTCCAAACAATTTGAACCATTTGAATATTAGGGCAAACCGGAATTTCCTTGAATAACAAAGAGGGGCCTCCAGGGGGTAGGCGAACTAATGTTTTGTTTACGACGCCCAAATCGTGACGTTTTTGCAATTCGATATTTTTTTCTTCTTCTCTTTTTTTATCCTCTAGAGCCATTTCGCTGATTGATATTCCGGTCCCATCTGGCCTTGTCGTTCCTGAGTGCTGATTGTAGGGTATTCTATTACCTGCACTATCAAAATACGATGCGGGAGTGCAATTGATTGCCGTGAGCGAATTAAGCTTGGGATTTGAGCAACGAGGAAGCTCTGTTTGCATAATAGAATAATTGCATGAACAAAGTATTGTTAAAATTAAAATATTAAATGAACGTATGTAATAAAAATTCAAAATAACACCCGATATATTTATATTGAAAATCAATACTTATTCACTCTTTCCCGCAGAATGAACTTCTGCATTTTTCCCGTCGACGTCTTCGGTAGCGGCCCGAACACCACCCGCTTGGGCGCCTTGTATCGCGCCATGTTGGCCCGGCAGAATGCGATGATCTCGTCTTCCGTCGCCTCCGCCTCGGGTTTCAGCGTGATGAAGGCGCAGGGGGTTTCGCCCCAGGTCGGGTCGGGCTGGCCCACCACGGCGGCCTCCAGCACGGCGGGGTGGCGATACAGCACGTCCTCCACCTCGATGGTGGAGATGTTCTCGCCGCCGCTGATGATGATGTCCTTGCTGCGGTCCTTCAGCTCGATATAGCCGTCCGGGTGCCACACGCCGAGGTCGCCGGTGTGGAACCACCCGCCGGCGAAGGCGTCGTCCGTGGCCTTGGGGTTTTTCAGGTAGCCCTTCATCACCGCGTTGCCGCGCATGAACACCTCGCCCATCGTGGCGCCGTCGCGCGGCACGGGCGTGAGCGTGACGGGGTCGGCCACCATCAGCCCTTCCAGCGAGGTGTAGGCGACGCCCTGGCGCGATTTCAGCCGCGCGCGCTCCTCGGCCGGCAGCTCGGCCCATTCCTCCTGCCAGGCGCAGACGGTGACGGGGCCGTACACTTCGGTCAGCCCATAGACATGGGTCACGTCGAAGCCCCGCCGCTCGATCGCCGCGATCACCGCGGCCGGCGGTGGCGCGCCGGCGGTGGTCACCTTCACCTCCGGCGTGCCGATGGCGGCGTTGAGCCGCGTCCAGGCCGCCTCCGGCGCGTTGGCCAGCATGTTCAGCACGATCGGCGCGCCGGAGAGATGGGTCACCCCGTGCGCGGCGATGGCGTCGAGCACCGCGTTCGCCTCCACCCGGCGCAGGCACACATGGGTGCCGGCGAGGGCGGTGACGGTGAAGGGGAAGCACCAGCCGCTGGCGTGGAACATCGGCAGCGTCCACAGATAGACCGGGAACGGCGTCATGCCCCAGACGATCACGTTGGCCAGCGCGTTGAGATAGGCGCCGCGATGATGCGTCACCACGCCCTTGGGATTGCCCGTGGTGCCGGAGGTGTAGCTGAGGGTGATGGCGTCCCACTCGTCCGGCGGCAGGGAATAGGGATGGTCCGGGTCGCCGCCGGCGATGAACGCCTCGTATTCCACGCCGCCGAGCAGCTTGCCGGGGGGCGCGAGCGGGTCGTCGATATCCACCACGAAGGGCCGCTGCGCCGCCGGCATCGCCGCCAGCGCGGCTTCGATGGTGGCGGAGAACTCGCGGTCGGTGATCAGCACCTTCGCTTCGCCATGGCCGAGGATGAAGGCGATGGTCGGCGCGTCCAGGCGGAAATTCAGCGGGTTGAGCACCG
>CAMFLK010000149.1 GCA_945957135.1 uncultured Rhodospirillales bacterium
CACCTGCTTCGCCCTGTTCCCCTCCGCCGCCGCCGCCCGCGCCGCCGCCGCCGGGGTGCCCCAAGCCTGGTGGCACTGGGGCGGCGGACTTGCGGCCCCCGCCGCCCCAACCTAGAAGATGGCCGCCCGGCGATGGGGTGTCGCCAAGTGGTAAGGCAGCGGATTTTGATTCCGCCATGCGGAGGTTCGAATCCTCCCACCCCAGCCAGACACGGAGACCAGCGCTACGTCCGTGCCACCCGCGCGTGCGCTGGCGCTTCCTCCAGCGCCGCTTCGTGGCGCAGCAGGGCGACGATGACGGCGGCGATGGCGGCGCAGGCGGCGATCAGCACCAGGCCGCCGCCGAAACTGCCGGTGGCGTCCTTGATCCAGCCCATGGCGAAGGGGCCGAAGAAGCCCGAGAGGTTGCCGATGGAGTTGATCACCGCGATGCCCGCCGCGGCGGCGGAGCCGGACAGGAAGGCGGTGGGCAGGGTCCAGAACACCGGCAGCACGGCGAACACGCCGAAGGCGCCGAAGGACAGCAGCACCATCTTGGCCAGCGGATCGTCCACCGCCGCCGAGCCGCCGATGCCGATGGCGGCGATCAGCAGGGCGATGATGACATGGCCCTTGCGCTCCTTGCGCGCGTCGGACCGGCGGCTGTACCAGACCATGCCGATGGTGCCGATGGCGTAGGGAATGGCGGTCACCCAGCCGGTCATCGCGTTGGTCAGGCCGAAGCCCTTGACGATCTGCGGCAGCCAGAAGCCGACGCCGTAATTGCAGGCCACCGCGCCGAAATAGACCATCGACAGCGCCAGCACGCGCGGATTGGCCAGCGTCGCCCACACGCCGAGATGGGAGGGGGCGGCCTCGCGCTGGGCCTGCTCGGCGGCCAGCCGCGCCTGCAGCCAGTCGCGCTCCGGCGCGGCGAGCCAACGGGCATCGGCGGGGCGGTCGGTCAGGTAGAAGAACACCACGCCGGACAGCAGCACCGCCGGCAGCGCCTCCAGGATGAACAGCCACTGCCAGCCGGCGAGGCCGGCCAACCCGTCCATGCCCAGCAATTCGCCCGAGATGGGCGAGCCGATCACCGAGGAGAGCGGAATGGCGGCCATGAAGGAGCCGACGATCCGCCCGCGCCAGGCGGCGGGGAACCACAGGGTGAGGTAGAAGATGATGCCGGGGAAGAACCCCGCCTCGGCCAGGCCCAGCAGCACGCGCAGCCCGTAGAAGGTGTGTTCGTGCGACAGGCCGGTGGATCTGGAAATCTGCGGGATGAACGCCATCGCCATCGACAGGATGCCCCAGCTGAACATGATCCGGGCGATCCATTTGCGCGCGCCGAACCGGTGCAGCAGCAGGTTCGAGGGCACCTCGAACAGGAAATAGGCCAGGAAGAACACGCCGGAGCCGAATCCGAACATCGAGGCGGTGAGGCCCAGCTCCTTGTTCATGGTCAGCGCCGCGAAGCCGACATTCACCCGGTCGAGATAGGCGACGAAGTAGCAGAGGATGAGGAACGGGATCAGCCGGGCGGACACCCGGGCAAGGGTGCGCGTCTCGATGTCCTGCATGGGTTGCCTCCCGGCACGATTCGTTATGAAGCGTTACCTTGGCCGGGGAGGGCGGGGGAAGGCAAGGGAAAGGAAGGGTCTTCTTTTTCTGAAGAAAAAGAAGCAAAAAGACTTTATCCGTTATTCTTCGCGCGGCCAGCGCCGACGCACGCGTTCAATAGATGAAAAGCTTTTTGCTTCTTCTTTTCAAAAAAGAAGCGCTTTCTTCCTTAAACCGACAAATTCAACAGCGACCCGCGCGGCAGAATCTGGCCCGGCGCCGGCTGGGTGAGCACCGGTGGGGTGGTGGTGCGCGGGGCGGTGGTCTGGGTGTCCGTCTGGGCACGGGCGGTCTGCACCGGGCGGGAGACGCCGGTGGGGGTGCCGATGCCGTTCAGGGCGGAGAAGGCGGACAATGTGCCGGTGGCGATCATGCGGCGAAGGGTGCGACGCATTGGTTGAAATTCCGTTAACGCGATGATCGCGGTCATGCGACCTTCACGGCCCGGAAGTCCAGCTAAGAATTGTCAGCGGCGGTGCGGGCCGGGTCAGCCCAGTGCCGCGACTCCCGGCAGGGTCTTGCCTTCCAGCCATTCCAGGAAGGCGCCGCCGGCGGCGGAGAGGTAGGAGATGCGCCCGGCCACGCCGGCATGGTGCAGCGCCGCGCCGGTGTCGCCGCCGCCGGCCACGCTCAGCAGGGTGCCGGCTTCGGTGGCCGCGGCGACGGCCTGGGCGAAGGCGGTGGTGGCGGCGTCGAAGGGCGGGGTTTCGAAGGCGCCGAGCGGGCCGTTCCACACCAGGGTGCGCCATTGCGCGAGATCGGCGATCAGCGCGGCGACGGTGGCGGGGCCGGCGTCGAGGATCAGCGCGTCGGCCGGCACGGCGGTGACCGGCACCACCCGGGTGGGCACGCCGGCCTTGAATTCGCTGGCCACCACCGCGTCGGTCGGCAGTTTCACGGCGCAGCCGGCGGCCTGCGCGCGGGCGAGTATGTCGCGCGCGGTTTCGTGCATCTCCGCTTCCTGGAGGGAGCGGCCGACGGCGATTCCCTGTGCGGCCAGGAAGGTGTTGGCCATCGCGCCGCCGATGACCAGCACGTCCACCTTGCCCACGAGATTGCCGAGCAGTTCGAGCTTGGAGGATACCTTGGCGCCGCCGACGATGGCGGCCACGGGGCGCTTGGGGTGTTCCAGTGCCGCACCCAGGGCTTCCAGCTCGGCCTGCATCAGCCGTCCGGCGTAGGAGGGCAACAGGCGGGCCACGCCCTCGGTGCTGGCATGGGCGCGGTGGGCGGCGGAGAAGGCGTCGTTCACGTACAAATCCGCCAGCTCGGCGAGCTGGGCGGCGAATGCGGGGTCGTTGGCTTCCTCGCCGGGGTGGAAGCGGGTGTTCTCCAGCACCGCGACGTCGCCCGGCTGCAGCGCGTCGATCGCCTGGTGGGCGGGGATGCCGACGCAGTCCTCGGCGAAGCGCACCTTGCGGCCGAGGATGCGGCCGAGCTCGGCGGCCACCGGGGCGAGCGACATGCCGGGCACGCGCTTGCCCTTGGGCCGCTCGAAATGGCTGCACACCACCACCCGGGCGCCCTTGTCCGACAGTTCGCGGATGGTCGGGCACAGCCGGTCCAGCCGCGTCGTGTCGGTGATGCGCCCGTCATGCATGGGCACGTTGAGGTCGGCGCGCAGCAGCACGCGCTTTCCCGCGGGGTCCAGCCCGTCGAGCGTGCGGAAGCCCATCCGCTTACAGCGAGCCGAGCAGGGCGGCGGTGTCGGACATGCGGTTGGAGAAGCCCCATTCGTTGTCGTACCACGACAGCACCCGGGCCAGCGCGCCATCGACCACCGTGGTCTGCGTCGCGTCGAAGGTGGACGAGGCGGCGACGTGGTTGAAGTCGATGCTGACGAGCGGGGCGGTGTTGTAGCCGAGGATGCCCTTCAGCGCGCCTTCGCTGGCCGCCTTCATGGCGGCGTTGATCTCGTCCTTGGTGGCCGGCTTGTCCAGCACCGCGTCGAGCGAGACCAGCGACACGTTGGGGGTGGGCACGCGGATGGAGGAGCCGTCGAGCTTGCCCTTCAGCGCCGGCAGCACCAGCCCCACCGCCTTGGCGGCGCCGGTGCTGGTGGGGATCATGGACACGGCGGCGGCGCGGGCGCGGTGCAAATCCTTGTGCAGCGTGTCCACCGTGTTCTGGTCGCCGGTATAGGCGTGGATGGTCACCATGTAGCCGCGCAGGATGCCGAAGCTGTCGTGCAGCACCTTGGCGACGGGGGCCAGGCAGTTGGTGGTGCAGGAGGCATTGGAGACGACGGTCATCTCCTTGGTCAGCACGTCGTGGTTCACGCCATAGACGACCGTGGCGTCCACCCCGTCGCCGGGGGCGGAGATCAGCACCTTGCGGGCGCCGGCGGCGATCAGCGCGGAGGCGCTGTCCTTGCTGGTGAAGCGGCCGGTGCATTCCATCGCCACGTCGATGCCCTGGTAGGGCACCTTGGTGGGGTCGCGTTCGGCGGAGACGCGGATCGGGCCCCAGCTGCGGCCGTTATGGCGGATGGTGATGGCGTCGCCGTTCACCTCCACCTCGCCGGGGAAGCGGCCGTGCACGCTGTCGTAGCGGAACAGGTGGGCGTTGGCCTCCACGCTGCCGAGGTCGTTGATCGCCACCGGCACGACGTCGGTGCGCCCGCTCTCGACGATGGCGCGCAGCACAAGGCGGCCGATGCGCCCGAACCCGTTGATGGCGACCGTGACGGCCATGGCGTCGTTCTCCTGAGCGGTGATGTGGGGGGTTCTTAGCGCAGGACGACGCCGGGCGCGACCGCCCTCATGTGTTCATCGCGTCGAAGAAATCCTGGTTCGATTTGCTGTATTTCAGCTTGTCGAGCAGGAAGTCCATCGCGTCCATGGTGCCCATCGGGTTCAGGATGCGGCGCAGCACCCACATCTTGGACAGCGTGCCCTTGTCCACCAGCAGCTCCTCCTTGCGGGTGCCGGACTTGGTGATGTCGATGGCCGGGAAGGTGCGCTTGTCGGACAGCTTGCGGTCGAGGATCAGCTCGGAATTGCCGGTGCCCTTGAACTCCTCGAAGATCACCTCGTCCATGCGGCTGCCGGTCTCGATCAGCGCGGTGGCGATGATGGTCAGGCTGCCGCCTTCCTCGATGTTGCGGGCGGCGCCGAAGAAGCGCTTGGGGCGTTGCAGGGCGTTGGCGTCCACGCCGCCGGTCAGCACCTTGCCGGAGCTGGGCACCACGGTGTTGTAGGCGCGGGCGAGGCGGGTGATGGAGTCGAGCAGCACCACCACGTCGCGCTTGTGCTCCACCAGGCGCTTGGCCTTTTCCAGCACCATCTCCGTCACCTGCACGTGGCGGGTGGCCGGCTCGTCGAAGGTGGAGGCGACCACCTCGCCCTTCACGGTGCGGGCCATGTCGGTCACTTCCTCCGGCCGCTCGTCGATCAGCAGCACGATCAGGAAGGCTTCGGGGTGGTTGGCGGAGATCGACTTGGCGATGGATTGCAGCATCATCGTCTTGCCGGTGCGCGGGGGGGCGACGATCAGCGCGCGCTGGCCCTTGCCGATGGGGGCGACGAGGTCGATCACCCGCGGGATCATGTCGCGCGTGGTGCCCTTGGCCGGCGGCTCGCTGTATTCGATCTCCATGCGCAGCCGCTGGTCGGGATACAGCGGCGTGAGGTTGTCGAAATTGATGCGGTGGCGCACCGCGTCCGGCGGCTCGAAATTGATGGCGTTGAGCTTGAGCAGGGCGAAGTAGCGTTCGCCGTCCTTGGGTGCCCTGATCTGGCCTTCCACCGTGTCGCCGGTGCGCAGGCCGAAGCGGCGCACCTGGGTGGGGGAGACGTAGATGTCGTCCGGCCCCGGCAGGTAGTTGCTTTCGGGGCTGCGCAGGAAGCCGAACCCGTCGGGCAGGATTTCCAGCGTGCCCTCGCCCTGGATGGCCTGTTCGTTGTCGGCCAGGTTCTTGAGGATCGCGAACATCATGTCCTGCTTGCGCAGGGAGGACGCGTTCTCGATCTGCAGGGATTCGGCAAAGCTCAGCAGGTCGGCCGGGGATTTGGCCTTCAGTTCGGCGAGATGCATTCAGGACGCCTTCAGCGGTATTCGTGGTCGTTTGGGGAGGGATGCGCGCCCGGATGAACTGCCCTGACGACAGGGCCATGGGGCGGTATCCCGAAAGGAGGGAGCGAAGCTCAAGGCCGGAATCGGCCGAGGTCCACGCGGCGAACCTAGGCAGCGCGCGGGCTTCCGTCAACCGGGGGTGGCAAAAGATATCTGGCGGGTGGAGAAGGCTCCTTCGCCTGGGTGATTGTGCCAGCTTTCTTGTTCGGCTGGAAAGGGCCGCTTTCTTGCCCCGGCCTGCCACCCGAAAGGCGCCGCGCGCAGGCGGGGTCAAGGCTCTTGAGCGAAGCGCGCCTTGACCCCGCCGAGCACGGCGCCATCCTCAGGAAAAGGCGGGCAAATCAGTCGCCGGCCTGAAGGATCACCCAGGCCCGCCGCAGCCGCACGATGCCCGGCGCCACCCTTCCCTCGGCGCAGAGCTGGGTACCCTCCTGGGCCAGCGCCGAGGCCTCCGGCGCGGGGTTGCGGGCGGAGAGCTGCTCGCGGGCCACGCGCCCGGCCAGCGCGTCGCAATATTCGCGGGTGTCCGACGTCATGCGCGGCGGCGGGCCGGAATCGTGCTGGGCATGGGCCGCCCCCAGGCCGATTCCGGCCGCGAGCGCGGCCGGAAGGATCAGGCGGCCTGCGAACATGCGCCCCACTCTGCGCAAGCGGGCATGGCGAGGCGCTGATCCGCGCATGAACACATCGTCACGCCGGCGGCAGCGCCGCCCGCTCCGCCTGAACGGGCAGGCGCAGCACGGCGCGCAGGCCGGGGTCGTTGTCCTCGAGCGCCAGCGCCCCGCCATGCAGCGTCGCCACCGCCTGCACCAGCGCCAGCCCCAGCCCGGAACCCGGCGTGCTGCGCGCGGTCTCGCCGCGGAAGAAGCGCTGGGTGGCCCGCGCGCGGTCGGCCTTGGGAATGCCCGCGCCCTGGTCTGCCACCCCGATCTCGATTCCCGCCGGTCCCTGCCTTGCGGCCAGGCGCACCACGCCGCCCGGGGGCGAGAACTTGATGGCGTTGTCCAGCAGGTTGGCCACGGCCTGCTGGATCATCTCGCGGTCGCCGAACAGCTGCACCTCCGGCGCGATGTCGGTCTCCAGCACCAGCCCGCCATCCTCGGCCACCGCGCAATAGAGGTCGGCGAGGTCGGCCAGCACGGGGGCCGCGTCGAACGGCACGAAGGCGGAGCGGCGGGCGCCGGCCTCGATCTCGGCGATGCGCAGCAGCGCCTGGAACACGCTGACCACCCCGTCGAGATCGGCCGTGGCGCGCTCGATCGCGGCGCGCAGGTCGGCCTCGCAGGTGGCGTGGAGCGCCGCGTCCTCCAGCCGGGTGCGGGCGCGGGTGATGGGCGTGCGCAAATCGTGGGCGATGGCGTTGGACACCTGGCGCACCCCGTCCATCAGGCGGGAGATGCGGTCGAGCATGTCGTTGATCGTCTCGGCCAGCAGGTCGAACTCCTCGCCCTGACCCGTCACCCGCACCCGGCGCGTGAGGTCGCCGGCCGAGATGGCCATGGCGGTGGCGGAGATTTCGGCCAGCGTGGCGCGGAACAGCCCGCGCACCGCCCAGGCGCCCACCGTGCCCAGCAGCACGGCGATGAAGGCGGCCCATAGCAGCGCGTTCTGCAACATGCCGCGCAGCTGCCCGCGCACCTCCACGTCGCGCCCGACCAGCAGCTGGTAGCCGCCGGGCAGGTCGAAATGCCGCACCCGCACCTTGGACAGGCCACGCGCGCGGCGGATCTCCAGATCGAACGCGTCGTCGTCCAGCGGCACGCTGGGCCAGCGGTCGAGATTGCCGGCGATCGGGCGGAAGGCGGGATCGACCAGCATGTAGATCGCGTCGTCGTCCAGATTGGCGGCCAGGCGCTGCTGGATGGTGTCGCGCACCGCCGCCGTGCCGCCCTCGTTGTAGCGCTCGGTCAGGCCCAGCACGTCCGCGTCGATCGCCGCCTCGGTCTGGCGCAGCAGCAGCCCGGCGGTGGACCACCACACGAAGGCGGCCAGCGCCGCGGCGCTGATGCCGAACAGCGCCGCGTAGATCAGCCCGAAGCGGACATCGGCCGAATGGAACACCCGTTCGGAGGGCAGCATGTCCAGCAGCCGGGCGAGGAAACGGCCCCGCGCGCGGCGGCGGCGAAGGCCGGGGTCCATGGGCTCAGGGCGCCTCGGCGCGCAGCATGTAGCCGGCGTTGCGCACGGTGTGGATCAGCGAGGAGGGGAAGGGCTTGTCCACCTTCTGGCGCAGGCGCGAGACATGCACGTCGATCACGTTGGTCTGCGGGTCGAAATGATAGTCCCACACGCCTTCCAGCAGCATGGTGCGGGTCACCACCTGGCCGGCATGGCGCATCAGGAATTCCAGCAGGCGGAACTCGCGCGGCTGCAAGTCGATCTTCTGGCCGGCGCGCTTCACCCCGCGCGACAGCAGGTCCATCTCCAGATCGCCCACCACCAGCTTGGTGACCGGCCCCTCGCCCTTGCCGCGCCGGGTCAGCGCCTCGACGCGCGCCAGCAGCTCGGCGAAGGCGAAAGGCTTGGTCATGTAGTCGTCGCCGCCCGCCTTCAGCCCGCGTACCCGGTCGTCCACCTGGGCCATGGCCGAGAGGAACAGCACCGGCGTGGTGTTGCCCTGGCTGCGCAGCGTCTCCAGCAGGCGCAGCCCGTCCACGCCCCCCGGCAGCATCCGGTCGAGCACGATGGCGTCGAACCCCTCGCTGGCCGCGAGGAACAGGCCGTCGCGCCCATTGTCGGCGTGCTCCACCACGTGGCCGGCCTCGCGCAGGCCTTTCACCACGAAGCCGGCGACGTCCTTGTCATCCTCCACGACCAGGATGCGCATCTGCTCAGTTCTCCTCGATCTTGGGCCGGGTTCCGACCGTTACCGTAATGTCCAGCGATTGCTGCTGCCGGCGCAAGCGCAGGCGCACGGCATTGCCCGGCGGAGTGGCGGCCACCACGCGGATCAGGCCGCGGGCGGAATCGACGGTCTCGCCGTTCACCGCGGTGACGATGTCGCCCGGCCGCAGGCCGGAGCGGGCGGCGGGGCCGGTGCGGTCCAGCCCGGCGATGACCACGCTGCCCGCGCCGGGCATGTTCTGCCCCGGCACGTCCTGCAACGACACGCCGAGCCAGCCGCGCGAAATCCGTCCCTTGCCGCGCAGCTCGGCCACGATGCGGCTGACCAGCTCGCTCGGAATGGCGAAACCGATGCCCACCGAGCCGCCGGAAGGCGAATAGATCGCGGCGTTCACGCCCACCACCTGGCCCTCGGCGTTGAACAGCGGGCCGCCGGAATTGCCGGGGTTGATGGGCGCGTCGATCTGGATGAAATCGTCGAACGGCCCGGCGCCGAGGTCGCGCCCGCGCGCGGAGACGATGCCGGCGCTGACCGAGCCGCCCAGGCCGAACGGGTTGCCGGCGGCGATCACCCAATCCCCCACCTCCAGCGCCCGGCTGTCGCCCCAACCCACCGCCGGCAGCGGGTTGGGCGGATCGACCTTGATCACCGCCACGTCCGTCAGCTCGTCGGCGCCGATCAGCCTTGCCGGCAGGGTGGTGCCGTTGGACAGGCCGACGGTGATGCTGGTGGCGTTGCTGACCACGTGGCTGGCGGTGACGATGGTGCCGTCCGGCTCGATGACGAAGCCGGAGCCGGCGCCCGTCATTTCCTGCGGCCGGCCGCGGAAGCGGTTGCGGAACTGGCGTTGCAGCTCCGGCGGCAGCATGGCCAGCGGGTCGCGCCCGCCCACCGTCTCGGTGATGGCGATGTTCACCACGGAGGGCAGCACCCGCTTGACCAGCGGCGCGAAACTGTCCGGCCCCACCCGCGCGGCCGCCGGCACCGGCACCAGCGTGCAGGCGGGCAGCGCCATCAGGGCGGTGGCCGGCGCCAGGGCGGCGAGCAGCTTGCGGCGCGTGGGGGCGGGCATCGGGGACTCCGGAGCGCGGGCGGTTCGGCCCTACCGTGGCGACTCGCGCCGCGCCGGGCAAGGGACGTGCCACGGTTCGTCGGGCCAGGGGTGCTTGGGGTAGCGGCCGCGCATGTCTTTCTTCGCATCCGCCCAGGCACCGCGCCAGAATCCCGGCAGATCGGCGGTGAGGGCGACCGGCCGGCCGGCCGGCGACAGCAGCGCCAGCCGCAGCTCCGCCCGCCCGCCGGCGAGGCGCGGCGTGGCGTCCAGCCCATAGAAGGCCTGGGCGCGGGCGGCGGCCACCGGCACGGGCTGGGTGTAGTCCACCGCCGCCCGGCCGCCGGGCAGGGCGAGATGGGTGGGCAGGTCGGCATCGAGCCGCCGGCGCTGGTCCCAGTCCAGCCGCCCAGCCAGCGCGGCGGCGAGGTCGAAGCGTTTCGCGGCGTCGTTGAGGTTGGAGAATCCGGCCAGGAACGGCGCCAGCCAGTCCCGGTCCGCGTCCAGCGCGGCATCGGACAGATCGGGCCAGTCCTCCTGGGCATGCAGCCGCGCCATCAGCGCCACCCGCGCCTGGAATTGCCGCGCGGCATCCGTCCAGTCCAGCCGCAGCGCGCGGGCCAGCACGGCCGCCACCTCCTCGGGATCGGCCGGCTCGGTGCGGTCTGCCAGCACCAGCGCCCCCAGCCGGCGGCGACGGCGGGCGAGCACGGAGCCGGTGGCGGGGTCGAGGCTGGTCTCCACCGAATCCGTCACCCGCGCGGCCAGGGCGGCGGGCAGGTTGGCGGGGTCGAGCGGGGCGGCGAGGCGGATGCGCGCGCCCAGCTTGAGGTCGAGGCTGGCGACGGCGAGCAGCCCGGCGCGGGCGAGCGGGTCGGAGACCGGCAGCTTCGCTCCGCCGCCGCCGGCCAGGCGGAAACTGCCCGGCTCGCCCCGGCGCTGGGC
>CAMFLK010000150.1 GCA_945957135.1 uncultured Rhodospirillales bacterium
GTGCCGGGGCGGGGCGCGCGGGGCGGGGTGGCGGCAGGGGGGCGCAGGCGGCCACCTCGTCCGCCACGTCCTCCGGCAGGATCAGCACCGCCGGGCCGGGCCGGCCGCTGCTGGCGGCATGCACGGCGCGGCTCAGCATTTCCGGAATCCGCGCGGCATGCGGCACCAGCGCCACCAGCTTGGCCAGCGGCGCGAAGGTGCGGTGCAGGTCGGTGTCGAGGAAGGATTCGCGCTCGAACTGGCTCATCGGCGCCTGGCCGATGATCATCACCAGCGGCACGCCGTCGGTCATCGCCGTGTGCAGGCCGAGGCAGGTGTTCAGCGCGCCCGGCGCGCGCGCCGCCAGGCACAGCGCCGGCCGCCCGGCCGCCCGCGCCGCGCCGCTCGCCATGAACGCCATGCCGCCTTCCTGCCGCGCGGTGACCAGCCGCATTTGGGGATGGCGCGTCGCCAGCGCGTCGAGCAGCGACAGGATGCCCTCGCCGGGCACGTGGAACACCGGCCCGAGATCCCAGGCCGCGACGAGATCGGCGAGGATGGCGGCACCGCTGCGCGGCGTTGCGGCGGGGGGCACGGACATCGGGGCGAAAACCTCCTTGACCACCGCCGGTCTAAACCAGACACTCGATTTTGCATACAGCATACGAAACTTGTGGAGAGGCTGATGGCCGAGACGTTCTCCCCCTCCCTCGGCCGCCGCGCCCTGCTGGCCGGTGCCGGCGCCCTCGCCGCCTGGCCGGCGCACGCCCAAACTCCGGCGCGCGGCGGCACGGTGGTGATGACCATCATCCCCGAACCCTCCAGCATGGTCAGCGCCTTCAACACCGCCGCCCCGCTCACGGTGGTGTCGCCCAAGATGGTGGAAGGGCTGGTGACCTACGATGCCAGCCTGATGCCGCAGCCGCTGCTCGCCACCGGATGGACCGTCGCGCCGGACGGGCTGTCCATCGCCTTCACCCTGCGCGAGGGCGTGCAGTGGCACGACGGCAAGCCGTTCACCTCGGCCGACGTCGCCTTCACGCTGATGGAGCTGATCCGCAAGTTCCACCCGCGCGGCCGCGCCACCTTCGCCGCGCTGACGGCGGTGGACACGCCGGATGCCCGCACCGCCATCCTGCGCCTCTCCCGCCCCGCGCCGGCCATCATGAGCGCCTTGTCCGGCTCGGAAACGCCGATCCTGCCCAAGCACGTGTACGAGGGCAGCGACCCGCTGACCAACCCCGCCAACAACGCGCCGATCGGCACCGGCCCGTTCCGCTTCGGCGAATGGAAGCGCGGCAACTACATCGCGCTGACGCGCAACGAGACCTACTGGCAGGCCGGCCTGCCCTATCTCGACCGCGTGGTGATCAAGACCTTCAACGACGCCACCGCCCGCTCCGCCGCCTTCGAGGCGGGCGAGCTGCAGCTGGCCAGCACCACGCCGGTGCCGCTCGCCGATATCGACCGGTTCCAGCGCAACAAGGCCTTCACCGTCACCGACAAGGGCGACGAGCTGAACAACAGCATGGATCTGCTGGCCTTCAATCTTCGCCGGCCCAATCTGGCGAAACCCGAAGTGCGGCAGGCCCTGCGCCAGGCGATCAATTTCGACGTGATGATGCGCACGGTGTGGTACGGCCTCGCCATGAAGCTCGATAGCCCGGTGCCGCCCGTGCTGCCGCAGTTCCACGCGCCCAACCTGCCGGTGCCCCCGTTCAGCCCCGCCCAGGCCAACGCGGCGCTGGACAAGGCCGGGTTTCCGCGCGGTGCCGACAACATGCGCTTCCGCCTGACGCTCGACCTGCCGACGATCAGCGACGTGTACCAGCGCGAGGCGGAGTTCCTGCGCCAGTCTCTCCGCCAGGTGGGCGTGGACGTGGAAATCCGTATTTCCGACGTGCCCAGCTTCATCCGCCGCGTGTTCGCCCAGTATGATTTCGACCTGACGCTGTTCCCTGGCTCCGCCACCAACGACCCCACCATGGGGCTGCAACGCTTCTACTGGTCCAAGGCGGCCGCCCCAGGCGCGCCCTTCGTCAATGCCTGGGGCTACGCCAATCCCGAAATGGATCAGGTGCTGGAAGCCGCGGCGGTGGAGGTGGACACGGCGAAGCGGCGCGCGCTGTTCATCCGCTTCCAGGAAATCGCCATGCTGGATCTGCCGATCCTGCCGTTGGCTCTGCCCGCCAACATCACCATCGCCACCGCCAAGCTGCACGATTTCATGGGCGGCGAAGGGATTCGCGATTCGCTGGCGCGCGCCTGGATGCAAGGCTGATCGTGCCCGCGGCGGCATGACCCCTCGCGCCCGCCGCATCGCCCGCTTCCTCGCGCGGCGGCTGGCCCAGGGCGTGGCCCTGCTGCTGTGCATCGCCGTGCTCGACTTCGCCCTGCTGCACGCCGTGCCCGGCGACGCGGCGGACGCCATCGCCGGCGAGGCCGGCACCGCCGACCCCGGCTACGTCGCCACGCTGCGCCACCAGCTCGGCCTCGACCAGCCCCTGCCGGTGCAGCTCGGCCTGTATCTCGGCAGGCTGGCACAGGGGAATTTCGGCTACTCCTTCCGCTACGGCCAGAGCGTGGCCAGCCTGATCCTGGAACGCCTGCCCGCGACGCTGCTGCTGATGGCCGCCAGCATCGGCTTCGCGGTGGCGGCGAGCCTGGTGCTCGGCACGCTCTCCGCCCGCTTCGCCAATCGCTGGCCGGACCGGCTGATCACGCTCGTCACGCTGTTCTTCTACGCCACCCCGCTGTTCTGGTTCGGGCTGATGGCCATCGTGCTGTTCGGCGTGCATCTCGGGTGGCTGCCCACCGGCGGCATGTACGATGTGGCCCGGCCCCGCACCGGCCTCGCCTTCGCGCTCGACGTCGCGCGCCATCTGGTGCTGCCGGCCTTCACCCAGGCGTGCTTCTTCCTCGCCATCTACACCCGCCTCGTCCGCACGAGCATGTTGCAGGCCTATGGCTCGGACTATGTGCGCTTCGCCCGCGCCAAGGGCGTGGGCGAGCTGCGCATCGCGCTGCGCCACGTGCTGCGCAACGCGCTGACGCCGCTGGTGACAATGGTCGGCCTCAATCTCGGCACGCTGCTCGGCGGCGCGGTGCTGACGGAAACCGTGTTCTCCTGGCCCGGCATCGGCCGGCTGATGTACGACGCGGTGTTCCAGCGCGACGTGAACCTGCTGCTGTCCATCCTCGTCCTCGGCTCGGTGATCGTCATCGTCGCCAACCTGCTCGTGGACATGCTCTACGCGGCGCTGACGCCGGCGGTGGAACTGCGATGATCCGCCTGCCCCTGGTGATCGGCGGGCTGATCGTTCTCGCGCTGGTCGCGATGGCCGCAAGCGCCGGCTGGATCTTTCCCGACGACCCGATGACCATGGTGGCCGAGCCGCTGCTGTGGCCCGGCCAGGACCCGGCATTTCCGCTGGGCACCGACAGCCTGGGCCGCGACATCGCCGCCGGCATCTTCCACGGCGCCCGCGCCTCGCTGGCCATCGGCTTCATCTCCAGCTCCGCCGCCCTCGCGCTCGGCACGCTGGTCGGCGCGGTCGCCGGCTATCGCGGCGGGCGGGTGGATGACGGGCTGATGCGCATCAGCGAATTGTTCCAGGCGATTCCACAGTTCATGCTGATCATCGTGCTGCTGGTGATCTTCCGCCCCTCCGTCGCCACGATCATCCTGGCCATCTCCATCGTCGGCTGGCCCGCCATCGCGCGGCTGGTGCGGGCCGAGTTCATCGTGCTGCGCGAGCGCGAGTTCGTGCAGTCCTGCCGGGTGATCGGCATGTCCGGCCCGGCGATCATGCTGACGCAGATCCTGCCCAACGCCCTGCCGGTGCTGATCGTCAGCGGAACCATCCAGGTGGCGACGGCGATTCTTATGGAGGCCGCCTTGTCCTTCCTCGGCCTGGGCGACCCCAACCTGCTCACCTGGGGCGGCATGATCGGCATGGGGCGCGACCAGCTGCGCGAGGCGTGGTTCGTGGTGGCGGTGCCCGGCCTCGCCCTGCTGATCACCGCGCTCGGCCTGAACCTGCTCGGCGACGGGCTCAACGATCTGCTCGACCCGCGCGGGCGGCGCGCATGACGGCGCTGCTGGAGGTGGACGGGCTGCGCGTGGCGGTGAACGGCGGCGCCGTGGTGCTCGACGATCTGTCCTTCTCCGTGGCGCGCGGCGAGACCCTGGCGATCGTGGGTGAATCCGGCTGCGGCAAATCCGTCACCTCGCTCGCCATCATGCGCCTGCTGCCGCCGGCGCTGCGCCTGACCGGCGGCGCCATCCGCTTCGACGGCGCCGACCTCGCGACCGTTTCGCCCACCCGCATGCGCGACCTGCGCGGCCGGCGCATCGGCATGATCTTTCAGGAGCCGATGACCAGCCTCAATCCCGGCCTGCGCGTCGGCGAGCAGATCGCGGAAGTTCTGCGCATCCACGAGGGATTGTCCCGCGCCGCCGCCTGGCGACGCGCGGTGGAGCTGCTGGACCATGTGCGCATCCCCGACCCCGCGCGCCGGGCGATGGAATATCCGCACCGCCTGTCCGGCGGCCAGCGCCAGCGCGTGGTGATCGCCGCCGCCATCGCCTGCCGGCCGGACCTGATCATCGCCGACGAGCCGACCACGGCGCTGGATGTCACCGTTCAGGCCCAGGTACTGGAACTCCTCAAGTCCCTGCAACGGGAAATCGGCAGCGCGGTGATCCTGATCACCCATAATCTCGGCGTGGTGGCACAGACCGCGGATCGGGTGATGGTGATGTATGCCGGCCGCAAGGTGGAGGAAGGCGCGGTGGCCGCGATCTTCGACGATCCGCGCCACCCCTACACCAGCGGCCTGCTGCGAGCGACCCCGGACCCCACCCGCCCACGCCCGGCGCGGGGCGTGCTGCACGAAATTCCCGGCATGGTGCCCCGGCTCGGCGCGCGCGCTTCCGGCTGCGCTTTCCGCCCACGCTGCGCCCGCGCCGTGCCCCGCTGCGCCGAAGGCGTGCCGCCCCTGCTGGCCACGAATTCCGGCCTCGCCGCCTGCCTGTTCGCGCAGGAAGGCGCGGCGGCATGACCCCCCTTCTCTCCGTGCGCGACCTGTCCTGCCGCTACGAGACGCGGGACGGCCCGCTCTGGGCGGTGCGCGACGTCGATCTCGACGTGATGCCCGGCGAGACCGTCGGGCTGGTCGGCGAATCCGGCTGCGGCAAATCCACCCTCGCCCGCTGCATCGTTGGCCTGACCCCGGCGAGCGGCGGCTCCATCCGGCTCGATGGCGAGGAGCTGCTGACAAGGCGCGGCCCGAGCCTCGCCCAGCGCCGCCAGATGCAGTTCGTCTTCCAGGACCCGTTCGCCTCGCTCAACCCGCGCCGGCGGGTGGAGGCGCTGATCCGCGAGCCGCTGGACGTGCATCGCATCGGCACGCCCGCCGAGCGCACGCGCCGGGCGCGCGAACTCATGGAGCGCGTCGGCCTGCACCCGGATTGGGGGCGACGCTTCCCGCATGAATTCTCCGGCGGCCAGCGCCAGCGCATCGGCATCGCCCGGGCCCTCGCCTTGTCGCCACGGCTGATCATCTGCGACGAGCCGGTCTCGGCTCTCGATGTTTCCGTGCAGGCCCAGGTGGTCAACCTGCTCGACGCGCTGCAACGCGAACTCGGCGTGGCCTATCTGTTCATCTCGCACGATCTCGCGCTGGTGGAGATTTTCGCCCAGCGCGTGGCGGTGATGTATCAGGGCCGCATCGTCGAACAGGGCAGCAGCGCGGAGATCTGGCGCAACCCCAGCCACCCCTTCACGCGCACGCTGATCGAGGCGATCCCGATCCCAAGGGTGGATCAACGTAGCTTCTGATCCAGCGCGTCGCGCAGCCCGTCGCCGAGAATGTTGAAGGCCAGCACGGTGACGAAGATCGCCAGCCCCGGAAACAGAGTGAGATGGTCGGCCACGCCGAGGAAGCTGCGGCCATCCGCCAGCATCGCCCCCCATTCCGGGCTGGGCGGCCGCGCGCCGAGGCCGATGAAGGACAGGCTCGCCGCCGTCAGGATCGACGTGCCCAGCCGCAGCGAGGCATAGACGATCACCCCGGGCATGGCACCCGGCAGGATGTGGCGCAGCATCAGCGCCATCTTGCCCACGCCGATGCTGCGCGCCGCCTGCACGTACAGGCTCTGCTTCAGCGCCAGCGTTGTGCCGCGCACCAGCCGGGCGAAGACGGGCACGCTGAACACGGCGATGGAGTAGATCACGTTGTCGATGCCCGGCCCCAGCAGCGCCACCACGCCGATCGCCAGGATGATGCCGGGGAAGGCGAGCAGCACGTCCATCAGCCGCATCAGCGCGCCATCCAGCCAGCCGCCGAAGAATCCGCTGATCAGCCCGATGACGATGCCCACCATGCCGCCCAGCGCCACCGACAGGAACCCCACCGACAGCGACACCCGCCCGCCCCAGATGATGCGGCTGAGGATGTCGCGCCCATAGGCGTCGGTGCCCAGCCAATGCGCCGCACTCGGCCCGTCGAGCACGCTGGCGTAGTCCGGCGTCGCGGGGTCGTAGGGCGCGATCCACGGCGCGAACACCGCCGACAGCACCAGCGCCAGCAGCACCGCCAGCGCGATCAGTGCCAGGTGCTGCCTGCGGAACCGGCGCAGGAACTCGCCGATCGGCGTGCGGATCGCGGCACTCGGCGGCTGGGCAAGAGTCGCGCTCATTTCAGCCGGATTTCCGGATTGGCGACGGCGTAGAGCACGTCCACCGTCAGGTTGATCAGCACGAATTCCAGGCTGAACAGCATGATCACCGCCTGGATCACCGGGTAGTCGCGGAACGACACGCTGTCCACCAGCAGCCGGCCGAGGCCGGGCCAGGAGAACACGGTCTCGATCACCACCGCCCCACCCAGCAGAAATCCGAATTGCAGCCCGGTCAGCGTGATCACCGGGATCAGCGCGTTGCGCAGCGTGTGCTTCCACGCCACCAGCCGTTCCGGCACGCCCTTCATGCGGGCGGTGCGCACGTAGTCCTCCGCCATGATCTCCACGAAGGCGGAGCGGGTGAAGCGCGCCATCACCGCCGCCACCGCCAGGCCCAGCGTGAAGCCGGGCATGACGAAATGCTTCCACGTGCCGTAGCCGCCGGTGGGCAGCCAGCCGAGCCGCACGGAGAACAGGTCGATCAGCAGCAGCCCCATCCAGAAACTCGGGAAGGAGACGCCGGAAATCGCCAGCACCATCACCGTGCGGTCCTGCCACCGCCCGCGCCGCACGCCGGAGAGCACGCCGATGCTCACCCCCACGATGGTCGCCCAGATCATCGCCACCACGGTCAGCCACAGCGTGGGCATGAAACGCTCGCCGATCACCTCGGCCACGGGCTGGCGGGTCTTGGTGGAGCGGCCGAGCCGGAATTGCACCGTGTTGCCGGCCCAGCGCAGATATTGCGACCAGATCGGGCCATCGAGCCCCATATCCTTGCGGATCGCCTCGATATCCGCGGGCGAGGCTTCCGGCCCCGCCTCCAGCCGCGCGGGGTCGCCGGGCAGGGCGTGGACGAAGGCGAACACGAAGACGGAGACGACGACCAGCACCGGAAGGGTGCTGGCCAGCCGCCGGACGAGATAGACGAGCAACGCGGCCTACTTCAGCTCGGCCTCCTCCATCAGCATCTGCCCGTCGGGCAGCACGTAGATGCCGGACAGCGTCTTGGTCTTTGCCGAGACGTTGTCATCGGAGATCAGGAAGATCCACGGCGTGTCCTTCCAGATCTGCGCCTGGGCAATGTCGTAGGCGGCCTGGCGCTTGGCGGGGTCGGCGGTGGTCAACCCGGCCTTGATCGCGTCGTTCACCACGGGGTTCGAATAATATGCCGTGTTGAACAGCGTCGGCGGAAACGCCCCGCCATCCAGCAGCGGCCGCAGCCCCCAATCGGCATCGCCGGTGGAGGCGGACCAGGCGGTGAAATGCATCATCGTGGTCGCTTCCTCCGGCGTCTTGACGTTCCAGATCTTCGCCGCGGCCACGCCGGATTCCAGCGGCTCCACCGCAACCTTCACGCCGACGGCGGCGAATTGCTGTTGCAGGAACTGCATGGCGCGCTGGGAAAGCGTGGAGTTGCCGCCCCACAGCACGGTTTCGAAGCCGTTCGGCAGGCCGGCCTCGGCCAGCAGCGCCTTGGCCTTGGCGGGGTCGTAGGGATACGAACCCTGCTTGGTGTAGCCTGAAAGATTCGAGGGCAGCGGCGAATCCAGCGGCACGCCATAGCCGCCATACACCACCTTCAGGAAGGCGTTCTTGTCCACCGCGTAGTTCATCGCCAGCCGCACCTTCGGATTGTCGAACGGCTTGCGCATGTTGTTCATCGCCACGTAGCGCGCGTAGATCGAGCGAGCGGACACCACGTCGATGCGCGGGTCCTTCTCCACGACGCGCACCAGCTCCGGGGGCATCGGGTAGATGTATTGCGCCTCACCCGCCTGCAACGCCGCCAGCCGCACGCCGTTCTCGGGCATCGAGCGGATGGTGATGCTGTCCACCTTGGGCAGGCCCGGCTTCCAGTATTTCTCGTTCTTCGCCACCTTCAGCGTGTCCGTGCCCCAGGAGACGAATTTGTACGGGCCGGTGCCGCTGGGATGGCGGCCGAGCTCCTTGCCGAACTCGGCGATCGCCTTGGGGCTGGAAATCGCGTAGGCCTGATGGGCGAGATTGTTGATGAAGGCGCCGAACGGATATTTCAGCGTGATCTTCACCGTGTCGTTGTCCACCACCTCGATCTTGTCGATCGGCGCGTAGAGGCTGGCGCGCTTGAGGTGGTTGTCCGGGTTGCGCGCGCGGTCGAACGAGGTCTTCACCGCCTCGGCGTTGAACGGCGCGCCGTCATGGAAAATGATGCCCTTGCGCAGATGGATCACGTAGGTCATCGCGTCGGCGCTGGCATCGGTGCTCTCGGCCAGCACCGGGATCATCTTCATGTCCTTGTCGAAACCATAGAGCCCCTGCAGCATGGTGCGCGAGGCGGTCATCGACAGGTTGTCGTTCAGGTCGGCGGGGTCGAGGCCGATGATGTTGGCGTCCAGCGCCACCACCACGTCCCCGGCGGCCCGCGCCGCCGGCGCCAGCCCGGCCGCGAACGGCAGGGCCACGCCCAGCATGAGCAGAGTTCTGCGCAGCATCTTCGAATTCCTCCTCAATAGCGGCCGCCCACCGAGTGGCGGGCGACGAAATGATCCGGCCCCACCTGCACCAGGGGGGCGACGATGGGCGGGCTGTCGAGCGGGCGCAGCGGGCTGGGTACCTCGCTGTCGTCCAGCTCCATCGAACGGTCCCGCCGTGCGGGGTCGGGGATCGGCACGGCGGCGAGCAGGCGCTGCGTGTAGGCATGGGCGGGAGCGGAGAACACCGCCTGGCGCGCGCCGATCTCCACGATCTGGCCGAGATACATCACCGCCACGCGGTGGCTGACCCGCTCCACCACCGCCATGTCGTGGCTGATGAACAGCATCGCCAGGCCGAGCCGGGCTTGCAGGTCCATCATCAGATTCACCACCTGGGCGCGGATCGACACGTCCAGCGCGGCCACCGCCTCGTCGGCGATCACCAGGCGCGGGCTGCTGGCCAGCGCCCGGGCGATGCACACGCGCTGGCGCTGGCCGCCGGAGAGTTCGTGCGGGTAGCGGTTGGCGTGCTCGGCGGTCAGCCCCACCTCGCGCAGCAGATCGTGGACCCGGCGCTGGGCCTCCGCGCCCTTGGCGATGCGGTGGGTCAGCATCGGCTCGGCGATGGAGAAGCCGACGGTCAGGCGCGGGTTGAGCGAGGCGAACGGGTCCTGGAAGACGAACTGCACCTCCCGCCGCAGCCGCGCCTCGCTGGCGGCGGACAGCCGCGTCACGTCGTCGCCGTCGAGCAGGATGGTGCCGCCGCTGGGTTCCTCCAGCCGGATGATGCTGCGCCCGGTGGTGGACTTGCCGCAGCCGCTCTCGCCCACCAGCGCCAGCGTCTCGCCCGGCCGCACCGTCAGGCTCACCTGCTCCACCGCGTGCACCCGCCCGCGCAGGCGGAAATTGCGGCGCACGTCGAAGCGCGTGGTCAGGCCGCGCAGCTCGATCACCGGCGTTTCCGCCGCGCGCACCGTGTCCTGCGGCGCGGCCCGCACGCCCTCGAGGTCGAAGGCGCGGGGCAGTTCCTCGGCGCCGAGGCTGCCGAGCACCGGCACCGCGGCCAGCAGATGGCGCGTGTAGGGATGCTCCGGCGCCGTGAAGATGCGGTTGACCTCGCCCTGCTCCACCTTGCGGCCCATGCGCATCACCGCGACCTCGTCGGCCAGCTCGGCGACCACGCCCATGTCGTGGGTGATGAAGATCATGCCCATGCCGGTCTCGGCCTGAAGGGCCCGCAACAGGCGCAGCACCTGGGCCTGCACGGTGACGTCGAGCGCCGTGGTCGGCTCGTCGGCGATCAGCAGGCGCGGGCGGCAGGACAGCGCGATGG
>CAMFLK010000151.1 GCA_945957135.1 uncultured Rhodospirillales bacterium
GGCGAGGTTCTCGCCGAGGCTGGTCCTGAAGGAAGATGAACGCTCCATGAACATGCCCGTTTCTTACCAACCGCCAGCGGCCGCCGCAAGAACAAAATGCATTTTTTCAAAAAATTTTCGGTCAATGCGGCAGGACGGTCGGGACAGGCCAAACCAAGACGAGGTGGGATGGGGGACGCGATATGATAAATACAAATGAGCAGATGCGATAAGTATCAAAAGTTTTTTGGTTCTTTTTTTCAAAAAAGAACCGCTTCCTTATCTTCCAATTCTTTCCTTCTTCGCCCCCTCATTTCATCACTTCCTTCACCACCTCCCGCAACACCGGCAGCACCTCGATGGCGAACCAGGGATTGCGGCGTTCCCAGATCAGGCTGCGCCAGGAGGGGTGCGGCAGGGGGAAGCGGGTCGGGGCGTGGGGGCGCCATGCGGCGATTTGCGCGGTCATGGTGCCGCGGCCGAGGTATCGGGAGATGGCGTGGTGGCCGACCAGCAGGGTCAGGCGCAGTTCGGGCATCAGGGGGATCAGGCGGGGATGCCAGGTGGGGGCGCAGACCGGCATGGGCGGGCGGTCGCCGCCTTTGGGCTGGCGGCCGGGATAGCACAGGCCCATGGGGAGGATGGCGATGCGGGAGTCGTCGTAGAAGCTGGTGCGGTCCAGGGCGAGCCAGTCGCGCAGCCGGTCGCCGGAGGCGTCGTTCCAGGGGATGCCGGTTGCGTGGACGCGGGTGCCCGGGGCCTGGCCGATGATCAGGATGCGGCTGGTGGGGCTGGCGCGCAGCACCGGGCGGGGGCCGAGTGGCAGTTCCGCCGCGCAGAGCGTGCAGGCCCGGGCGGCGGCGAGTTCGGCGGAGAGGCAGAAATGTGTATCCGATTGCAACGCGGTTTCCGTTTGCTCGCGGGGAAACTATGGTGACGCGAATGTGAAACGGGAGTTCCCCATGCTGACCCGCCGCGCCACGCTGGCCGCCGCCGCTTCGGTGCCGTTCCTGTCCTACGATGCCTTCGCCGACACGCCCAAGGACGTGCTGGTGATGGGCATGCAGATCGACGACGCGGTGAGCATGGACCCGGGCGAGGCGTTCGAGTTCACCGGCGGCGAGGTTTCCAACAACTGCTACCAGCGCCTGGTGCGCCCGGACCCGGAGAACCCCGCCGTGCTGCGCGGCGAGCTGGCCGAAAGCTGGACGGTCTCCGATGACGGGCTGACCACCACGTTCAAGATGCGCGCCGGCCCGAAATTCGCGAGCGGCGCGCCGGTGACCGCCGAGGACGCGGCGTTCAGCCTGCAGCGCGCGGTGAAGCTGAACAAGGCGCCGGCCTTCATCATCAACCAGTTCGGCTTCACCAAGGACAATGTGGACCAGCGCATCCGCGCCACCGCCCCGGACACGCTGGCGGTCACGGTGTCGGAGAAGCAGTCGCCGAGTTTCCTGCTCTATTGCCTCTCCGCCAATGTCGGCAGCGCGGTGGAGAAGGCGGTGGTGATGAGCCACGCCCAGGGCGACGACTATGGCAATGGCTGGCTGAAGACCACCTCGGCCGGTTCCGGCTCCTGGGTGCTGCGCAACTGGAAGGCCAGCGAGAGCATCATGCTGGAGCCCAACCCGAACGCGACGAAGATGCCCAAGCTGAAGCGCGTGCTGATCCGCCATGTGCCGGACCCCTCGGCCCAGCTGCTCCAGCTGCGCCAGGGCGATATCGACGTGGCGCGCAACCTGGTGGCCGACCAGATCAAGGCGGCCAAGTCCGATCCGAACTTCAAGCTGTCCTCGGCCGCGCGCAGCTACATCCTGTATGTGGCGATGAACCAGAACAACGCCAATCTCGCCAAGCCGCAGGTGCGCCAGGCGATCAAATGGGCGATCGACTACAACGCCATCCAGGACAACATCACGCCCTCCACCTACAAGATTCACCAGGGCTTCCTGCCGGAGGGCTTCCCCGCGGCACTGACCGACCAGCCGTTCAAGCTGGACGTGGCCAAGGCGAAGGCGCTGCTGGCCGAGGCCGGGCTGCCCAACGGGTTCGAGATCACGCTGGATCACGCCTCCATCCAGCCCACGGCCGACATCGCCCAGGCGTTGCAGGCCAATCTCGGCGCCATCGGCATCAAGGTGACGCTGCTGTCGGGCGAGGGGCGGCAGGTCATCACCAAGACCCGCGCGCGGCAGCACCAGCTGGCCCTGCTGTCCTGGGGGTCGGATTATTTCGATCCGCACTCCAACGCCGAGACCTTCAACATCAACACCGACAACACCGATGCCGCGCGCAACCGCACCCTGGCCTGGCGATCCTCCTGGCAGGACAAGGACCTTTCCGATCGCGCGGCCGCCAATGTGAAGGAGACCGATCAGGCCAAGCGAATCGCCGAATACGAGAAGATGCAGCGCGACCACCAGAGCCGCAGCCCCTTCGCGCTGATGCTGCAATCCATCGAGATCGCGGTGATGCGGAAGAACGTGATGGATTTCGTCATCGCGCCGATGTCCGACCGCACCGTCTATACCAACGTGTACAAGACCTGAGCTGGAGTTCGATATTTCATGCTGACCCGCCGCGCCGTCCTGGCCTCCACCGCCGCGACGCCTTTCCTGTCCTACGCCGCCTTCGCCGACACGCCCAAGGACGTGCTGGTGATGGGCAAACAGATCGACGACCTGATCAGCCTCGACCCCGCCGAGGTGTTCGAGTTCAGCGGCAGCGAGATCGTTGACAATTGCTATGAGCGGCTGATCCGGCCGAACCCGGACAAGCCCACGGAGGTGATCGGCGCGCTCGCCGAGAGCTGGACGGTCTCCGAGGACGGGCTGACCTACACCTTCAAGATCAAGCCCGGCCGCAAATTCGCCAGCGGCAATCCGGTCACCGCCGAGGACGCGGCGTTCAGCCTTCAGCGCGCGGTGAAGCTGAACAAGTCGCCCGCCTTCATCATCACCCAGTTCGGCTTCACCAAGGAGAACGCGGACGCGCGCATCCGCGCCACCGACCCGGCGACCCTGGTGCTGACGGTGGCGGAGAAGCAGGCGCCGAGCTTCCTGTTCTACTGCCTGTCGGCCACCGTGGGCGCCGTGGTGGACAAGGCGGTGACGATGAGCCACGCCCAGGGCGACGATCTCGGCACCGGCTGGCTGAAATCGGCCTCCGCCGGCTCGGGCGTGTGGGTGCTGCGTTCGTGGAAGCCGAGCGAGAGCGTGGTGCTGGAGCCCAACCCCAACGGGCCGCAGGCGCCGAAGCTGAAGCGCGTGCTGATCCGCCACGTGCCCGACCCCTCGGCCCAGTTCCTCCAGCTCAAGCAGGGCGACATCGACATCGCCCGCAACCTCAGCCCCGACCAGATCAAGGCGGCCGTGGCGGCGCCGGATGCCTTCACCCTCTCCGCCGCCACGCGCAGCTACATCATGTATCTGGGCATGAACACCAAGAACCCGAACCTCGCCAAGCCGGCGGTGCGCCAGGCGATCAAATGGGCGCTGGATTACGACGGCATCCAGAAGAACATCGTGCCCACCACCTACAAGGTTCACCAGTCCTTCGTGCCGGAGGGCTTCCCCGGCGCGATCGACGACCAGCCCTTCCGCCGCGACGTGGCCAAGGCGAAGGCGCTGCTGGCCGAGGCCGGGCTGCCCGACGGGTTCGAGATCACGCTCGACCACGCGGCCACCCAGCCGACGGCGGACATCGCCCAGGCGATCCAGGCTAATCTCGCGGATATCGGCATCAAGGTGAAGCTGATCTCCGGCGAGGGGCGCGCGGTGCTGACCAAGATCCGCGCCCGCCAGCACGAGATGTCGATCAGCAACTGGGGCTCGGATTATTTCGATCCGCACTCCAACGCCGAGACCTTCAACATCAACACCGACAACGGCGAGAATTCCCGCCAGCGCACCTCCGCCTGGCGCGTCTCGTGGCTCGACAAGGATCTGTCGGACCGCGCCATCGCCGCGGTGAAGGAGACCGATCAGGCCAAGCGCATCGCCGAGTACCAGTCGATGCAGCGCGACAGCCAGCAGCGCAGCCCCTTCGCGATGATGCTGCAGAACATCGAGACGGCGGTGATGCGCAAGAACGTGCACGGCTTCGTGGTGGCGCCGCTGGCCGACACCACCTCCTACGTCAACACGTATAAGACCTGATGAAGGGACGTTGGCGCTCGCTGGCGGCAACGCTGGCGAGCGTGCCCATCACGCTGTTCGGCCTGGTGCTGGTCACCTTCCTGATCGGGCGGGTGATGCCGATCGACCCGGTGCTGGCCATCGTGGGCGACCGCGCGCCGATGGACGTGGTGGAGCGCACGCGGCTGGAGCTGGGGCTGGACAAGCCGCTGCCGGTGCAGTTCGCCATCTACGTCAACAACCTGCTGCATGGCGATCTCGGCCGCTCGGTGATGACGTCCAACACCGTGTGGGCCGACATCGCCCGCTTCTTTCCGGCGACGCTGGAGCTGGCGACCCTGGCGATCCTGATGGCGATGCTGATCGGCGTGCCGCTCGGCGTGCTCGCCGCGGTGCGCCAGGGCACGCGCACGGATCAGGCGATAAGGGTGATCTGCCTCGCCGGGCATTCGGTGCCGATCTTCGTGCTCGCCCTGGTGTCGCTGCTGCTGTTCTACGCGACCCTGGGCTGGGCTCCCGGTCCGGGGCGGCAGAGTGTCGCGTATGAGGACATGGTGACGCCGGTGACCGGGCTGCTCAGCATCGACTCGCTGATCGCCGGCGATTACGGTGCGTTCCGCGACGCCGTCGCCCACATGCTGCAACCGGCGGGCGTGCTGGCCTATTTCTCCATGGCCTATATCGCGCGCATGACCCGCGCCTTCATGCTGGATGCGCTGCACGGCGAATACGTCACCACCGCGCGGGCCAAGGGACTTTCCCCGCTGCGGGTGATCTGGCGGCATGCCTTCGGCAACATCTCCGTGCGCCTCGTCACCGTCATCGCGCTGACCTATGCCGGGCTGCTGGAAGGGGCGGTGGTGACGGAGACGGTGTTCTCCTGGCCCGGCCTCGGCCAGTACCTCACCGTGTCGCTGCTGAACGCGGACATGAACGCGGTGCTGGGCGCCACGCTGGTGGTGGGGCTGACCTATCTGGTGTTCAACCTGCTGGCCGATGCGCTCTACCGGCTGATGGACCCGCGCGTGCGATGAGCGACACTCCCCTTTCCCTGCGCGACTGGCTGCTGACCGACACGCCGGAATCGCGGCGGCAGGCCGCCTGGGGGCGGCTCTATCGGCTGTGGCGGGATTTCCGCGGCAACGGGCTGGCGATGGCCGGGCTGATCACGGTGATCCTGCTGATCGTGCTGTCACTGGCCGCGCCCCTGCTGGCGACGCACGACCCCGCCACCCAGAACCTCGCCAACCGGCTCGCCAAGCCCTCCGCCGCGCATTGGCTGGGCACGGACGAGCTGGGGCGGGACGTGTATTCCCGCCTGCTGTTCGGCGGGCGGGTGACGCTGGGCATGGTGGTCGCCGTGGTGCTGCTGGTGGCCCCGCTCGGCCTCGTCATCGGCTGCGTCGCCGGCTATGTCGGCGGCGCCGCCGACCGCATCCTGATGCGGGTGACGGATGTGTTCCTCGCCTTTCCCCGGCTGATCCTGGCGCTGGCCTTCGTCGCGGCCATCAAGCCCGGCGTGACCAGCGCCATCGCCGCCATCGCGCTGACGGCGTGGCCGCCCTATGCGCGGCTGGCGCGGGCGGAGACGCTGACCATCCGCAACACCGACTACATCGCCGCCGTGCGCATCACCGGCGCCTCCGGCCTGCGCATCATCCTGCGCCATGTGGTGCCGATGTGCATCGGCAGCCTGGTGGTGCGCGTCACGCTGGACATGAGCTCGATCATCCTCACCGCCGCCGCGCTGGGGTTCCTCGGCATGGGCGCGCAGCCGCCCTCGCCGGAATGGGGGTCGATGATCGCCACGGCGCGGCGCTTCATCCTGGAGCAGTGGTGGGTGCCGACCATTCCGGGCATCGCCATCTTCGTCGCCTCGCTCGCCTTCAACCTGCTGGGCGACGGGCTGCGCGACGTGCTCGATCCGAAGCAACGCTGATGCCCGGTCTTTTCTGATGCTGGTTGAAATCGACAACCTCTCCATCGCCTTCCCCTCGCCCACCGGCGACAGCCTCGCGGTGCGCGGGGTGAGCCTGAAGCTGGGGGCGGAGAAGCTGG
This sequence comes from uncultured Rhodospirillales bacterium, assembly GCA_945957135.1. Classification (GTDB taxonomy): domain Bacteria; phylum Pseudomonadota; class Alphaproteobacteria; order Acetobacterales; family Acetobacteraceae; genus CAMFLK01. The sequence goes on from CAMFLK010000151.1 coordinate 6,174, forward strand.
GCATCGTCGGCGAGAGCGGGTCGGGAAAGTCGCTCACCGCCCGCTCCATCCTCAAGCTGCTGCCGCCGCAGGCCAAGGTGGCGGCGGACCGGCTGACCTTCGACGGCATCGACGTGCTGCGCGCCGGCGAGGCGACGATGCGGGGCATCCGCGGCCGGCGCGCCGGGTTGATCATGCAGGACCCGAAATTCTCGCTGAACCCGGTGATGACCGCCGGCGAGCAGATCGCCGAGGCGTGGCGGGCGCACAAGAAGGGCAGCCAGCGCCAGGCGCGCGCGGCGGCGATCGAGCTGCTGGACCAGGTGCGCATCCGCGACCCCAAGCGCGTGGCCGGCGCCTATCCGCATGAGCTCTCGGGCGGCATGGGCCAGCGGGTGATGATCGCCATGATGCTGGCGCCGGACCCGGAGATGCTGATCGCCGACGAGCCGACCAGCGCGCTGGATGCCACGGTGCAGGCGGAAATCCTGCGGCTGATGGAAGACCTCGTGGCGCGGCGCGGCATGGCGCTGATCCTGATCAGCCACGACCTGCCGCTGGTCTCGCATTTCTGCGACCGGGTGGCGGTGATGTATGCCGGACGGGTGGTGGAGGAGCTGTCGGCCGCCGGGCTGGCCCAGGCGACGCACCCCTACACGCGCGGCCTGCTCGACTGCATGCCCACCCTCTCCCACCCCAAGCCGCGCCTGCCGGTGCTGGCCCGCGACCCCGCGTGGCTCACGTGATCGACATCGGCGATCTGCGCGTGCGGTTCGGCGAGGTGGAGGCGGTGAAGGGCGTGTCCTTCCACGTCGCGCGCGGGGCCGCCTTCGGCATGGTGGGCGAGAGCGGCTCCGGCAAATCCACCGTGCTCAGGGCGCTGTCGGGCCTCAACCCCGATTGGTCGGGCCGGGTGACCATCGACGGGGTGGCGATGACCCCACGCCGCGGGCGGGATTTCTACCGCCGGGTGCAGATGGTGTTCCAGGACCCGTACGGCTCGCTGCATCCCCGCCAGACCGTGGACCGCGCGTTGTCCGAGCCGCTGCTGGTCCACGGCATCGGCGATATCGACCGCCGCATCCGCGCGGCGCTGGCCGAGGTGGCGCTGCCCGCCGCCGCCCGCTTCCGCTACCCCCACCAGCTCTCCGGCGGCCAGCGCCAGCGGGTGGCCATCGCCCGCGCGCTGATGAGCGAGCCGGAGGTGCTGCTGCTCGACGAACCGACCTCGGCGCTGGATGTCTCCGTGCAGGCCGAGGTGCTGAACCTGCTCGCCGATTTGCAGGCGCGGCGCGACCTCACCTATGTGATGGTCAGCCACAACCTTGCGGTGATCGCCCATCTGTGCCCCATGATCGGGGTGATGCAGGGCGGCGAGATGGTGGAGCAGATCGGCGTGGACGACCTCCGCGCCGGCCGCACGAAACACCCCCACACCGCCGAGCTGCGCGCGCTGAGCACGGAGCTGGAGGAAGCCTGAGCGTGGGCCTGTCCAACGCCACCACCATGGTGAAGATGCGCGACGGCGTGCGGCTGGCCACCGATCTGCACATGCCCGACGGGGCCGGACCGTTTCCGGTGATCCTGGAACGCACGCCCTATGGGCGCGACCACACCAGCCGCAGCGAGCTCACCGAAGCCGACCCGGCGCCGATTTCGCGCGCGGCGCTGGCGAAGTATTTCACCGACCATGGGTATGCCGTGGTGTTCCAGGACACGCGCGGCCGCCATGGCAGCGAGGGGCGCTTCGTCAAATACCTCGCCGATGGGGAGGACGGGTTCGACACCTGCGCCTGGATCGTCGCTCAGCCGTGGTGCGACGGGCGCATCGCCACGATGGGCCTGTCCTACGCCGCCCACACCCAGGCCGCCCTCGGCTGCCTCGACCCGCCCGGCCTCGTCGCGCAGGTGCTGGATTCCGGCGGGTTCTGCAATGCCTGGCAGGGCGGCATCCGGCAATTCGGCGCCTTCGAGCTGAAGCAGGCGACCTGGGCGCATCGCCAGGCCATCCAATCGCCGGAGGCCGCGGCCGATCCGGTGATCAAGGCGGCGCTGGAAGCGGAGGACATCAGGGACTGGTTCACCCGCATGCCCTGGCGGGCCGGGCAGTCGCCGCTGCGGCACCATCCGGATTACGAGGCCTATCTGCTCGACCAGTGGCGCCACGGCGCCTTCGACGAATACTGGCAGCAGCTGGGCATCTGGGCCGAGGGCCACCACGCGCGCTACAGCCGGGCGGATTGCGTGCACATGTCCTCCTGGTTCGACCCCTACCCGCTGACCGCCACCGGCAACTATCTCGGCCTCAGGAAGCGCGGGCCGCAGCGGCTGATCCTCGGCCCGTGGACGCATGGCGACCGCAGCCGCAGCTGGGTGGGCGACGTGGAATTCGGCCCGGCCGCCACCATCGATTCCTGGGCCGGCGACTGGCGCGCCTACCGCCTGCGCCATTTTGACCACGCGATGCGCGGCACGGCGAATCCGGAACCGGCGGTGCGCGTGTTCGTCATGGGCGGCGGCAGCGGGCGGCGCACCGAAGGCGGCCGGCTCGACCACGGCGGAGACTGGCTGAGCGTCGCGGACTGGCCGCCGCCGGAGGCCGAATTCCGCCCCTACCACCTGCACAATGACGGGCGCCTCGACCCCGCCAGTCCCGCCGAGAGCGCCGCCCCGCTGACCTATGATTTCGACCCCGCCCACCCCGTGCCGACGATCGGCGGCAACCTCACCAGCCTGGAGCCGGTGGCGGTGGGCGGGCCGTTCGACCAGGTGGAATCGCCCGATTTCTTCGGCTGCGCGCCGCCCTACCTGCCGCTGGCCTCCCGCCCGGACGTGCTGGTGTTCCAGACCGCGCCGCTGGCCGAACCCGTCCGCGTGGTCGGCCCGATCACCGCCACGCTGTTCGTCGCCACGGACGGGCCGGACACCGACTTCACCGCCAAGCTGATCGACGTGCATCCGCCAAGCGCGGACTATCCGCGCGGCTACGCCATGATCCTGACCGACGGCATCGCCCGCCTCGCCTATGCCGACGACCCGGCCGAACGCCGCCTGCGCCGGCCCGGCGAGATGGCGCGCATCGCCGTGACGCTGTTCCCCACCGCCAACCTGTTCCTGCCGGGCCACCGCATCCGGCTCGACATCTCCTCCTCCAACTTCCCGAAATTCGACGTGAACCCCAATACCGGCGAGCCCGAGGGCGCCAGCCGCCGCCGTCGCGTCGCCGCGAACACGGTGTTCACCAACGCCGCCCGCCCCAGCCACCTCACCCTTCCGATTCTCAGGGATTAGCCATGCCCCAGCCCGACCACATCACCGTCCTCGGCGTGCCCGACCCCGCGGGGCTCGACGAGGATTTGCAGAAAATCTGGGCGCGCTGCGTGGAGAAGCTCGGCTTCGTGCCGAACGTGTTTTCCGGCTACAGCCTGAAACCGCAGCGCCTGCGCAACTTCATGGCGATGTACAACGAGATCATGCTCGCCCCCTCCGGCCTGTCGAAGCTGGAGCGGGAGATGATCGCCGTCGTCGTGTCCAGCGCCAACCGCTGCTACTACTGCCTGGTCGCCCATGGCGCGGCCGTCCGCCAACTGTCCGGCGACCCCGAACTCGGCGAGATGATGGCGCTGAACTACCGGGTGGCGAAGCTCGACCCCCGCCAGCGGGCGATGCTCGACTTCGCCTGGAAAATGACCACCACCCCCTGGCTGATCGACGATGCCGACCGCGAAGGGCTGCGCAAACTGGGCCTGAGCAACGAGGACCTGTTCGACCTCGGCGAGACCGTGGCCTTCTACAACCTCTCCAACCGCATGGCCTCGGCCACGGACATGATGCCCAACCGCGAATACCATTCGGCGGCACGCGGGACGGTCACGGCCGCGCCGGCGCCTGCTCCGGCGTCGGTGGCTGTCGGAAAGAAGAAGAAAAAGAAGAAGAAGGACTGAGGGGGCCATCACACGCGGGATAGTCTGTAAGGAAGCGGTTCTTTTTTGAAAAAAAGAACCAAAAAACTTTTACTCGTTTGGTTGCGCCGTGGCTTTTTCTTCCAAAATACCCTTCCTCGTCTTGGCCGGGCCATGCCGCCGCGACCCCTTGTCGCGGCACGCGGGAGGGCTCCGCCGGCGGACATGGTGAGCAGATATATTAACGAAAATTAATGCGGAAATCGGGGTTTTCTGGTTGCAGCATGATAACTGACGTCGTATATCCGTCAGATATTGATTGTTAACCCATACAGGAGACCGCCCGATGACCCCGCCCAGCCCCTTCACCCAGATCGTGCAGATGCTCTCTGCCCTG
>CAMFLK010000152.1 GCA_945957135.1 uncultured Rhodospirillales bacterium
AAGACCGGCACCCTGCCGCCACCCCCTGTGGCGCCCGTCCGTCGCGCCAAGCGCACCACCCCGCGCCGGCCCCGCCGCCGCAACTGGCTGGCCGAGCTGATCGACCAGGCCTGCGAGGGCCGCACGCCCGTCATGCCCGAGGTGGAGCAACCGGAGGAGCGCAAGATGCCGCTCCCCGGCATCGCCCCCTCACGCCCCACGCACATCCTCACCTGGGAACGCCCGCAACCCCACCCGCGCCGGATCGTCAGGCCGCGCTGGTGGGAAGACCCTGGCTGGGCCTGACCCCGAAACCCCCGATTTCTCAAAACCTTGGGTGATTCCCGAGGCGATGCCGCATGTACAAACCAAACGAGCAGAAGTTTTTTGGTTCTTTTTTTCAAAAAAGAACGCGCTTCCTTCCTTTCGTTTACTGTACGCCCCGATCCTCCCCCCCGATCCCGAGCTGCTTCAGCTTGCGGTGCAGCGCGCTGCGTTCCATGCCCACGAAGGTGGCGGTGCGGCTGATATTGCCGCCGAAGCGCAGGAGCTGGGCCTGGAGGTATTGGGTTTCGAACAGGTCGCGGGCTTCGCGCAGCGCGAGGCCCATGATGTCGGCGGAGGGGTCGCTGTTGAACAAGGTGGGGGCGGCGGCGCCGATTTCCGGGGGCAGCATGTCCGCGCGCACCGGGTCACCGGCCCCGCCGGGGGCCATGATGAGCAGCCAGTCGATCAGGTTGCGCAGCTGGCGCACGTTGCCCGGCCAGTCATAGGCTTGCAGCGCGGTCAGCGCGTCGGTGGAGAGTTCGCGGGCGGGCACGCCGGCGGTTTCGGCGGAGCGGGTCATGAACTGGCGTGCCAGGGTGGGCACGTCCTCCCGCCGTTCGCGCAGCGACAGCACGCGCAGCGGCACCACGGCGAGGCGGTAGAACAGGTCCTCGCGGAAGCGGCCGGCGGCGATCTCGGCCTGGAGGTCCTTGTTGGTGGTGGACAGCACCCGCACGTCCACCTTCACCCGGCTCGATCCGCCGAGACGTTCGAAGCTCTGGTCCTGCAGCGCGCGGACGATCTTGCCCTGGGTTTCCAGCGGCATGTCCGACACTTCGTCGAGCAGCAGCGTGCCGCCATGGGCGCGTTCCAGCACCCCGGCGCGCCGCGGCTGGGCGGTGGGGTCGGCGCCGGCTTCCACGCCGAACAGCTCCTCCTCGAAGCGCGACGGGTTGAGGGTGGCGCAGTTCAGCGCGACGAACGGGCCTTCGGCGCGGCGGGAGCGGGCGTGGATCATCCGCGCCACCACTTCCTTGCCCGCGCCGGCCGGCCCGGCGATCAGCACGCGCGAGCCGGTGGGCGCCACCTTCTCCACCGCCGCGCGCAGGGTGGCGATGGCCGCGCTGTCGCCGGTGAGTTCCATCTCCGGCCCGGCGCGCAGCCGCAGCTCCGCGTTCTCGCGCGCGAGATGCGCGGCTTGCAGCGCGCGGCGGACGACGAGCAGCAGCCGGTCGGACTGGAAGGGCTTTTCCAGGAAGTCGTAGGCGCCGTGCTGGATGGCGGCCACCGCCGTCTCGATGGTGCCGTGGCCGGAGATCATCACCACCGGCACGTGCGGCTCCTCCGCGTGCAGCGCCTGGAGGATGCCCAGCCCGTCGAGCCGCGAGCCCTGGAGCCAGACATCGAGGATCACCAGCGCCGGGCGGCGCAGGCGGAAGGCGGCGATGGCGGCGTCGGAATCGCCGGCCTGGCGGGTCTCGTAGCCTTCGTCGCGCAGGATGGCGTCCACCAGCATGCGGATATCCGGCTCGTCATCGACGATCAGAATCTCAGCGGCCATGCGGCCTCCGGGGGAGCATTTCAGCGGCCATGCGGCCGCGGGGGTGGGCGGGGCATCGGGGTCATCCGTGCTGTGGCGTCAGCTTCAGCACCAGTGTGGCGACCGTGCCGAGTCCCGGCCAGTCCGCATCCGGGGGCCGGTCTTCCAGGGCGATGCGGCCGCCATGGTCCTCCATGATCTTCTTGACGATGGCGAGGCCGAGGCCGGTGCCCTTGGGCTTGTGGGTGACGTAGGGTTCGGTGAGCCGAGCGCGGTCCTCGGCGGGCAGGCCGATGCCGTTGTCGGCCACCCGGATCGCCACCTCGTCCCCCTCCACGGCCACGGAAATCGCGATGCGGCCGCGATCCGCACCGGGGACGCGCATGTGGACGGCGTCCGCCGCGTTGAGCAGCAGGTTGCTCATCGCCTGGCCGATCAGCCTGCGGTCGCAGGGGGCGACGGGGCCTTGCGCGGGGATGTCGGTGATCCAGTCGATATCGGCATGGGCGGTCTTCTGGAGGATCAGCGCCTCGCGCACCACCCGGCCGACATCCTCGGGCTTGATCACCGGCTGGGGCATGCGCGCGAAGGCGGAGAACTCGTCCACCATGCGGCCGATATCGCCGACGTGCCGCACGATGGTGTCGGCGCATTGGGCGAAGCTCTCGGGGTCGGAGGTGATCTCGCGGGCGAAGCGGCGCTTGAGCCGTTCGGCGGAGAGCTGGATGGGGGTGAGCGGGTTCTTGATCTCGTGGGCGATGCGCCGGGCGACATCGGCCCAGGCGGCCTTGCGCTGGGCGGATTGCAGCTCGGTGATGTCGTCGAAGGTGGCGACGAAGCCGAAGCCGGGCCCGTGCCCGCCCTCCTCCTCGCCCGCCGCCGAGCGGTCGGCGCCGATGCGCACCAGCAGCACGCGGCGCTGGGCGGCGGGGCCGATCTGCACCTCCGCCGTGCGCGGCCGGTCGGGGGCGGCGCGGGCCTCGTCCAGCAGCGGGGCGAATTCCGGCACGGCCTCGGCGAGCGGCCGGCCGATCGCGGCCAGCAGGTCGATGCCCAGCAGGGCGGCGGCGGCGCGGTTGGGCAGCTCGATGCGGCCCTCGTGGTCCAGGCCGATGACGCCCGCGGACACGCCGGACAGCACCGCCTCGGTGAAGCGGCGGCGCTCGTCGATCTGGCTGTAGGCGCCCATCAGCTCGGTGCGCTGGGCGGCGAGCTGGCCGGTCATGCGGTTGAAGGCGCGCGACAGGCCGGCGAGCTCGTCGCCGGTATCGGCCTCCGGCACCCGCACGGTGAGGTCGCCGGCCCGCACCCGCTCGGCGGCCATGATCAGCCCGCCCACCGGCCGGGCGATCTGGTTGGCCAGCACCAGGCCGATCAGCCCGGCGGCGGCCAGCACCAGCAGCGCGACGAGGGCGAAGATGAGGGCGAAGGTGATCTGCAGGCCGGAACGGTTCTGGTCCAGCCGGTCGTATTCCGACACCGCGCGCTCGGTGCGGGTCATGTGGTCGAGGATGGCGGGATCGACGGGGCGGCCGATCATCAGCATCAGCGCCGGGGTGGAATCGAGCTGCACCACCGCGCGCACGCTGGTCTGGTCGTCGCTCGACAGCACCGCCACGTCGCCGGACCGCGCAGTCTCGGTGGCCCAGGCGGGCGGCGGGCTGGCGCCGAACCCGGCGGCGAGGCCGGCGGAGGCGATCACCTGGCCGGTGACGGGCTCGTAGATCACCGCCTCGGTCAGGCCGCGCAGGCCGGTCTGGGTGGCGAGGAACTCGGCGAAGGCGTTGGGGTCGGCGACGAACTGGCGCCCGACCCGGGCGAGGTCGTTGGCCATGCCCAGCGCGTCCGCCCGCACGTTGTTGCGGTGCTCCTCCAGATAGCCGCGCGAGACCTCCAGGCTCTCCTCCAGCGCCTGGCGCACCGGTTCGTTGAACCAGGCCTGGATGCCCAGCTGGAAGAACACGGTGGAGAACACCGCCACCACGATGGCCGGCGTCACCGCCACCACGCTGAACAGCATCACCAGCCGCACATGCAGCCGCGCCCCGGCCGAGCCGCGCCGCCGTTCCATCCACATGCGCGTGAGCCGGATGGCCAGCAGCGTGCCGAGCAGCAGCAGCACCACCACGTTGGCCAGCACCAGGGCGAAGACCTGGTTGGGCGTGGGCAGCGTGGCCGCCAACATGACGAAGGTGATGATGCCCAGCGCCAGCGCCAGCACCGCGAGCATGATGGTGACGAACTTGTTGAGCAGGATCGCGCGGATGCGCCGCCATACCCCGCGCACCGGTGCCGGCAGCGGGGGGGCCGGCAGCGGGGGGGCGGGCAGCGGTTCGGGACCGGCGGGCAGCGAGGCCTGGGTGGTGGTGTTCATCTCGCGCCTATTTGGGAAGCGGCGCCCTCAGGACAGCCCCCGCACCACCGGAATCTCGAGGTCGCGGATCTTCTTGCGCAGCGTGTTGCGGTTGAGGCCGAGCATGGAGGCGGCGCGGATCTGGTTGCCCCGCGTGGCCGCGAGCGTCAGCTGGATCAGCGGCCGCTCCACCTCCGCCAGCACCCGGTCGTAGATGTCGGACGGCGCCATGCCGTCGTGATGGGCGGCGAGGAAGGTGCGGATATGCCGCTCCACCGCGCTCGCCAGCGTGTCCGGCGTGGCCGGGCCGGGACCGCTGGCGGGCTCGGCCGGCCCGTCCGGCTCCACCTCCGTGAGTTCGCCGGAGATGGTCGCCGCCCCGATCACTTCGTCCGGGCACAGGGCGGCGAGCCGGCGCATCACGTTCTCCAGCTCGCGCACGTTGCCGGGCCAGCGGTGCTGGCGCAGCGCCTCCACCGCCCCCTGGTCGAGCGACTTGGCCGGCAGCCCGTCCTCGCGCGCGCGATCGAGGAAGTGGCGGGCGAGGTCGGCGATGTCCTCGGCGCGCTCGCGCAGCGGCGGCAGGCGGATCGGCACCACGTTGAGGCGGTAGAACAGGTCTTCGCGGAACTGGCCGGCGCGGATGGAGGCGCGCAAGTCGCGATGGGTGGCGGCGATGATGCGCACATTGGCCCGGATCGGCTGGCGGCCGCCGACGCTGGTGAACTCGCCCTCCTGCAGCACGCGCAGCAGCCGGGTCTGCGCCTCCGGCGGCATGTCGCCGATCTCGTCGAGGAACAGCGTGCCGCCGGTGGCCTGCTCGAAGCGGCCCTGGTTGCGGTTGGTCGCCCCGGTGAAGGCGCCGCGCTCGTGGCCGAACAGCTCGCTCTCGATCAGCTCGCGCGGGATGGCGGCCATGTTGATCGGCACGAAGGGGCCGGCGCGGCGGCGGCCGTAATCGTGCAGGGCGCGGGCCACCAGCTCCTTGCCGGTGCCGCTCTCGCCGCTGATCATCACGGTGAGGTCGGCGGTGGTGAGGCGGGCGATGGTGCGGTAGATCTCCTGCATCGCCGGGCTGCGGCCGATCAGCGGCAGCCGCTCCTCGCCCTCGCGCGCCACCGGGGCGAGCGGCGCCAGATCGGGCGCCGGCGCGGCCAGGGCGCGGCCGACCACGGCCAGCAATTCCTTCAAATCGAAGGGCTTGGGCAGGTATTCGAAGGCGCCGCGCTGGGTCGCCTTCACCGCCGTCATCAGCGTGGACTGGGCGCTCATCACCACCACCCGCAGCTCCGGGCGCACGCGGCGGATGCGCGGGATGAGGTCGAGCCCGTTCTCGTCGGGCATCACCACGTCGGTGATCACCAGGTCGCCCTCGCCCTCCTCCACCCAGCGCCACAGCGTCGCGGCGTTGGAGGTGCTGCGCACCTGGTAGCCGGAGCGGCCGAGCGCCTGGGTCAGCACCGTGCGGATGGAGCGGTCGTCATCGGCGATGAGGACGGTGGGCAGGGTCATCTCGGATTCCTACAGCGCGTCGGCGGGATCGTCCGCGAGCATCGGCAGGTGCAGGCGCCATTCGGTGCGGCCGGGCCGGCTGTCCACCTCGATCAGCCCGCCATGGTCGGCGACGATCTTGGCCACCAGGGCGAGGCCGAGGCCGGAGCCGTTGGCCTTGGAGGTGACGAACGGGTCGAACAGATGCGGCCGGATGTCGTCGGGAATGCCCGGCCCGTTATCGCGCACGCTCACCACCAGCGGCAGGTGCAGCCGCGTGTCGGCGCCGGGCACGGCGAGGCGCATGCCGTGCTGATAGGCGGTGGTCAGCACGATCTCGCCGTGTGGAATATCCGCGTACACAATGGCTTCCGCCGCGTTCTTGACCAGGTTGAGCAACACCTGCACCAGCTGGTCGCGATTGCCATGCACCGGCGGCAGCGAGGGGTCGTACACCTCCACGAAGCGCAGCGTGCTGGCGAAGCCGGTCTGGGCGATCAGCCGGACATGCTCCAGCACGCGGTGGATGTTCACCGCCCCGCGCTCGATCGGCTTCTCGCCGAACACCTCCATCCGCTCCACCAGCTCGCGGATGCGGTCGGCCTCGTCGCGGATCAGCACGGTGAGCTCGCGGTCCGGCTCGGCGACGCTGGTCTCCAGCAGCTGGGCGGCGCCGCGGATGCCGGAGAGCGGGTTCTTCACCTCATGCGCCAGCACCGCGGCCATGCCGGACACGCTGCGCGCGGCGCTGCGGAAGGTCAGCTGGCGGTCCAGCGCACGGGCGGCCGAGGCGTCCTGCATCACCAGCAGCACGGCGCCGGGCTCCTCGGCGAGCGGGGTGCCCTGCACGGTGATGCCGGTCTTGCGCAGCCGGGGGCCGTCCAGCGTCATGTCGTGGTCGGACACCGTGGCCTCGCCGCCGCGCACCTGGGCGATCAGCAGGAACAGCGGGCTGTCCGGCTGCACGAGGTCGGACAGGGTGATCTGGGTGAGCTGGCCCAGGGACATGCCGAGGAACTGCTCGGCGGCATGGTTGGCGAAGCGGAACCGGTCCTCGGCATCCAGCAGCACCACCGGCACCGGCAGGGCGGACATCAGGGCGGCGGTGTCCGGCGGGCGGGCGGCATTGCGCGAGGGCAGCGAGCCGCGCACCACCTTCAGCACGCCGCGGGCGACGGCGTTCTTCATGCCGCTTCCGCCAGCGCGGCCTCGGCCTCGCGCGGGATGTGGCGGGTGGCGCCGGCTTCGATCAGCGGGTCGTAGAACCGGTCGAGCAGCGCCAGCACCGTCTCCACCGCGTCCGCGCGCATCACCGCGGCGCGGAACTCGGCCGAGCCGGGCAGGCCGCGCGAATACCAGGCGACATGCTTGCGCGCGAGCCGCAGGCCGGGATGGTGGCCGAAATGCTCCAGCATGGCGTGGTAGTGGCGCAGCACGATGGCCTTCTGCGCCGCGAGGCCCGGCTCCGCCACCCGCACCCCGTCGCGCAGGAAGGCGGCGAGCTGGGCGGGGAACCACGGCCTGCCGTAGCAGCCGCGCCCCACCATCACCCCGTCGGCCCCGGAGCGGCGCAGCGCCTCGGCCGCGTCGTCCTCGGTGAGGATGTCGCCATTGGCGATCACCGGGATGCGCACCGCCTGCTTGACGCTCGCGATGAAATCCCAGTCCGCCGTGCCGGTGTAGAATTGCTGGCGGGTGCGGCCATGCACCGTCACCATGCGGATGCCCGCCTGCTCGGCGATGCGCGCCAGGGCCGGCGCGTTGAGGCTGGCATGGTCCCAGCCCATGCGCATCTTGAGCGTCACGGGCACATCGACCGCGCGCGCGGTGGCTTCCAGGATCCGCCCGGCGGCGGCCTCGTCGCGCATCAGCGCGCTGCCGGCCATCTGGCCCACCGCCACCTTCTTCACCGGGCAGCCGAAATTGATGTCGATCAGGTCCGCCCCGCGCCCGGCCGCGATGCGCGCCGCCTCGGCCATCGCCGCGGGGTCGCAGCCGGCGAGCTGGACGGAGCTGGGCGTGCCGTCGGTCTCGGCCATGCGCAGCGTGTTGCGGTTCTCGCGCACCATCGCCCAGGAGGCGATCATCTCCGACACCACCAGCCCGGCGCCGAGTTCGCGGGCCAGGCGGCGGAACGGCAGGTCGGTGACGCCGGACATCGGGGCCAGGATCACCGGGGTGTCGATGACCACGCCCCCCAGATCGATCGGAGAGAGCGTGCGCCCGATATTGGTTCTGTTGCTCATGATTTGGGCAAACTAGTCGCTGGTTTCATCAGGCGCAATCGCGCGGCGCGGCCTGATGCCAACGGCACGAAGTCATGACTCTGTCCATGACGAAGAGGCGTTGGCATCGCGCGCCGGGTTGGCCGGCGGCGGCGCGCCAGACAAAGAGTCATACCAACGGTCATTCTTCATGACCGTTGGTATGAGTTGACCTCGGCGCGCGGCCGGCCGAGTTTGCGCCGCCATGAGCGATCTGCCGCCCCTTCCCCCTGCCCCACGCATCGCCGCCATCCTCGTCGCGGGCGGCAGCGGCAGCCGGCTGGGGGCGGCGACTCCGAAACAATATCTCCGCCTCGCGGGCGTGCCGGTCATCCGATTCGCGGCGATCGGGCTGGGCGTCGATCTGCTCCAGCCGGTGGGCGACGCCGCGCCCATCGCCGCCGCGCTGGAGGGCATCGCCCATCTGCCGCCGGTGCCCGGCGGGGCCACGCGGCAGGACAGCGTGCGCGCCGGGCTGGAGGCGCTGGCGCCGCACGCCCCGGACATCGTGCTGGTCCACGACGCCGCCCGCCCGGTGGTGCCGCCGGGCACGGTGGCCGCGCTGGTGGAGGCGCTGGCCACCCATGCCGGCGCCATCCCCGCCGTGCCCGTCGCAGACACGCTGAAGCGCGCGGCAGGCGGGGTCATCGCCGCCACAGTCTCGCGCGAGGGGCTGTTCCGCGCCCAGACGCCGCAGGGCTTCCGCTACCCCGTGCTGCGCGACCTGCACCGCAATGCGCCGGTGGGCGCCACCGACGACGCCGCCATCCTGGAAGCCGCCGGCCACGAAGTGGCCCTGGTTTCCGGCCATGAGGACAACATCAAGCTCACCTACGGGGACGACATGGCCCGGCTGGAACGCATCCTCGCGCCCACCCTCACCCCGCGCGTCGGCACCGGCTACGATGTGCATGTGCTGGAGGAAGGCCGCCGCCTCGTGCTGTGCGGGGTGGAGGTGCCGCACGCGCGCGGCCTGGCCGGCCATTCCGACGCCGATGTCGGCATCCACGCGCTGTGCGACGCCATCTACGGCGCCCTCGCCGAGGGCGATATCGGCCGCCATTTCCCGCCCAGCGAGAACCGGTGGAAGGACGCGGATTCCGCCCGCTTCCTGCGCCACGCCGCCGAACGCATCGCCGCGCGCGGGGGCATGCTGGCCAATGCCGACGTGACACTGATCTGCGAGCGGCCCAAGATCACCCCGCACGCGCCGGCGATGATCGCCCGGCTGGCGGAGCTGCTCGGCGTGGACACCGGCCGCATTTCGGTGAAGGCCACCACCACCGAGCGGCTGGGCTTCACCGGCCGGATGGAAGGCATCGCCGCCCAGGCCGTGGCGACCGTATTGCTGCCGGGCTGAGGGAGAACGCGAATGGCCGTCACCGCCCCGCCCGCCGAGACCGCCTGGCTGCTGCACCATGTGCTGGGCTTCGAGGCGATGGCGCAGGCGGACACCGCCGCCATCCTGGAGGAGGCCACCCGCACCGCCGAGGGCCTGCTGGCCCCGCTCGATCGCGACGGCGACCGCATCGGCGCCCGGCTCGGCGCGAACGGGGTGGAGCCGGTGGCCGGCTTCGCCGAGGCCTTCGCGACCTTCGCCCAAGGCGGCTGGCTGGGCGTCGCCGCCGACCCCGAATACGGCGGCCAGGGCCTGCCGGAAGTGCTGAAGCTCGCGAGCTTCGAGCCGGTCTCCAGCGCCAACATGGCCTTCGGCCTGTGCCCGCTGCTGACCCAGGACGCGATCACCGCGCTGGAGGCCCACGCCACGCCGGACCAGAAGGAGCGGCTGCTGCGCCCGATGATCGCCGGGCGCTGGACCGGCACGATGTGCCTCACCGAGCCGCAGGCCGGCTCCGACCTGGGCGGCGTGCGCAGCCGCGCCGAGCCGGATGGCGACGGATTCCGCGTCACCGGCCAGAAGATCTTCATCACCTGGGGCGAGCACCCCATGGCCGAGAACATCGTGCATCTGGTGCTCGCGCGGCTGCCGGACGCGCCGGCGGGCAGTGCCGGCATCTCGCTGTTCGCCGTGCCGCGCTTCCTGCCGGACGGCTCGGCCAACGGGGTCGCCTGCCTGTCGCTGGAGCACAAGCTGGGCATCCATGGCAGCCCGACCTGCGTGATGGGCTTCACGGCGGCGCGCGGCGAGATGATCGGCGCGCCCCATCGCGGCCTGCCGGCGATGTTCGCCATGATGAACGCGGCACGGCTGGGCGTGGGCATGCAGGGTGTCGCGGTGGCCGAGCGCGCCTTCCGCCGCGCCGCCGCCTTCGCGGCCGAGCGCGAGCAGTTCGGCGTGCCGATCGTCGAACACGCCGATGTGCGGCGCATGCTGCTGACCATGCGCGCGCTCGCCCTTGGCGGCCGGCTGCTCGCCCTGCACACCGCGATGACCGAGGGCGAACAGCTCGCCCTGCTCACCCCGGTGGTGAAGGCGTGGTGCACCGATGCCGGGGTGGAGGCGGCCAGCCTGGGCGTGCAGGTGCATGGCGGCATGGGCTTCATCGAGGAGACCGGCGCCGCCCAGCA
>CAMFLK010000153.1 GCA_945957135.1 uncultured Rhodospirillales bacterium
GGACAATATCTTCGATGAAATGATCGCTGCCCATCCCGAGGCGATCAAACAGGCGCTGGATCGCCGCTACGCCGCGCTGACGCTGAAGCCGCGCGAGGTGAAGTTCATCGACCGCATCGTCGCCGACAGCCGCGACGTGGCGCTGAACCACACCGCCGGCCTGTCATTGCCGCAGCAGGTGATGATGACGATGTTCTCGCTGTCGGAGATGATGGACACGGCGAAGGCCTACCAGAAGGCGTGCATGGCGATCGTGCATCACCGGCTGCAGCTGGCGCTGGACGGGCTGGGGCAGAAGCTGAATCCGCCCGACGCGTACGACGCCTATTACGGGCTGTTCGACCTGGAATACTGGCTGAGCCAGAACGTGACGGCGGAGGTGTTCGCCTACATCAAGAAGCACGTCCACCCGCTCGACATCGTGTTCCGCCTCGCGGAGGAGCACAACATCGTGCTGCTCAACGGCGGCGGGTTCGCGGCGCCGGACTGGTCGGCGCGGATATCCTTCGCCAACCTGGACGACGAGGCCTATGCCGCGATCGGCCGGGCGCTGCGCGCGGTGGCGACGGGCTATGTGCGCGAATACGAGGCGAGCCGGCGGGCGGGCGGCTGAGCGCCGCGCGGGCCTAGCCGGCCGGGCGGGCGAGCATCGGCCCCAGCGGCTGGCCGCCGAACAGGTGGACGTGGAAATGCGGCACTTCCTGGCCGGAATCCTCGCCCATATTGGCGAGCAGCCGGTAGCCCGGCGCTTCCAGCCCCAACTCCCGCGCCACCGCGCCCACCGCGCGGAAGAAGCCGGCGATCTCGGCCTGGGAGGCGTTGGCGGTGAAGTCGGCGAAGGAGATGCTGCGGTGCCTGGGGATCACCAGCACATGCACCGGGGCCTGGGGATTGATATCGTGGAAGGCGAGGGCGAACTGGTCCTCGAACACTTTCCGGCAGGGGATTTCCCCGCGCAGGATGCGCGCGAAGATGTTCTGGTCGTCGTAGGCGCCGAGACCCTTCACGGGCATGGGCGGGTCTCCGTCAGGGGTTTTTGCCAATCAGGGGATTTTACTGGTGTTGAGGCCGAGCGCCATGGACAGGGTGCGGGCGCGGGAGGCTTTCTCGGCGACGCCGGACACGCCCTCGCGCCGGTGCAGCTCGGCCCAGACCTCCTCCGGCCGCACCTCGGCGTCCACCCACAGCACCATGAGGTGGTAGAGCACGTCGGCACTTTCGGCGATCAGCGCGGTGCGGTTGCGGGCCACCGCCTCGATGACGCATTCGAACGCTTCCTCGCCGAATTTCTGGGCGATCTTCAGCGTGCCGCGCGACAGCAGCCGGGCCGAGTGGCTGACGGCGGGGTTGGCCGTGCGCCGGTCCATCACCACGCCCCACAGCCGGTCCAGCACCTCCGCCTGGCTGCCTTCGGCGCCGCGGGCGGCGATCTTGGCGAGGGCGGAGGAGACTTTCTTGCCCTGCGGCGCGGCGCGTTTCTTGACGGCCTTGGCGGGCGACTTCTTGATCGACTTGGGCATGTCAGGCGGCCACCGCGTCGGGCCGGGGCAGGCGCACGGGCAGCCCGGCCCCGGCGAGCGCCGCCTTCACCTCCGCGATGGTGAAGCGGCCGAAATGGAACACGCTGGCGGCGAGCAGCCCCGTCGCGCCGGCGCGCGCGCCTTCCACGAAATGCTGCAGGGTGCCCACGCCGCCGGAGGCGACCACGGGAATGCGCACCGCGCCGCAGGCCGCGCGCAGCAGGTCGAGGTCGAAGCCCTCGCCGGTGCCGTCGCGATCCATGCTGGTCAGCAGGATTTCCCCGGCCCCGCGCGCCGCCACCTCGCGGCACCAGCCCAGCGCGTCGATGCCGGTGTCGCGCCGTCCGCCATGGGTGAAGACGTGCCATTCCCCGGGCCCGACCCGCTTGGCGTCCACCGCCACCACCACGCACTGGCTGCCGAACTTGCGCGCGGCCTCGCCCACCAGCTCCGGCCGCGCGACGGCGGCGGAGTTGATGCTGCATTTGTCGGCCCCCGCCAGCAGCAGCCGGCGCATGTCCTCCACCGCGCGGATGCCGCCGCCCACGGTCAGCGGCAGGAACACGCGCGCGGCGGTGCGGGAGACCACGTCGAGGATGGTGTCGCGATTCTCGTGGCTGGCGGTGATGTCGAGGAAGGTGAGCTCGTCGGCACCGGCGGCGTCGTACACCGCCGCCTGCTCCACCGGGTCTCCGGCGTCGCGCAGCGAGACGAAATTCACGCCTTTGACAACCCGCCCATCTTTCACGTCCAGGCAGGGAATCACTCGCAATTTGAGCACGGCCAAACCCCTTCGTGGCCTGTGTGCCCGCAGATCGCGCGCCGAGGCAAGCGCGAAACTGTTAATCCCGCTGCGCAGAATCGTGATGGACCGACAAGTCGGGAAGTGATCCGCTACGCCGCGAGCGCGGCCAGCGCCTGGGCCAGGGTGACGCGGCCGTCATACAGCGCGCGGCCGACGATGACGCCGGTGATGCCGGTTCCCGCCGCCGCCTGCCGCAGCGCCACCAGATCGGCGGCGCTGCCCACGCCGCCGGAGGCGATGACGGGCACCGCCGTGCGGCGCGACAATTCCACGGTGCGCGCCAGGTCGAGCCCGCCGAGCATGCCGTCGCGCCCGATATCGGTGAACACGATGGCCGCCGCCCCGGCATCCTCCAGCCGCGCGGCGAGGTCGATGGCGGTCATCGACGAGGTTTCGGCCCAGCCCTCGGTGGCGACGAACCCGTCCCGCGCGTCGATGCCCACCACGATGCGGCCGGGCCAGGCGCCGCAGGCCTCGCGCACCAGCGCCGGATTCTTGGCCGCGGCGCTGCCCAGGATCACCCGGCGCACCCCGGCCTCCAGCCAATGGCCGATGCCCGCCATGTCGCGGATGCCGCCGCCGAGCTGCACCGGCACGCTCACGCTGGCCAGGATCGCCCGCACCGCCGCCGCGTTCACCGGCCGCCCGGCGAAGGCGCCGTTGAGATCGACGACGTGCAGCCATTCGCAGCCGCCATCCTGCCAGGCGCGGGCCTGGGCGCCGGGGTCGTCGGAATAGACCGTGGCCTCGGCCATCTCGCCGCGGCGCAGCCGCACGCAGGCGCCGTCCTTCAGGTCGATGGCGGGGAACAGCGTGAGAGTCATACCAAGGGTCATGAAGAATGACCCTTGGTATGATTCATTGTTTGGCGCGCCGCCGCCGGCCAACCCGGCGCGCGATACCGCCGGCCCTTCGCGATGGAAGAGTCATCGCTTCGTGCCACCGGTATCAAGCGATACGCCCGCCCGGCTGCAGCACCTTGTGGTAGAAGATGCCCCGCACCGTCCGCCCGCCCACCCGCGCATAGGCGGGGTGGATGCCCCAGCGGATATAGCCCATCGACTCGTACAGCCGGATCGCCGCGTCCTGCGTCTCGCGCACGTCGAGGTTCAGCACATGGTAGCCCAGCGCGCGGGCCGCGTCCTCCACCCGCCGCGTCAGCAGCCGCGCCAGCCCGTGGCCGCGCGCGTAGGGGGCGATGAAGGAGTGCATCAGGCTGGCGGCGAAGGCCTGCGCCTCGTTGTTGCGCGGCGGGCGCACCAGCTGGGCGGAGCCCACCGCCACCCCGTTGAGCGAGGCGACGAAAAGCTGGCGCTCCGGCACCAGCAGCACGCCGCGGAAATAGCGTTCCAGCGCCTGGCGGCCGGGCGGCGTCACCCAGCCGAAGCCGCCGCCCTCGATGATCGCGGCGTCCGTCGCCTCGCACAGCGCGGCGAGCTGGTCGTCGGTCATTTCGCTGACCCGCTCCACCGCCAGCGTCTCGGTGGCGGGTTCGGCCTCGCCCGTCATGGTGCGGGACTCCAGCGCAGGAAATTGGCCAGGATGCGCAGCCCCACCTCCTGGCTCTTCTCCACATGGAACTGGGTGCCGGCCCGGTTGCCGGCGGCGACCATGGCGACGACCGGCCCGCCATAGTCGGTGGTGGCGACGATCTCGGCCGGCGCCCCGCCCTCCAGCGCGTAGCTGTGCACGAAATAGGCGTGGTCGCCCGGCAGCAGCCCGTCCAGCAGCGGGTGGGCATCGGCGCGGAACACCAGCTCGTTCCAGCCCATCTGCGGCAGCCGCAGCTCCGGCGGCGGCGCCATGGCGGTGATCTCGCCTTGCACCCAGCCGAACCCCTCGGTCACCGTGTGCTCGCGGCCGCGCTCGGCCATCAGCTGCATGCCGACGCAGATGCCCAGGAACGGCGTGCCCGCCTCGGTGGCCGTCTCGATCGCCGCGCGCAGGCCGGGAATGGCGGCGAGGCCCTGGGCGCAGTCGGCGAAGGCGCCCTGGCCGGGCAGCACGATACGGTCCGCCGCCGCCACTGAATCGGGATCGGCGGTGATCGCCACCTCCGCGCCGATGCCGCAGCGCGCGGCCGCCAGCGCCAGCGCCCGCTGGGCCGAGGCGAGGTTGCCGCTGCCGTAATCCACCACCGCGACTCTCACCCGAGCGTGTCCGCGATCAGGTCCGGCCGCCGGTCGAGCAGCCGGGCGATGGCGGCGTCGCCGTTGCGCGCCGCGATCACATGCGCCAGCGTGAAGCCGCGCCGCTCCAGCGCCCAGCGCCGCAGGTCGTTGCCCACCAAACCTTGAATCCACATCAGCCCGAGCGCCAGCACCGAAGCGGCCGGCCCCGCCGCGACCGCTCCCAGCACGCCCCAGGCGGCGAGGGCGAAGGCGGCGGCGATCCAGGCGCGGTGCGCCGCCAGCCAGAACGGCCCGAACAGCGCCGCCCCCCAGCTGAACCCCTCGCGCACCAGCAGGGCCGCGCCGCCCGGCCGCGTATGTGCGGTCCAGACCTTCACAACGCCCCCTTGGTGGAGGGAATGGCGCCGCCGACGCGCGGATCGAGCGCCACGGCCATGCGCAGCGCCCGCGCCGTGGCCTTGAAGCAGGCCTCGGCCACGTGATGCGTGTTCTGCCCGGCGAGCTGGGTGACGTGCAGGGTGATCAGCGCGTTCATGGCGAAGGCGCGGAAGAACTCCTCGAACAGCTCGGTGTCCATCTCGCCCACCTTGGCGGCCGCGAAGCGCGCCTGCCAGGCCAGGAACGGCCGGCCGGAAATGTCGATCGCCGCCTGCACCAGCGCCTCGTCCATCGGCACCACGGCCTGGCCGAACCGGGCGATGCCGCGCTTCTCGCCCAGCGCCCGCGCGACGGCCTGGCCCAGCACGATGCCCACATCCTCGGCGGTGTGATGGAAGTCGATATGCAGGTCGCCCTTGGCCCGCAGCGTCAGGTCGAACAGCGCATGGCGGGCCAGCGCGGTCAGCATGTGGTCGAGGAACCCCACCCCGGTCGCCACCTCCGCGCGGCCCGAGCCGTCGAGATCGAGCGTCAGGCTGATCTCCGTCTCCGAGGTGGCGCGGGCGATGGTGGCGGTGCGGGTCATGATGCGCGCCTACTAGCGGAATCCCCGCCATCCGGCCAGTGCTTGCCGTGCCCCGCGCGCCGCGCCATCTAGCGCCATCATGCACACCCAATCGAACCCATACGACCCCGTGGGCTGGCACGGCACCACCATCCTCAGCGTCCGGCGCGGCGGCACCGTGGCCATGGCCGGCGACGGCCAGGTGAGCCTCGGCGCCACGGTCATCAAGGGCAACGCCCGCAAGGTGCGGCGCATCGGCGGCGGCGCCGTGCTGGCCGGTTTCGCCGGCGCCACGGCCGATGCCTTCACCCTGCTCGAACGGCTGGAAGCCAAGCTGGAGCGCTACCCCAACCAGCTGGAACGCGCCTGCGTCGAGCTGGCCAAGGACTGGCGCACCGACCGCTACCTGCGCCGGCTGGAGGCGATGATGGCCGTGGCCGACCGCGAGCGCAGCTTCACCCTGACCGGCAACGGCGACGTGCTGGAGCCGGAGGACGGGCTGATCGGCATCGGCTCCGGCGGCAACTACGCGCTGTCCGCCGCCCGCGCGCTGCTGACCGTGCCCGAGCTGGGCGCCGAGGAGATCGCCCGTCGGGCGATGCGCATCGCCGCGGATATCTGCGTCTACACCAACGGCAACGTGATCCTCGAAACGATCACGCAGGACTGAGAAGATGGAAGTTCCGACCTATTCCCCCCGCGAGATCGTCAGCGAGCTCGACCGGTTCATCGTCGGCCAGAACGACGCCAAGCGCGCCGTGGCCGTGGCCCTGCGCAACCGCTGGCGCCGCCAGCAGCTGCCCGAGGGGCTGCGCGAGGAGGTGGTGCCCAAGAACATCCTGATGATCGGCCCCACCGGCTGCGGCAAGACCGAGATCGCCCGCCGCCTCGCCAAGCTGGCCCAGGCGCCGTTCCTGAAGGTGGAGGCCACCAAGTTCACCGA
Source organism: uncultured Rhodospirillales bacterium (assembly GCA_945957135.1). Lineage (GTDB taxonomy): Bacteria > Pseudomonadota > Alphaproteobacteria > Acetobacterales > Acetobacteraceae > CAMFLK01. The sequence continues at coordinate 6,344 of CAMFLK010000153.1, forward strand.
GGTCGGCTATGTCGGCCGCGACGTGGAAAGCATCATGCGCGACCTGGTGGAGGCCTCCATCACCATGCTGCGCGACGCCAGCCGCAAGGAAGTGCAGGCCAAGGCCGAGCTGGCCGCCGAGGAACGCCTGGTCACCGCCCTGGTCGGCGAGCAGGCCGCGGCGGACACGCGCAGCAAGTTCCGCCGCATGCTGCGTGGCGGCGAGCTGGAGGCGCGCGAGATCGAGGTGAGCCTGACCGAGACGGGCGGCACACCGATCGGCCAGATGGACATTCCCGGCATGCCCCCCGGCCAGATGATCAATATCGGCGAGATGATGAAGGGCATGTTCCCCCGCCAGTCCCAGCCCCGGAAGATGACCGTGGCCGCCGCGCGCGAGGCGCTGCAGCGCGAGGAGGCCGACCGGCTGCTCGACACCGAGCGGCTGACCAAGGACGCCGTGGCGCACGCCGAGAACAACGGCATCGTGTTCCTCGACGAGATCGACAAGATCTGCGCGCGCACCAGCGAGGGCGGCTTCCGCGGCGGCGACGTCTCGCGCGAGGGCGTGCAGCGCGACCTGCTGCCGCTGATCGAGGGCACCACCGTCACCACCAAGCACGGCCCGGTGAAGACCGACCACGTGCTGTTCATCGCCTCCGGCGCCTTCCACCTCGCCAAGCCCGCCGACCTGCTGCCCGAATTGCAGGGCCGCCTGCCCATCCGCGTGGAGCTGGCGCCACTGAGCCGCGAGGACATGCGCCGCATCCTGACCGAGCCGGAGCACAGCCTGGTGAAGCAGTACCAGGCGCTGATGGGCACGGAAGCGGTGACGCTGGACATCACCGAGGACGCCATCGACGCGCTGGCCGAACTCGCCGCCGACATCAACGAGCGCATCGAGAACATCGGCGCGCGCCGGCTGCACACGGTGATGGAGAAGCTGCTGGACGACATCAGCTTCACCGCCTCCGACCGTGGCGGGCAAACGGTGACGGTGGACGCGGCCTATGTGAAGGAGCGCGTGGCCCCGCTGGCGGCGCGGGGGGATTTGAGCCGGTTCATCCTGTGATTTGAACACGCGCCCCCGCCTTTTGGAGGGGGCGCCGTGCTCGGGGTCGTCCTGGGCATGCTTGCTCAAGGGCCTTGACGACCCCTCCGCTGAGCGAAGCACGCCCACGAAGCCGGCTCCCGCAACGCAAGCACAATCATGAGCGCGAAGGAGCCGGTTGGCCGCCGGCCTTGACGCCCCGGCCCGCCGCGCGCACATCGCCGCGCATGGTGGACCCGTTCGTGCAGCCCGAGGAAGCGACCGCCGCCGAGGCCATCGCGGCGATCGGCGATGAGCTCGCGGTGTTCGATGACTGGATGGAGCGCTACCAGTACATCATCGAACTCGGCCGCAAGCTGCCGCCCTTTCCCGATGCCTGGGCGGACGAGGCGCATCTGGTGCCCGGCTGCCAGAGCAAGGTGTGGATGGAGCAGGCGATGCGCGAGGGGCGGATGTATCTCGCCGGCGCGTCGGACGCGGCCATCGTCTCCGGGCTGGTGGCGCTGCTGCTGCGCGTCTATTCCGGACGTCCGCCGGCGGAGGTGCTGGCGACCGATCCCGTGTTTCTCAAGGAACTCGGGCTGATCGAGGCGCTGTCCACCAACCGGGGCAACGGCATCGCCGCCATGGCGCGCCGCGTGCGCGAGGCGGCGGCGCGGGCCAGCTAGGCCGGCGGTTCATGGACAGGTTACAGGCGCGTTGCTAGAAGGCAGCGCCCGCTTCGCCCTGCCTGGATTCACGCCATGAAAATCATCGCCTGCAACAGCAACCGCCCGCTGGCCGAGGCGGTGGCAGCCGCGCTGAACCTGCCGCTGACCCGCGCCTCCGTGCGCCGGTTCGCCGACATGGAGGTGTTCGTGGAAATCCACGAGAATATCCGCGGCGAGGACGTGTTCGTGGTGCAGTCCACCTCCTACCCCGCCAACGACAACCTGATGGAATTGCTGATCACGCTCGACGCGCTGCGCCGCGCCTCGGCCCGGCGCATCACCACGGTGATCCCCTATTTCGGCTACGCGCGGCAGGACCGCAAATCCGGCTCCCGCACCCCGATCAGCGCCAAGCTGGTGGCCAACCTGATCACCGAGGCGGGCGCCAGCCGGGTGCTGACCATGGATCTGCACGCGGCGCAGATCCAGGGCTTCTTCGACATCCCCGTGGACAACCTGTCCTCCGCCCCGCTGTTCAGCCGCGACATCCAGGAACGCTATGCCGGGCGCGACGTGATGATCGTCTCGCCCGACGTGGGCGGCGTGCTGCGCGCCCGCCTGATCGCCGCCCGGCTCAACTGCGACCTCGCCATCATCGACAAGCGGCGCGAGCGGGCCGGCGTGTCGGAGGTGATGAACGTGATCGGCGACGTGGAGGGGCGGGACTGCATCCTGGTGGACGACATCGTCGATTCCGGCGGCACGCTGGTGAACGCGGCCGCCGCGCTGATCGCCAACGGCGCGAAATCGGCCAGCGTGTACGTCACCCACGGCGTGCTCTCGGGCGGGGCCGTGGCGCGCGTCGCGGCCTCGCCGATCGAGATGCTGACCATCACCGACAGCATCATGGCCACCGAGGCGGTGCGCCTGGCCAGCAACGTGCGCCAGACCACCATCGCGCCGCTGCTGGCCGACGCCATGGCGCGCATCCACAACGAAGCCTCGGTCAGCGCGCTGTTCGACTGAGCACAGGAAGGATTGGGGACCATGAACACGCTGTACTATTCGCCCGGCGCCTGCTCCATCGGCATCCACATCCTGCTCGAGGAAATCGGCAAGCCCTACGACGCGGTGCGCAAGAGCACGCGCGACGGCTCGCTGACCCAGCCCGATTTCGTCGCCCTCAACGCGAAGTCCAAGGTGCCCACGCTGGTGCGCGGCGACGGCTCGGTGCTGACCGAATACCCCGCCATCGCCTTCTGGCTGGCCCGTACCAACCCGGAGGCCAAGCTGCTGCCCGAGGATGCCGAGGGCCAGGCGCGGGTGCTGGAGGCGATGGACTACGCCGTCGCCACCATCCACATGCAGGCCTTCTCCCGCCAGTTCGGCCCGGCCCGCTTCGCGGTGCGCGAGGAGGATTTCGACGCGGTGAAGGCGCGCGGCCGCGAACTGGCCGAGAAGGGCTTCGCCACGCTGGACAAGGCGCTGGAAGGCAAGGACTACGTGGCCGGCGCCTATTCCATCGCCGATTCCGCGCTGTTCTACGTGGAGTTCTGGGCCGCCGAGCGGCTGAACATCCCCCTGCCGGCCAACTGCGCCGCCCATTACGCGCGCATGAAGGCCCGGCCGGCGGTGCAGGCCGTTCTCGCGAAGGAAGGCTTCGCCTGAGATGGCGCTGCTGCCCCGCGCCTTCTGGTTCCTGCGCCACGGCGAGACCGACTGGAACGCCCAGGGCCTGTCCCAGGGGAATGTGGACATCCCGCTGAACCCCACCGGAATCGCCCAGGCCCACGCCGCGGCCGCGCTGCTGCGCAACCGCGGCATCGCCAGCATCGTCGCTTCGCCGCTGTCGCGCGCCCACGACACCGCGCTGATCGCGGCGGACGCGCTGGAGCGGGTGGTGGAACTGGACGAGGGGCTGCGCGAGGTGTCGTTCGGCCAGCAGGAAGGCCAGCCCATGGCCGAATGGTTCAACGACTGGGTGGCCGGGCGCTTCACCCCGGCGGAGGCCGAACCCTTCGCGGCCCTGCGCGCCCGCGCCGTCGCCGCCATCAACCGCGCCCTGGCCCGCCCGGCGCCGGTGCTGGTGGTGGCACACGGCGCCCTGTTCCGCGCGCTGCGGGCGGAAATGGGGCTGGAACCCAACGTGCGCACCGCCAACGCCATGCCGCTGTTCTGCGAGCCGGGCTCGCCTTCCTGGACGCTGACGCCGGCGAACTGATGCCGGCGGTCATTGTTCATGATCGTTGATATGAGGAAGGAAGCGCTTTTTTTTGGAAAAAAGAAGCAAAAAACCGCAGTGACCACGCGGGAAAGATAAGAAGAAAGAATGTTCTTTTTTGAAAAAAAGAACCAAAAAACTTTTTTCACTTTGGCTGCG
>CAMFLK010000154.1 GCA_945957135.1 uncultured Rhodospirillales bacterium
AGAAAGGAAGGATCTTCTTTTTCTGAAGAAAAAGAAGCAAAAAGACTTTTATCTTTTGTTCTTTGGCTTGAGGCGACGCGGCCAGCCGGGAGCCAGCGTGACTGGATCACAATGGGGCCGGATTTTGCCGATATTTGGGAAGCGACCCCATCCGAAGTTCTCAAAAAATTTTGGGAATTTTCGGGTTTTCTCTTGCAACGTTCTCTGCGCGCGGGTATGTTCCGAAATCGTTCGTTCACAGGAGACTTCCCCGATGCCCCCGCCCGGCCCCTTCACCCTCTTCGCGCAGAGCTTCGCCGCCGCGCTGATGAGCTGGTGGATGCGGCTGGTCCTCGGGCGGGAAGAGCGGGCGATGATGGAAAGCGTCTTCGCCAAGCTGCACGGCACGATGGGCCGGCTGGACGACATCTTCGCCATGTGGAAGGCCGGCACCCTGCCGCCCCCGCCGCCCGAACCGGAACCGCGCCCGGCCGCCGTTCGCACACAAGGTGCTCCGAATCCGCGCGGCCCGCGCCTGCCCTGCCTGTTCCCGGCCCCGCGCAGCCCACAGCCTGCCGCGCCGCACCCCACCGCACGCCCGATCCGCCGCGCGATGGCCTATCGCTTCGTGCCGACGAGCGGGCCGCGCCGCAAGCGGCGGCAACTGGCCGTGCCGCGCGTCGGCGAATGGTCGGGATAACGCGCCGCCCCTTCCGTCCGTCGCGCCTTTTTCTCAACCCCAACCGGCTGCCCGCAAATTTTTTTACCTTGGGTCATTCCCGAGGCGATGCCGCGTGTACAGTCTTCATTATCAAACGTTTTTTGCTTCTTTTTTTCAAAAAAGAAGCCCTTTCTTCCTTCCCTGCCTTTTGACCGCTCCCCGCAGCGTGGTTTGCCGCGGCGCAAAAGGGGTTTGCCCGATCATTTCGCGTGGATTAGCCTTCGCCACACCCAAGCGCGAAGGAGAAGACGCATGGACATCCAACGCCGTACCTTGCTGGCCGGGATTGCCGGTTCCGTCGCGCTCGTTCGTCCGGGCTTCGCCGCTCCGGCGAGTGGGGAGCCGGTTCTGGTGGGGGTGTCCGGTCCGCTGACCGGGCCGAACGCGCAGTATGGCGCGCAGTGGAAGCGTGGCTTCGATCTCGCGCTGGAGGAGATCAACGCGGCCGGGGGCATCAAGGGCCGGCCGCTGCAATATGTGTTCGAGGACAGCCAGTCCGACCCGCGGCAATCCGTGGCGGTGGCGCAGAAATTCGTCGCCGACCCCAAGATCATCATGGAGCTGGGCGATTTCGCCTCGCCGGCCTCGATGGCGGCTTCGCCGATCTATCAGCGCGGCAAGCTGGTGCAGTTCGGCTTCACCAACTCGCATCCCGACTTCACCAAGGGTGGCGACTACATGTGGAGCACCTCCACCAACCAGGCGGACGAGCAGCCGCGGCTGGCGGATTACGTGATCAACAAGCTCGGCTTCAAGCGCCCGGCGGTGCTGTATCTCAACACCGATTGGGGCCGCGTTTCCAAGGACGTGTTCACCAAGTCGGCCAAGGAGATCGGCGTCGATGTGGTGGCGGCCGAGGGCTACCTGCCGACGGAGCAGGATTTCCGCCCGACCCTGCTGCGGGTGCGCGACGCCAATCCCGATGTGCTGGTGCTGCTCTCCTACTACGCGGACGCCGCGTTGATCGCGCGCCAGGCCAAGGATGCCGGCATCAAGCAGACGATGGTGGCGGGCACCTCGATCTACTCGCCCAAGATGCTGGAGCTGGCGGGCGACGCGGCCAACGGCATCTACTCCTTCTCCGCCTTCTTCCCGGAGGAGCCGCGCCCGGCGGTGCAGGAATTCGTGAAGAAGTACAAGGCGAAATACGGCGTGGACCCCGACACGTTCAGCGCCGGCGCCTATGACGTGATGGTGCTGGTGGCGGCCCTCGCCGAGCAGTACGGCCCGACGCGGGCGGGCATGCGCGAGGGGCTGGAGAAGATCAAGGACGTGCCGAGCGTGATCTACGGCAAGGCCAGCTTCGACCCGAACACGCGCCGCGTGCCGGCGGCGAGCTACAAGTTCCTGCAGATCCGCGACGGCAAGTTCACCATGTGGGATGGCAGCAAGCCGTCCGGCTGAGCGGATTGATCCTTTTGCCTGATGCCGGCTCCGGCCCGGCTTTTCGGCCGGAGATGGCATGAGTTCCTGGTTCGACTACACGGTCAACGGGCTGATCATCGGCAACATCTATGCGTTGCTGGCGGTGGGCCTCGCGCTGATCTTCGGCGTGTCGCACCTGATCAACTTCGCCCATGGCTCGGTCTATACCGTGGGCGCCTATGTCGGCTGGGCGGCGATCCGCTATCTGCACACGCCGCTGCCGGCGACCATGCTGATCGTGGTGGCGGTGTGCGCGGGGCTGGGCATCGCCATCGAGCGGCTGGGGCTGCGGCCGCTGCAGGGCTCGGCGCGCATCGCCCCGCTGCTGGCCACCATCGGCATCAGCTTCGTGCTCGACCAGGGGCTGAACCTGATCTTCACGCCCGATCCGCGCGCCCTGTCCTCCGGCCTGCCGAACTGGCGCTGGCAGGTGGGGGGCGGGACGATCGGCATCATGGACCTGCTGATCGGGGCCATCGGCATCGCCTCGGCCGGCGTGCTGTTCGGCTTCCTGCGCTTCTCCAAGCTGGGCTGGGCGGTGCGGGCCACGGCGCAGGACCGCGACGCCGCGCGCCAGATGGGGGTGGACACCGACCGGGTGAACCGCACGGTGTTCGCCATCGCCTCCGGCCTCGGCGGGCTGTCGGGCATGCTGGTGGGGATGTACTACAACCACATCGACACGGCGATGAGCTTCAACGCCACGCTGAAGGGGGTGGTGGCGCAGGTGATCGGCGGCATGGGCAACGTGCCCGGCGCGATCTTCGGCAGCCTGCTGCTGGGGCTGACGGAGAGCTACGGGGTGGCGCTGTTCGGGTCGAGCTACCGCAACCTGTTCGCCTTCGTGCTGCTGCTGGCGGTGCTGGTGCTGCGGCCGAACGGGCTGTTCGCCTCCGCGAGGCAGACGCCGCCGGAGCCGATGACCGGCACCTTCATCGCCCCCAGCCGGCCGGTGCGGGTGCCGGCCTGGGCGCTGTGGGCGGGGTTTGTCGCGGCCGCGCTGCTGCCGCTGGTGCCGGACATCGCCTACATCTTGCAGACGCTGACCAATGGCTGGCTCTACGCCATGCTGGCGCTGAGCCTGACGCTGGTGGCCGGCACGGTGGGCCAGGTCTCGCTCGGCCATGCCGCGCTGCTGGCGATCGGCGGCTATGCCTCGGCGCTGCTGGCGCTCGATCTCGGCGTGCCCGTGCCGTTCGCGGTGCTGGCGGCGGGGTTCATCACCGCGGTGGTGGGCACGGCGCTGGTGTTCCCCGCCTTCCGCCTGCGCGGGCACTACATCTCCATCGCCACGCTGGGCATCGGCGAGATCGTCGGGCTGGTGATCCTGAACTGGGAGGGGCTGACGCGCGGGCCGATCGGGGTGGCGGGCATTCCGCCGCTGGAGGCCGGGGGGTGGGAGCTCGACTCGCCCCGCGCCACCTACTGGGTGACGCTGGTGGTGATGGCGGTGCTGGGGCTGATGCAGGCGCGGCTGCTGCGCGGGCATCTCGGCCGCACCTTCCGCGCCATCCGCGAGGACGACATCGCCGCGCGCACCTACGGCATCAGCCTCAACCGCTACAAGGGCATGGCCTTCGCCTATGGCGGCTTCGCGGCCGGCATTTCCGGCGGCATCACCGCCCATATGTATTCCTACATCAACCACGAGACCTTCACCTCGCAGATCTCCGTGCTGGCGCTGACCATGGTGATCCTGGGCGGGCTGGGGAATCTGACGGGGGCCATCATCGGGGCGGTGGCGCTGATCAGCCTGCCGGAGATGTTCCGCTTCGCCGCGGAATACCGCATGCTGATCTACGGCTTCACCCTGCTGCTGCTGATCCGCTTTCGCCCGCAGGGCGTGCTGGGCACGGTGTAGCGTGGCCTTCCTGGAAATCCGCGGCCTGACGCGCCGCTTCGGCGGGCTGACGGCGGTCGATGCCATCGACATCGACTTCGCCGAGGGCGAGCTGCTCAGCATCATCGGCCCCAACGGCGCGGGCAAGACCACGCTGTTCAACCTGATCAGCGGCCACGACACGCCGGACGCGGGCAGCATCCTGTTCGACGGCCGGCCCATCGCCGGGCTGAAGCCGGAGCGGCTGGCCGCCCTCGGCATGGCCCGCACCTTCCAGCACGGCCGCGTCTTCGCCAATCTCTCGGTGCGCGACAACGTGCTGGTGGGCGCCCATACCCGCCTGTCGCTGGTCCGCCGCTCGGTGCCGGTGATCGGGCCGGTGGTGGAGCTGTTCGCCGCCCTGCTCCGCCCCGCCCGGGTCGCGGCCGAGGAGGCGGCGCTGGCCGCCGAGGTGGAGGGCATCGTCACCCTGTTCGGCGAGCGCCTGACGCCGCGGCTGGACCAGCCGGCCTACAGCCTGTCCTACGCCAACCGCCGGCGGGTGGAGATCGGCCGGGCGCTGGCCCTGCACCCCCGCCTGCTGCTGCTCGACGAGCCGACGGCGGGGATGAACGAGACGGAGACGGCGGAGATGATGGAGATCATCGGCCGGCTCAAGGCCGATGGCCTGTCGATCCTGCTGATCGAGCACAAGCTCGACCTGGTGATGCGCCTGTCGGACCGGGTGATCGTGATGGATGACGGCGAGAAGATCGCCGAGGGCCTGCCCGAGCAGGTGCGCAACGACCCCGCGGTCATCGAGGCCTATCTCGGCAACCGCGCGGTGGGAGGGGCGGCGTGAGCGAAACCCTCCTCAAGCTGGACGGCATCAACACCTTCTACGGCCCGGTGCAGGTGCATTTCGACCTGACCATCGCCGTGCCGCGCGGCCAGATCGTCTGCCTGCTCGGCGGCAATGCCAGCGGCAAATCGACCACGATGAAGATCATCCTCGGGCTGATCCGCCCGCGCTCCGGAGCCGTGACCTTCGACGGCCAGGCGATCACCGGCCTGCCCACGCCGCGCATCATCCGCGCCGGCATCGGCTCGGTGCCCGAGGCGCGGCGGCTGTTCCCGGCGATGACGGTGCGCGAGAACCTGCTGATGGGCGCCTTCGCCCGCAGCGACCGCGCCGAGATCGCCGCGGATTACGACCGCATGCTGACCCTGTTCCCCCGGGTGCGCGAACGCCTCGCCCAGCGCGCCGGCACGCTGTCGGGCGGCGAGCAGCAGATGGTCGCGATGGCCCGCGCGCTGATGGGCCGCCCCCGGCTGATCTGCATGGACGAGCCGACCATGGGCCTGTCCCCGCTCTATGTGGACCGGGTGCTGGAACTGATCGGCGCCATCCGCGACGAGGGGGTGACGGTGTTCATGGTGGAGCAGAACGCCAGCCTCGCCCTGCAGATCGCCGACCACGGCTACGTGCTGCAGACCGGCCGCATCGTGCTCTCCGGCCCGGCCGGCGAGCTGATCCGCGACCCGCGCATCCGCGACGCCTATCTCGGCGGCGAGAAGCGGTAGCGCGTGACGGCGCCGGGCGGAATCGCCGGCACGTCGAAGCACGCGATGGGACAAAACCCGAGTCGGGCGGCTTTACAGCGCGGGTTGACCCCTCCGAGCAGATATTTCGTTGATTTCGTTGACTGTTTCGGTTTTTCCAAGCCTGTCCCGTGCGCATGCCAATGTCGGCATTCTTTACATTCCTGAACAACGGGGAGCGCACGCCCCTTCCATCGTTGCCCTATCGCTTCGTTTTCGCAAACCTTGTCAACGAGTTACTCGTTGCGCTCGATTGTGCCAACGCATGGCACGGAGATTGCTTCTTTCAACGCAAAGACGCGTCCTCCTGCATTTCTGCCAAGGGTCATAAGATGAAGAAGCTCCTTCTCTCCGCCTCCATGCTGGCCGCCCTTGCCGCCGCGAGCCCCGCCTTCGCGGCGCTGAACGAGCCGCCGCCGGTCGGGCCGGTGATCCTGAACCTGACGGGCACCGCGATCCCGCACAGCTGGACCGGGTACAGCGCGAGCTTCGTCGCCTCGAGCGCGATCACCAATCTCAGCTTCGCCTTCCGCGAAGACCCCGCCTTCCTCTTCCTCGACAACGTGACCATGACCACCGGTGGCGGCGCCAATCTGGTCGTCAATGGCGATTTCGAGCAGGGCGTCGTGGGCGCCCAGCCGGTGGGCTGGACCTACCTGAACACGTTCGGCGCAACCTTCGGCGGCTACGTGACCAGCGGTTCGGCCTGCGATGGCGGTTCGGGCAACTGCTACTACGACGGTGCGGTCGGTGCGTATGACTCCATCACCCAGGCGATCGCCACGGTGGTCGGCGAGACCTACACCGTGACGTTCGACCTGAACGACAACAGCGGCGGGTCCACCTTCTCCGCGCTGAGCACCAACGGCGCCAACGGCACCTCCGGCAACGGCATCAACCTCGTCGTCTATGGCGGCGACGGCCAGCCGGTGCGCGCTCCGGAACCCGCCTCGCTCGCGCTGCTCGGTGTCGGCCTCGCCGGCCTCGGCATGCTGCGCCGGCGCAAGGCGGGCTGATCCGCCGAACCATCGGTCCTGACGAGAAAGGGCTCCCCGCGAGGGGAGCCCTTTTTGCTTGTTGCCGAGCCGCCATGAAACACGGCGCGCCGTCAACAGGCCGCCAACGATGCCGCGGCTATATCAGGACGGTGAAGGCCCGCACCAGATAGATCACACCCAGCCAGGACAGCGCGCCGAGCAGCAGCCCGTACACCAGCCTGCCGGCCGGCGCCGGGGCGGAGGAAAACTCCGCGTAGGGACGCATCAGCCCTTCCATCGCACCGTCGCTTCGCCTGCCAGCCATCAACCCCATCCAAACCCGACGAGTTGACGGCAAGGTAACATTGTTGCGATCCAATGAAACTGCTATTTCAAGACGATTTCAGGAATAAATCGTCAAAAGACGGTTTTATCGTGAAAGACTCAGCGAAGATCGCATCCCATCGCATTCAGCCTTGAAGTTGCCTCAGCTTTTGCGAAAATACCCCGCGCGGTGCAGCCTGGTCTGCACATAGACGAACTCGTCCGCGGTACCCTTCGCGTAGTCGCCCCCGCCCAACCCCACATTGCGCTGGCTGGGGTGGCGGGCGATCGCCTCCTCGTTGATATCCACGCCCAGCCCGGGCGCCGTGGGAACGGCGAGGTGGCCATCCTGCGTGACCGGCACGGGGGAAATCACCTCGGAGCGGCCGGGCCAGTCGATCTCGATACGCTCCAGCATCAGCGCGTTGGGCACCGCGGCCATCACGTGCAGGGCGGCATATTCCGCGACGGGGCCAAGCGAGCCGGAATGCGGCGCCAGCATGATGCCGTGCGATTCCGCCATGGCGGCGATCTTCTTCATCTGGGTGATGCCGCCGGCACGGCCGGTATCCGGCTGCACCACGTCGATCAGCTCGCGTTCGATCAGCGGGCGCAGGCCCCAGATATTCGCCGCCCGCTCGCCGGCGGCCAGCGGAATGGCCACGGCGTCGCGCACCCGCGCGTATTGCTCCAGATGCTCCGGCGGGATCGCGTCCTCCATGAACAGCAGCTTCAAGGGCTCCAGCGAACGGCCGAGCACGATGGCGTCCGCCGTGGTCAGCCAGGGCGGGCCGTGCAGATCGACCATCAGGTCCATGTCGTCGCCGATCGCCGAGCGCAGCGCCTCCAGCATGCGCACCGGGTTGGACAGGCCGCCGGCCTTGATGGCGGTGATGCCCTGCGCCTTGAGTTGCAAGGCCACCTCGGGGGTTTTCGCATGGGCATAGACGCGGATGCGGTCGCGCAGCTTGCCGCCGAGCAGGTTCCACACCGGCGTGTTCAGCGCCTTGCCCTTGATGTCCCACAGCGCCATGTCGATGCCGGTCATGGCGCCGCCGCCGACCACGCCGGTCATGCCGTGGCCCATCGTCGCCACCAGCATCTTCTGCCACAGCCGCTCGATATTCCCCGGATCCTCGCCGACCAGGATCTGCGCCAGGTCCTGCACCGCCGTCTCGATCACCCGCGGCCAGCCGCTGCATTCGCCAACGCCGGTGATGCCCTCGTCGGTCTCGACCTTCACGAACAGCCAGTTGCGCCAGCCGGAATTGATCGTGTCGTAATTGGCCGCCCAGGCGCCGGAATTGGGCGGCGAGCCCGCCTGCATCAGGAAGGTCTTGATGGCGGTGATCTTCATGCGGAACGGCCCTTGGCAAGAATCTCGTCGATCAGGCGATGGGTTTTCAGCACGTCCTCGCCGGAGGCGCGGGGGTCGCGATCCTCCGCGATGGCGTCGAGGAAATCGGCGATCACCGCGCGATGCGGGCTGTGGTCGAAATCCATGATGCTGGCGCCCGAGCCGGTGCGCGCGTCGGAGACGAATTCCTCCTTGGTACCATCGAGGAAATTCGCGAACAGCGAACCGCCTTCCAGCAGCGCCGTGCCCTTGCCGCCGATGATCTCCATGCGCTCCTGCCGGCCGGGATACGACGCGGTGGTGGCGGTCAGCGTGGCCGGCGCGCCGTTGTCCAGTTCCAGCAGGGCCGAGGCGTAATCCTCGGTTTCCATCCGATGCAGGCCGGTGGTGCGGACTTGCGAGGCCACCACGCGGCGCACGCCCAGCAGCGAGCGGAACATGTCGATGGTGTGGATCGCCTGGGTGATCAGCACGCCGCCGCCGTCGCGCGCCAGGGTGCCGCGGCCGGGCTCGTCGTAATAGCTCTGCGGCCGCCACCACGGCACGGAGACGGCGGCCGCCTCCACGCGGCCCAGCCGGCCGCTTTCCAGCATGTCCCGCAGCCTCACGCCGCCGTCGCGGAAGCGCTGCTGCAGCACCACGCCCAGCTTGCGGCCCGCGGCGCGGCCGGCGGCGACGAGGCGTTCGGCGCGCGCCGTGGTCAGCTCGATCGGCTTTTCCACCAGCACATGCTTGCCGGCCGCGAAGGCGGCCTCGGCGACGTCCAGATGCGCCGCCGGCGGGGTCAGCACCAGCACCGCCTGCACCGAAGAATCGCTGATGGCGGCTGCGATATCCGTGGTGGTGGGGAACGGCGCGCGCTGGGCGAAGGCGTCGCAGCGCGCCTGGCTGCGGCTCGCCGCCCAACGGACATCGACGCGGTCCGCGAGGTCGAGCAGCGCCTTGGTGTGCGGCTCGCTGGCCGGGCCGAGCCCGACGATGGCCAGCCCAAGTTTCATCGTTGCGTGGCCAAACGCTGCGCTTCCAGCGCCAGCCGGCAGACATTCAGGCAATGCGCCTGGGTCATCGCCGTTTCCGTGCGGTTGATGACGTCGGCGGTGAATTTCTGGAAGTAGTCCATCTTGCCGCCCTCGCAGGGGATGTGGCGCGTGCCCTTGCCGTCCACGAGGAACAGATGGTCGGTGCCCGGCTTGCCGGCGATGTCCACGTATTTGCGCAGCTCGATCGTGCCCTCGGTGCCCAGCACGGTCAGCCGCCCGTCGCCCCAGGTGGGCAGACCGTCCGGGGTGAACCAGTCCACGCGGATATAGCCGCTGGCGTCCTTCGATTTCACGACGATCTCGCCGAAATCCTGGAAGCCGGGCTGCACCGCGCGCTCGGCCACGGCGGCATAGGCGATCTCGGCATCCTCCACATTGGCGAAAGCGAGGAACTGGTCGATCTGGTGGCTCGCGATGTCCACCAGGATGCCGCCGTAATATTTCGCGTCCCAGAACCAGTCCGGCCGCAGCTTGCGGTTCAGCCGGTGCGGGCCGAGGCCGACGGTCTGGATCACCCGGCCGATCGCGCCTTCGCGCACCATTTCCAGCGCGCGCACGGTGGAGGGGGTCTGGAAGCGTTCGGAGAAGCAGACGGAGAAGATGCGCCCGGTCTCCGCCACCGCCGCCCGCACGGCGGCGAGCTGTTCGAAGGTGGTCAGGCCCGGCTTGTCCACCAGCACGTCCTTGCCGTGGCGCATCGCGGCCACCGCGATATCCGCCCGCTCGCTGGGAATGGCGGCGATGGCGACGACGTTGATGGTGGGGTCGTCGAGCAGAAGCTGCTTGTCCGCCACCTCGGTCAGCGTGGGGAAGCGCTTGCGGAAGCCTTCGAGCACGCCGGCATCGCTGGTGACCGGCCAGTAGCCGGCGCATTCCATGCCCGCCTCGATGAGGTACTGGGTGAGTTCATAGACATGGCGATGGTCGAGGCCGATGACGGCGAAGCGCGGTTGCATGTTTCCTCCTGGCTCGCGCGCAGCTTACCGCGCGGCGCGGCCGGAGGAAATGCGCGGCGGGCGCCTTCGCACTCTCGATTGTGCTTGCGTTGCGGGAGACGGCGTCAAGGGACGCTTCGCTCAAGCCCTTGACCCCGTCCCCCGCAACGAAGCCAGGGCTACGCAGGCAAAGCCTGCGGGA
>CAMFLK010000155.1 GCA_945957135.1 uncultured Rhodospirillales bacterium
GGCTTGGACAAGGTGAGCTGGGTCGCCATGCTGGACAGCAGGTCGCGCATCGGCGATTGCGGCGAGCCGAGCAGATAGAGGTCCTGCACCGACTGACCCAGGGTGCGCATCGGCACGACGTTCAGGTCATCGATCATCGCCTGCCACACCGCGCCGTAGTCATTGGTGTAGAGCTTCACCACATCCTGCTGAAGATTCAGCATTTGCGGACTGAGCGGGTTGATCTCCTGGCGGGTGCCGAGCACCCAGCTCTCGCTCGCCACGTCCTTCGCCGCGAGGGGCAGCGAGGGCAGCACCACCTTGTGGAACCCGTCCACCGTGTAGAGGCCCGGGATCCCGTCGGTCATTGGCTTGCCGGAGCCGCGCACGAACAGCCGCACGCCGGAGGAACCGAGCGCGTCCGCCGGCCGCCAGGGCGCGATGTTCTGCGCGGCGGCAATGGGCTTGATGCGCGAATAAACCCGCTCGGCCAGCGTCACCCGGCTGAAGGTGCGCCGCGCATCCTCCACCAGCCCGCCATCCAGCCCGATCTTGGGCAGCGGCTCGGCCAGCAGCGCGTCCAGGTGCTTGGCGAGACTGTCGCGCAGCCCGGCCGCGCCGGGGCCGGGATAGGCCACCGACCAGTCCAGCGCCATCCATTCCTTGACCAGCGAACGGTCGAGCGGGCCGGCGCTGCCGAGCATCAGATAGACGCGGGTGGCCTCATAGACGAAATCCGGCCGGTTGAGGTTGCCGCGGATTTGCGCCTCCAGCCGCCACACCAACCGCGGCAGCAGCACCCGCTCCAGCGCGTGGCGATAGACCCCCTTGGCGGCGACGGCCAGCTTGTCGCCCTGCGACAGGCCGAAATTGAACCAGGCATGCCCTTCGTCCTTGCCCAATTCGTAGCCGTGCGGCAGGCCGCGCGCCTTGTCGAGCAGCGGCACGATGGCGGGCATGTCCGAATCCGCCACGGGGTCGAAGGTGATGCCCTTGGCGGTGGCCTCGTACTGGGTCAGGGCCTGGGCGGTGGCGTCGATATCCGCCCGGCCGCTGGCATCGCCCCGCCACATCAGCCCGCCGAAGCCGAGCGTGAGCAGACCGATGACGCTGAACGCCGCCGTGCGGATCAGCGCGCGCCGCCGCGCGGCACCCGGCTTTTCCGAGACCAGCATCGCCTCGCCGAAGATCACGTCCTTCAACAGCCGGGCGAGGAAGTAGCTGCGCCCCTGCTCCGGCCGCAGGCTGGGCGCGCGGCGCTGGTCCACGCCGAAGGCGCGCGACAGGGCACCGGTCAGCCGGTCGATCGGCGTGCCTTCCTGGGTGCCGGAGGCGAAATACACGCCGCGCAGGAAGGGCGCGGGGTCGAGTGAGGAGCCGCCGAAGGCTTCCTGCAGGAAGCTCGCCAGCGGCTGTTCCAGCGTGGCGACCTGGGCGGGAAAGCCCGAGAGCATGGCCCGGCGCTCCGGGCTGCGCTCGGCCTGGAGGCGGTCGAACAGGCGGGAATTCAGCCGGTCCACCAGCAGCTTGAACTCGCCGGGGAAGGCGGCGATGGGGTCGGCCGCCTTGGTGCCCTTGCCGGCCAGGCTGAAAGTGGCGCCCCAGACCTGGGCGCGTTTCTCGCGGTCGAGATCGTCGAAGAACTCGGTGAAGCCGGCCAGCAGGTCGGACTTGGTGAAGATGGCATAGACGGGCACGCGCACGCCCAGCCGCTCGGTGATCTCCTTCACCCGCTTGCGGATGGCCCGCGCATGCGCCGTGCGCTCGGCCGGCGGCGCGGCGCCGATCTCCGTGACGGAGATCGCCACGATCACGCCGTTCAGCGGCTGGCGCGCGCGGGTGCGCTTGAGCAGGTCAAGGAAGCCTTCCCAGCCCGCGCGGTCCACCGCCGCATCGGAATCCTGGGTGGTGTAGCGGCCGGCGGTGTCGATCAGCACGGCGTTCTCGGTGAACCACCAGTCGCACATGCGGGTGCCGCCGACGCCGGCCACCGCGCCCTGCCCCATTTCGGCGGCGAGCGGGAATTGCAGGCCGGAATTCAGCAGCGCCGTGGTCTTGCCCGCCCCGGGGGGCCCGATGATGACGTACCAGGGCTGCTCATAGAGATAGCCGCGCGTCCCCCGCGCCTTGCGCAGCAGCGCCAGCGCCTGGGTGAGCTTGTCGCGCATGCCCGCGACTTCCTCGGCGCTGGCATCCGGCCCCTCCTCCGCCGCGGTGGCGGCGGCACCGGCGGCAAGCGCCGCGTCGGCCTTGCTGCGGCGGTGGGAGATCCAGAAATTGATGCCGAACCACAACAGGAACAGCACGGCGATGATCGCCGCGCGGGGGATCCAGTCTTCCAGCGCCGCGAGCAGCGGGCCGAACAGCCAGATCAGCACGGCGATGATCGCCACACCGAGGAAGGTGAGGAACCAGCGCGATCCGAGGAAGCGAAGGACTGCCATCATCGTGTCTCGTCGAAAATCCCGTTCACGCCCGTGAGGTCGCCGTCAGCCTTGCCGGTGCAGCACGACCTCGATGCGCCGGTTCTCGTCGCGCCCCTCCGCCGTGGCGTTGGAGGCCACGGGGTCGGCATCCGCCCTGCCCTCCGCGCGGATGCGGCCGGGGTCGCCCACCGTGCGGGCGATGATCGCCTTGGCGGCCTCGGCGCGCGCGGTGGAGAGCTGGAAGTTGGAGGGGAACTGCACCGTGCGGATCGGCTGGTTGTCGGTATAGCCCACAACCGTCACCGGCCCGACCTCCGCCTTCAGCGCCGTGCCGATGCGTTCCAGCAGCCCGTAGAAGCTGGGCTGCACCGTGGCGCTGCCGGAGGGGAACATGCCGCGGTTGCGGATGCGCACGATGGGCGTGTTCTCGTCGCCCAGCACGGTGACCAGCCCCTGGTCGATCTCGGGCTTGAGGAAGGTGCGCAGCTTGTCGAGCACGCCCGGCTCGGGCGGGGCCGGTGGCGGGGGCGGCGGGGCCACCACGGCGACGCGGGCTATGGCCGGCATCTGCGCCGGGGGCGCGGCCATCATGCGCGCGAACAGATCGTCGGAGGCGGCGTTGAGGCTGTTGGAGAACCACATGAACAGCCCGGCCACCACCGCCAGCCCGGCCACCGCGGCCACCCAGACCGGCAGGGCGGCACGCTTGGGCTTGTACGGGGCCACGACGCCCGTCCAATGCGGTGACAGCGCCGGTTCGGCCGCCTGCTTCTGGCGGACGATCAGCGCGTAGAGGTCCTCGCGCAGCTTGTCGAGCTCGGCCGGGCCGCGCGGCGACAGGCGGTAGCGGCCCATGAAGCCGAGCGAGAGGCAGAGATACATCAGCTCCAGCACCGGCAGGAACGTGCCGGGGTTCTGGCGCAGCTGGGACAGCAGGTCGAAGAAGCGTTCGCCGCTGCGCACTTCCTGGTGGAAGGTGGAGACCAGCGAGCGCGTGTCCCAGGCACTCTGCCCGCCCCAGGGCGTGTTCAGCACCACGTCGTCCAGGCTGGCGGCCAGCGCGTAATGGGCGGGGCGCAGCTGCTCCATCGGCACACCGGCATCGCGCACCGTGCGTTCGAACTTGCGCAGCTCGGCCACCGCCCGCTCGCGCAGGTCGAGCGGGTTGGGCTGGTTCATCGTGTTGCGCAGGCGGGCGAGCAGTTGCAGCAGCGGCGCCGCGGCGGCGACGACGGGATTGTCGCCCACGGCGATCGTATCCGCCGCGTCGCCGCCGATCTCCGGCGCCGCGTCGAAATAGGCCGGGGCCGCCGGTTGCGGCGGCGCGCCCTGGGACAGTCCGGCCGGTGGCGGCGCGCCGCCGGGGGCCGGGCGCCTGCCGCCGGGCGCCGGACGGATCACCGTCCGGTCGCTGTCGTCCGATTCCTCGAACGGGTTGTCGCTCATGCGTCCCTCGTTCCCTGCGCGGCGGAGCGTAACGAACTCAACCGCGGATAGCCCACAATTCCATGCGAAGATTCGGATATTCACCCGAAACGTGAACGGCGAAGCCGCCGGCGCTCTGCATCTGCTGCCAGTGCGGCGAGTTGCGGTCGAGCTCGAAATAGCTCGCACCCGCGTAGAACGGGATCTGGCGCGGCGCCACCGGCAGCGGCCGCACGGCGATGCCGGGCAGCTGCGACATCACATGCTCGCGGATATGCTCCACCGCCGCGATCTTCACCTGGCTGGGGAACAGCCGGCGCAGGTTCTCGGTCGGCATGTCCGCCTGCACGGTGAGCACGAAGACCGAGCCGCGCAGGATGTTGCGGTCGGTGATCGGGCCGACGCGCAGCCCGTGCCGGCGCTCCTGCAACGGAATCGGCACCGCCGTCTCGGCGATGGCGGCGGAAAGCGAACGGCGCAGGTCGGCGACCACCGGAGCGAAGCTGCGTTGCAGGTCGTCATGGCGATAGGCCGGGTATTTGCTCACGCGGCGCGTGGTGGTGTCGGTGAAGGTGGCGAATTCGCCGGCCATCTGCACCAGCGTGCGATAGAGGTCCTCGGGATGCACGTTGCCGGCATCGGACCAATGGGCGAGCAGCGGCTGCCAGCGGTTGATGGTCTGCAGCAGCAGGAAGTCCTGCACCTCGCCGGCGCCGCGCGAACCCGGTGCCGTCATGCGCGCGGCCATGGCCTCGCCGCGCTGGTTCAGCATGCCCGTCAGCTCGGTGAGCAGCCCGGCGAGCGGCGGCGTGGCCGCGCAGGTGAGCGCCGGGGCGATCCAGCGCTCATCGAGCGTCACCTTCTTGTCGGCGGCGACCTCGGTGATCCGCGCGAGGCCGATGCAGAGATAACCCGCGCGGTCCTCGCTCTCCAGCATGTAGCGCAGCCGCAGCCGGCCGATCTGCAACTCCGCCGGCTGGGGCGAGGCGGAATGGGTGTCGTACGCCTCGAACCCCTGCAACCCATAACGCCCTTCCGTGCCCTCGCCGGCGGCGATTTCCACGGCGCCGGGCTGGCGGACGGGAATGGCGAGATAGACCACGTTGTTGCGCGCGCCCTCCGCCAGTTCCAGCGGCGCGGGGTGGCTGGTCTCGCCGGGAATGACGAAGGGCGTGCCATCCTCGAACACCCCGGCGGCGGAGGCCACGGCGAACCGGCCGGTGGTCAGCAGGTCGCGGTCGATCATCAGCTCGGTGACGCCCCAGGGATGGGGGCGCAGCGCGCCGGTGCGGGCGCGCACGAAGGCTTCCAGCCAGCGGTCCTGCTGCTGGAAGTGTTGCGCGCGCAGGAACATGCCTTCCTGCCAGACAACCCGGTTGGTCCACGTCATGACGAAACGTGCTTACCCCCAAACGACGCGACGCAGCCGGCAGCGTGCCGCGCGACACTACTGCATGAGCAACGAGTACGCGAGCCTCACGCCGGCGCCAGCGTGGCGACGATCCCCTTGGTCTTGAGCGACAGCTTGCTCGGCCCGCTCGTCGCCACCTTGGCGATGGCGCGCCAGGTGGCGTGGTCGATGTCGCGGAACAGCACGACGATGCCGATGAACTGCACCCCCGCCTTCAGCTCCCGTGAAATGGTGCGGTTCTCGCCAGGCGACAGCACGAATTCCTCGGACGCCATCACCTCGTCGCCCAGCGTCGCCTTCTCGCGCTCGATCAGCGCGAACACGTCCGCGCGCTCGAATTTCGCGGTGGCGGCGAGCTGGTACATGTGCACCGCGACCGGCGCCGCCTTGCCACTGGGATCGGGATTCTGGTCGGCGCCGGCGGCGATGACGAGGTCGAGCACCGCGGGCGGAGGAGGTGAGGCGCAGTGCGCCAGCAGCGCGGGCAGCGCGAGGGTGGCGGGCAGCATCAGCAGGCGGCGTCGGTCCATCAGTTCCTCTCCTTGCCCGCGGCCTCGGTCATCGCCTGTTCGTAGGCGCGGGCGAAAGCCTTGCCGAAGACACTGTCGAAATCATCGGCCAGCGCACGGCTGACCTCGCCATGCAGCTTCTCGAACGCCTCGAACGCCCGGGCGCGCTTCTGGGCCGGCAGCATGCCGCCGGCCTTCTCGCCCTCGGCGCGCAACGGCGCGGGGTCGAACCGGTCCAACAGCGCGCGCACCGCGGCCTGCATCGCGGCCATCGAGGCCAGCTCGTGCAGGCGCATGTCGCGCAGCGAGTCCGCGACCGCCTCGGCCGGCGGCATGTCGCTGCGCCTTCCGGTGCCCACCAGGGCGCCGAGCGCGTCATCGTCGCCGGCGGAGAATTTCAACGGGTTGTTGCCGCGGGCGCGCAGCATGGTCTGTTCGATGCGGAACTCGCCCTTGATGGAGGCACGGGCGATCAGCGCCTGGCGCAGGCCGCTGACCATGGCGCGGAAGGCCGCGCCGAGCTGCTCCATCGCCGCCGCGGGATCGGCCGGCCTTGCGTCCTCCATGCGGGCACCGCGCAGGAAGGCGGCCATGAGGTCGCCGGGATCGGCGGGCGCTGCGATTGGCGGTGGCGGGGCCATCGCGACAGGCGGGGCGGGCACCACGGGCGCGGGCGGAACGGGGGCGGGCGGCAGATCGTCCGGCTCGGCAAAGGGCGAGGCCGCGGGCATGGCCGACAGGTCCGGCGGCGGGGAAGCTGGCGGGGCAGCCGCGGGCGGGGCGGGCGCGGGCACGAGTGGCGCCAGATCATCGAGGCCGAACGGATCCTCCACCGCCGCTTCCCGTGCCTGCGGCGGAGGCGCGGCCGGCGCCACCGGCGGCGAAACGGGCGGCGGCGGAGCGTGTGGAGGTGGAGCGGGCGGCGGCGGCGCGGGGGCCGTCGGCGGCGCGTGGTGCGAAGGCGGGGGCGCCATCGGCGTGGACAGGTCGATGTCCCACTCGTCGTCGGGAATGACCGGCGGGGTGGCGTGGGTGGGAAGCTGGAAGGAGTGCTCGATGGCCGAGGCGTGGTCGCCCTGGGTCGGGCCGGTGAAGGGCGCGTCGAACGGGTCGGGCGCCATCGGGTCGTAATTCTCCGGCAGCTTCACCGGGGCCTGGCCGAAGCCGGGCTCCGTCGTGCCGGGGTTGAGCAGCGGGTCGCTGCCGAAGCCGCCATGGCCGGGCGGTGGCGCGAAGGGATCGTCGGCGAACGGGTCGGCATAGCCGCCGCCGGGCGGCGCCCCGCGACCGTGGCCCGCCGCCGCCGGCTGCCCCCAGCCCTGCACCGCATCCTCCTCGATGCGCGCCTCGATTTCGTAGTTGCCCAGGCGCAGCCGGTCGCCGTCGCGCAAATCGCGCGGCGCGGCGTGGCCCACCGGCTCGGCGTCGCGGTTGAGGAAGGTGCCGTTGGTGCTGACATCGGCGAGTTGCCAGCCGCCGGCCCGGAAGGCCAGCACGCAGTGGCGCTTGGACAGGAAGCGGTCGGGATCGGCCAGCGTCCAGTCATTGTCCGGCCCGCGGCCGATGGAGAACTCGCCACCCGTCACCGTGCGGGTCTCGGGCGGCACCGCGTCCGGGCAGCGCAGCACTGACAGCGTCAACGGCATGGGCTCACCCGATCTCCACGATGGCGCCCGCCGATCGTAGCACCCATCCGGCCGATGCGGACCATCACACTTCTTCCGGCGCCAACCGCCCCGTGCCGCCATCCGCGATGTCGCGCGCGCTGGCGATGAACTGGGCGAGCCGCAGCTTCTGGCGCAGCGGCAAGACGCGCACGGCGGCCAGCGTCACCGCGCCGACGATGGCGGTGCCGGTCAGGTGCGGGGCCGGCGGCACCGCGGTCTGGCCGGCCGGCGCCAGCGAATCCCCGCTCCAGAATGCGGCCACGCAGGCCCAGGCTTCGGGCGTGCCGAAGCGCGCTTCCTCGGCGCGCTGGAAGGCGGCGCGGCGATTTTCGTCCGTGGGGCGGCGCACCCACAGCTCCGCTGCCTCCAGCGCCGCGAGATCGGCCGGCGGCGGCGTGGGGCCGGCGGTGTGGCGTGCGCACATGCACACCCACCACACGCCCTCGCGCTTGGGGATGGCATGGGCGATCAGCCGCATCGCCTCGGTCAGGAACCCCCCGGCGGTCAGCGCCTCCACCGCCTCGGGCACGTCGGCGGCGGAATCCAGCAGCGCCAGCGCCTCCGGCCCCGCCTCAACACGCGGGCGCAGGTCCGCGATCGCGGCGCCCCGCAATTTCGCGAAACCCGGTTTGCTCACGGCTGTACTCAATTGATCATCACCATGCCGCCCTTGAGGGTCAGCATGCCGTCACCTTTCACCGTCGTCATCGGCGATCCCAATTCCGCCTGCGCGTCTCCCTTGAGGGACAGCATCGTCCCTTTCACGGTCACGCCGGTGTTGTCGATGGTCACAGACGAGCCACCCACTTTCAAGGTAATGGATTGGCCGGCCGTGACGGTGATTTTACCCGCCGTCGCCTCGATCGCTATGTCACCCGCCGACGCCTTGTCCGAGATATTGCCCGCGCTCGCCTCAGTGCTGATGTTGCCCTGGCTGACCTTGTTCGACCAGTTCCCCTGATCCACCTGGTTCGACTGATTGCCCTGGCTGACGGTGTTCGACTGGTTGCCGGTGCTGACCGTGGTCTCCATCTTGCCGTTGGTGATGGTCAACGCGTAGTTGTTGTCGATCTTCATCGTCCAGTCGTTCTTGACGTAGCCGGTGAAGTCCTTCTGCGCCTGGAAGTTCACCACCTCGCTGCCGGCATTGTCGTCGAACGAGAACTCGTTGTAGTCGCTGTCCCCACCCCCGGGCGAGGACCGGCTGCGCAGGCCGGTGATGGTCGGCGTGCTGCCCGGCGCCAGCGGATAGGTCTGGGTGGCGTTGAAGAAGCCGCCGAGCACCACGGGGTGATCGGGGTCGCCATCCACGAACGCCACCGCCACCTCGGTGCCCACGCGGGGGATGTTCTGCATGCCCCAGCCGTTGCCGGCCCAGGGCTGGAGCACCCGGCACCACAGCGTGTTGTCCGAAGTGGCCTCCTTGCGCCAGTCCCAGAAGAACAGGACTTTCACGTGGCCCTGGTCGTCGGTGTAGATCTCCTGGCCGGAAGGACCCAGCACCACGGCCGAATAGATGCCCGCCATCACCGGCCGCTTCGTGTCGAGCGGCGCGCGGAATTTGGTGGCGGAGGGCCAGGCGGTGAAGTTGTTGGTGTAGCTGGTCACCGCGCCGCCGCCGGCCTTCGATTCCTCCACCACGTCGTGCACGACGCGGCGGATGACGTATTCCTGATCCACGGTGAACTTGCCGCCGGGAATCATTTCGCTGTTCGTCGAGCCGCCATCATAGAGGATGTGGTCGGCCTCGGCCGCCTCCTGGCGGATCTTGGCGCGGGCGCCGGCGGTGTCCGCCACCGTGGTCAGCGCCGGCCATTCCATCACGTCGCGCTTGCCCACATTGGAATGGCCGAGCAGCGTGGAGTGGTTGCCCGTGACCTCGGTGCTGGGGTTCATCGGGTCGTAGTCGTACAGCGTGTATTTGCCTTCGGCCGAGCGCTGCCGGCCCTGCCAGCCGGTGATCGCGCTGTCCCACAGGCTGCCGGTATCGGTGGACAGCACCAGCGTCGCATTGGCCAGCGCGGTGAAGGCCACGTTGTCGTCGGCCACCACCATGGTGTGGGCGCTGGCCGTATGGGTGAAGAAGTAGAAATACCCCTCCTCCTCCATCAGCCGCTTGCAGAAATCGAGGTCCGTTTCGTTGAACTGGACGGTATAGGGGCGCTGGGTGCGGCTGCCCTGGATGTTGAACTGGTAGTCACTGATGCCGTAGTCGCCGAAAATCTGCGTCAGGATATCGACCGTTGTCATGTCGTGATAGATACGGCAATCCGCCGTCTGGCTGGTGAACCAGAATGCCGGCACGATCTCAGCGCGGTAATTATAGGCCCCGTCCGGCCCGCCCTTGTCGATCCAGCTGCGGATGACGCCGTGGAAATAGCGCGGCGAGTCGAGCCCGGGCTGGTTGACCGAGATGCACATCGCCTTGTCGATGAAATCGTTCGCCGCCAAGCCCTCGGTCGCGGAATGGAAATCGACGACGACAAGAAACGGCTGGTTCAGCTCCTCCTCGGCATGCAGCGCGACCGGGAACAGCGCATCCGCGGATGGCCCGGTCTCGATCTTCAATATCAAATCGTCGCCAGGCATCGATCACACACCCCCCGTGCCAAGCCAGGATACCGGAGCCCACGCCGTGCGCAATGCGACCGCCGGCCCGGCCGCCGGCGGCGCAACGGTGCGGGACTGTAGCGGCTCCCGCCGCCCGCGCACGCCCTATCACCCACAGTTGTGGAAAATTTTGCGTGAAGATTGGCGCCATATACCCACCCACCGCGCCTCGTGTAGCCTTGGGCGACATGTTCGGGGGGAACAACGAGATGGCGTTCAAGGTGCAAGTCGGGCCGCCGCAGATATCCATCCACCCTGTCTCTTATACACATCTCCGAGCCCACGAGACGGACTCCTA
>CAMFLK010000156.1 GCA_945957135.1 uncultured Rhodospirillales bacterium
CCGTGAACTGGGCGGTCATTCCCCGAATTCTCGGTCCATCCGGCAAGCGCCGGAAAATCACCGTGCCGCGCGCCGACGAATGGTCGGGATGAGGTCCGCCCGCCCCCGAAATCCGCGCTTTTCCCGCAACTTCAACGGCTTGTTCAAATTTTCACCTTGGGTCATTCCCGAGGCGATCCCGCATGTCCGCGGGGTCTGGGGGCCGTCGCCCCCAGCGGGGTCGAGGGGCGGAGCCCCCGCCTTCCTTCCTTCAAGCCGCGAACTGCAAGCTCGCCAATCGCGCGTAGAGCCCGCCTTCGCGGCTGAGGCTGTCATGGGTGCCGCTGGCGACGATGCGGCCCTGGTCCATCACCAGGATGCGGCTGGCGCGGCGGATTGTGGCGAGGCGGTGGGCGACGACCAGGGTGGTGCGGCCCTGGGCGAGGTGGGTGAGGGCCTGTTGCACGGCGGCTTCGGATTCCGCGTCCAGCGCGCTGGTGGCTTCGTCGAGCAGCAGGATGGGGGCGTCGCGCAGCAGGGCGCGGGCGATGGCGATGCGCTGGCGCTGGCCGCCGGACAGGCGCACGCCTTTCTCGCCGAGGAACGTGTCCAGCCCCTGGGGCAGGTCGAGCAGGAAGGTGGCGGAGGCGGCGGTGAGCGCCGCGTGGAGCTCGGCCTCGGTGGCGTCGGGGCGGCCGTAGCGGAGGTTGTCGCGGGCGGTGGTGCTGAAGATCACCGGGTCCTGCGGCACCAGGCTGATGCGCCCGCGCAGCTCGGCGGGGTCGGTGGTGGCGATGTCGGTGCCGTCGATGCGGATCTGGCCGGATTGCGGGTCGTAGAAGCGCAGCAGCAGCTGGAACACGGTGGTCTTGCCGGCGCCGGAAGGGCCGACCAGGGCGACGGTCTCGCCGGGATTCACCGTGAAGCTCAGCCCGTCCAGCGCCGGGGCGGTGGGGCGGGCGGGGTAGCGGAAATGCACGTCGTCGAAGGCGATGGTGCCGATGGCGGGCGTGGGGAAGCGGGCGGGGTGGGCCGGGGCGGTGATGGATGGGCGTTCGGCGAGCAGGTCGATCACCCGGCTGGCGGCCCCGGCGGCGCGTTGCAGATCGCCCCACAGCTCGCTCATCGTGGCACCCGAGCTGGCGAGCAGCACGGCGTAGAACACGAAGGCCGAGAGCTCGCCGCCGGTCATCGCGCCCGCGATCACGTCGCGCCCGCCCACCCACAGGCTGAAGGTGATGGCGCCGAAGCCGAGCAGGATCACCACCAGGATCAGCCCGGCACGGGTGAGGATGCGCTGGGTGGCGGTGGCGACGGAGCGTTCCACGGCGGCGGCGAAGCCGGCGCGGTCGGCCGCCTCGTGGGTGAAGGCCTGGACGGTGCGCAGGAAGGCGATGCTTTCCTCGGCATGGGCGCCGAGATCGGCGATGCGGTCCTGGGCGGCGCGGGACAGGCGGCGTTCGCGCCGGCCGAACAGCACCAGCGGCCCGACCACGAAGGGCACCACCAGCACCACCACGCCGGCCAGCTTGGGGCTGGTCACCACCAGCATCGCCAGCGCGCCGACCAGCAGCAGCGCGTTGCGCAGCCATTGCGACAGGGCCGAGCCGATCAGCGCCTGGAGCACGGCGATGTCGGCGGTCAGGCGCGAGAGGATGTCGCCGGTGCGGGCGGTCTCGAAGAATTCGGGCGAGAGGGTGATGACGTGGTTGAACAGGTCGCGCCGCAGATCGGCCGCGGTGCGCTCGCCGAGCCAGGAGACCAGGAAGTAGCGGGCGAAGGTGGCGAAGGCGAGGGCGGCGACCACGGCGAACATGATCAGCGCCGCGTGGTTCAGCCGCGTGGCGTCGCCGCTGGCGAAGCCGGTGTCGATCAGCAGGCGCACGCCCTGACCCAGCGCCAGCAGCAGCCCGGCGGCGATCAGCAGGGCGGTGGCGGCGCCCGCGACCTGCCAGCGGAACGGCCGCAGATAGGGCAGCAGCAGGCGCAGCGAGGCGAGCGGGGACATTCAGGCCGCGTCGCGCACCGCGCCGTCGCCGACGCTGAGATGGCGGTCGTGCCAGCGGGCGACGGTGGGGCGGTGGGCGATGGAGACCAGCGTGGTGGCCGGCAGGTCCTCGCGCAGGGCGGTGTAGAGTTCGGCCTCGCTCTCGGGGTCCAGGCTGGCGGTGGCCTCGTCGAGGAACAGCCAGTCCGGCCGGGTGAGCAGGGCGCGGGCGATGGCCAGGCGCTGCTGCTCGCCGCCGGAGAGGCGCTGGCCCCAGGCATCGTCCTCGTCCAGCCGGTCGGCCAGGGCGCCGAGCCCGGTGCGCTCGAGGGCGGCGCGGATGGCGGCGTCACCATGGGCGTCCGGCGCGTCCGGGTAGCAGACGGCGTGACGCAGCGTGCCGAGCGGGATGTAGGGCCGCTGGGGCAGGAACAGCACCCGCCCGGAGGGGCGCAGCAGGCGGCCGGCGCCGAACGGCCAGATGCCGGCCAGCGCCCGGAAGATGGTGGATTTGCCGGCGCCGGAGCGGCCGGTGATCAGCACGGACTGGCCGGGCGCGAGGGTGAGGTCGGCGTGCTCCATCAGCATTTTTCCGCCGGGCAGGCGCAGGGTGACGTCCTCCAGCCGGTAGGCGCCGGTTTCGGTGCGCTGGGTGGTGAGGCCGTGCTGGGCGTGGGCCTCGGTCATCGCCGCCTCGAAGCTGGTGAGGCGGGCGACGGTGGCGCGCCAGGAGGCGAGCGAGGCGTAGGAGTTGACGAACCAGGACATGGCGCTCTGCACCTGGCCGAAGGCGCCGGCGGTCTGGGTCAGCCCGCCCAGCGTCATGGTGCCGGCGAAATATTGCGGGGCGGCGACGATGATGGGAAACACGGTGGCCACCTGGCCGTAGCCGGCGACCAGCGCGTTCAGCGCCTTGGTGCGCCGCATGATCGCCCACCAGTTGGCGGCGAGGGCTGTGAAGCGCTCGGCGAGGCCGCGCTGCTCCTCCGCCTCGCCGTCGTGCAGGGCCACGCCCTCCACGTTCTCGCGCAGCCGCACCAGGGCGAAGCGGAAATCCGCCTCCACCCGCTGCTGGCGGAAATTCAGCCCGGCGAGCGGCCAGCCGACGCGATGGGTCAGCCACGTCCCCACCGCCGCGTAGATCAGCGCCACCCACACCATGTAGCCGGGCACGGACACGCCGAGCAGGGTGAGCGGGCCGGACAGCGACCACAGGATGGCGACGAAGCTGAACAGCGACACCACGTTGGACAGCAGGTCGAGGCTGAGCGACAGCGTGTCGCCCACGAAGCTGCGCAGATCCTCGGCGATGCGCTGGTCCGGGTTGTCCGTGGTGGTGCCGCCGGCCTGGCCGCCGAGGCTCATCGTGTAGTAGGTGCGCTCGCCCAGCCAGCGGGTGATGAAGTGGCGGGTGAGCCAGCGGCGCCAGTTGATCTGCAGCCACTGGTTCAGATAGGTGCGATAGACCGCGACGGCGATGTAGAGGGCGGCGACGAGGCAGAAGCCGGGCATCAGCCCCTCGCTGGTGCGGCGGTAGAAGAACAGCAGGCCGATGAAGCTGTCCCAGTCCTTGTCCTGGAGCGCGTTGTAGAAGGCGCGGCTCCAGAAGCTCAGGATCACGTCCATGCCGACCAGCAGCAGGTTCAGCGCGATGATGGTGACCAGCAGCAGCCGGGCGGGCCATTTCTCCTCGGAGACGAAATAGGGCCTGCCCAGCCGCCAGGCGTCCCGCAGCACCGAAGCCAATCCGCGCATGGTGGTCCTTTCGTTGGGTTAGCGCGTCCGCAGGCGGATCACGCCGCGCACCGATTCGGGGGGCACGGGCTTGCCCTTGCGCAGGATGTCGATCCGCCCCTCCGCCGCCAGACGGGTGGCGACGCGGCGGACGGGGCCGAGCAGCGGACGCCATTCGGGCGCCAGGGATTGCGCGACGTCGCTGGGGCTGATCGAGCCGGCGGGGCCGCGCGCCGCGGCCAGGCGGAGAATCTCCGCTTCGATGAGGGTTTCGTCCACCGCGCCTATGTGTGGGAGGGGCGGCGGGAAGGCAAGCGCCCCGGCGGTGGTTTGGCGCCGGGTGCGGCGAGCGGTATTCTTGCGGATATTCAACATCGACAGACCGCCATGACCCTTTCCCGCAGGATAATGATGACAGGCGCCGCCCTCCTGCCCGTCGCGGTCCAGGTCCCAGCTCAAGCCCGGGCGCAGAGCGGTGGCGCGGACGCGCTGGCGGCCGCGATCTCGCGGAAGCTGTTCGCGGATGACGGGCTGGCCCGGCCGGTGCCGGACTCGCCCACCGTCTCCGACCTCGCGCGGGGCATCGACCGGGCGATGGTGCTGGGCGGGGGCGGGGAATACTACGTCGCCTGGTATTGCGGCTTCTTCCACGGGCTGCTGCACCTGGGCTTCGATCCCAATGTCATCGGCATGGTGGTGGGCACCTCGGCCGGGGCCTATATGGGGTCCTCGCTGCTCTCCGGGCATTTCCAGCGCATGCGCAGGGAGTTCGATTTCTTCGGCCGTTTCCCGGGGCTGTTCGCCAGGATGGCGCCGGTGGCCAGCCCCAATGCCAGCCAGAAGCGGGCGCAGGAGATCAATTTCGCGGTGAAGGACGGCAGCCCCGAGACGATCCGGGCGATCGGCCATGCCGCGCTGGCGGCGGACAACAAGGTGAACGGCAGCGCCGTGGAGCGGCTGGCCTGGCTGCTGACCGGCGACAGCCGCACGGGCTGGCCGGCGGCGAGGATGTTCACCACGGCCAACGATTGCTACACGGGCGAGCGGCTGGTGGTGCATCAGAGTGTCGCGAAGCGGAACGGCATTCCGCTGGCCCATGCGGCGGGGGCGAGTTCCTCGCTGCCGGGGGTGATCGGCCCCACCCTGCTCGGCCAGCGCTTCTGCATGGATGGCGGCATTTCCAAGACCTGGGCCCATACCGATCTGGTGGCCGGGGCCAAGCGGGCGCTGGTGATCACCCTGACCAATGGCTACGAGGGCAGCCTGCTCAGCGGCATCCCGCACGACATCGACAAGGAGATGGCGGCGCTGGAGGCGACGGGCACAAAGGGCATGCTGATCATCGCCGGCACGCCGCCGGGGGTGAACCTGCTCGATCCGAAACAGATCGCCCCGGCCCTGCGCGCGGGCCACGACCGGGCGAAGGTGGAGGCGCCGAAGATCCGGCAGTTCTGGGCTTGACTCTTCAGCCTTGCGTCCAGGCCCGGTACCACATCGGGACCACCGCGGCGGGCAGGGGGCGGCCGATCAGGAAGCCCTGGGCCTTGTCCACGCCCAGCGCGGCCATCAGCGCCCAGCTCGCCGGGCTCTCCACCCCCTCGGCCACCAGGTCGAGGCCGCGATCGCGGGTCAGCGCCACCAACTCGGCGATGAAGAAGCGGGCGCGGGCGCAGCCGGCGGCGGCGCGGCGGACCACGCCCTGGTCGAGCTTCACGGTGTGGATGGGCAGGGTGAGCAGGCCGAGATGGTCGGGCAGGTCGGGGGCGACGTCGTCCACGGCGATGCGGTAGCCGCTCTCGCGCAGGGCGGCGATGGCGCGGCCCATGGCGGGCAGGTCGCTCACCGGCCGGGTTTCGGTGATCTCCACGACGATCCGCTCGGCCGCGATGCCGCATTCCTCGCACAGCCGGCCGAGCTGGGCGGGCAGGTCGGGGCGCAGCACCACCTCGGGCGGCAGGTTGAAGCCGAGGCGCATGGTGGGCAGGGCGCCGAGCCCGGCCGCCCGCCAGTCGGCGAAGGCGCCGCGCAGCACGGCGGTGGCGAGGTTCAGGGCGTGGCCGGTTTCCTCGAATTGCGGCACGAACAGGCCGGGGGGCAGGGTGCCCAGCACCGGATGCTCCAGCCGGGCCAGCGCCTCCACCCCCACCACGGCGCGGTCGTCCAGATTGACGATGGGCTGGTAGCGGTTGGATATCTGCGTGGCGTCGAAGGCCGCGTCGGGCCGGGCGACCGGGGGCGGCGGCAGGGCGAGCAGGCGCGCCCGGCGCAGCAGCGTGGCGCGCAGCCAGCCGGGATGCGGCGCGGCGACGTGCTCCACCCGATCCGGCACGGGGTGGCCGGACTCGCCCAGCATCACCA
Source organism: uncultured Rhodospirillales bacterium (assembly GCA_945957135.1). Lineage (GTDB taxonomy): Bacteria > Pseudomonadota > Alphaproteobacteria > Acetobacterales > Acetobacteraceae > CAMFLK01. The sequence goes on from CAMFLK010000156.1 coordinate 6,059, forward strand.
GCGCGGTGCCGCACTCCGCCTCGCCGGCGGTGAGGCGCACGAGGTCGGGCAGCAGGCCGCCGGCGGCGCCGGGCTGCACCAGGACATGGGAGAAGCCGGCGGCATCGCTGGCCAGCCGGCCCAGCGCCTCCTGCACCGACTCCGTGGTTTCCACGCCGGTGATGCCGAGCCCTTCCGCCTCGATGGCGAGCGAGCGGCGCCAGCTCTCGTCGCCGCCCAGCAGCAGCAATTTGGCCATGTCACCCATGGCGGCCCCCAGGGGCGCCAGTCGTTGCCGATGTTTTTCGATTCCAGATCATTGGCAGGCAACCTAGCGCGCGCAAGGGGTCGCCGATATGGCGAGGCGTCCCAAATTCGCGAACGCGCCTCGGTTTATGAACGCGTCTCGGAAGGCATGGGGATGCGCGCGAGCCGCCCGCCCATCAGGCTGCCCAGCAGGGGCGGCAGCAGGAAGGCGGCGAACAGCCAGGTGGCGGCGCGCATGTCGCCCTGCTTGGTGCCGAGGCCGCCGAGATTGGTGATCATGCCCGCGAGCGCCGAGCCGAAGGCGTTGGTGACCATGATCGTGATGGTGATCGAGGCGGCGGCCACGTCGCGCTCGCCCTCCGGCGCGAAGGCCAGGATGCGGGCGCCGAGATGCGGCCAGGCCATGCCGATGCCCAGCCCCATCGCCGCCATGCCCAGCCCGATCGCCGCCAGCGCCGCCGGCGCGCCGGAGGGAACCGGCATCACCAGCAGCAGCAGCGCCAGCCCGCCCAGCATGGTCGCCGGCCCCGCCGCCAGCCCCCAGCGCGCGAGGCCCGGCCGCACCCCCGCCGACAGCACCGAGCCGGTGGTCCAGCCCGCCGACATCACCGCCGAGAGATAGCCGGCATGGATCGGGCGCATGAAATGCAGCGCCTGGAGGAAATAGGGGACGAAGATCTCCACGTTGATGTTCACCAGCACCAGCACCATCGCGGCATAGGTGGCGCCGAGCGGCAGGCGCGGGTTGCAGGCGCCGTGCGGCAGCAGCCGGCTGGCCGAGCGCCGCTCCAGCCGCAGGAACAGCGCGAAGCAGAGAATCGCACAGCCCAGCCCGGCGGCACTCGCCGCCGCCGAGGCGGCCATGCCGCCGAGCGAGACGGACAGCACCGCGGCCACCAGCAGCAGCAGGTTCAGCCAGGCCATCGACCCCACCGGCCGCGTCTGGCGCGCGATGTCGCGGGGCAGGGAGCGTTCCACCAGCCACAGCAGCAGCGGCACCATCAGCAGCACCGACCAGAACGCCGCGCGCCAGGCGTCGTACTGCGCGAACACCCCGCCCACCGCCGGCCCGCCCAGCGTCGCCACGCCCCAGGCCGCCGAGATCACCGACAGGGCGCGTGGCCAGAGCGGCTGGGGGAACAGCACCCGCACCATGGAGAAGGCCAGCGCCGACAGCGTGCCCGCCCCCAGCCCCTGCACCAGCCGGCCCAGCAGCAGCACCGGCATCGCCCAGGCCAGCGCGCAGACCACCGTGCCGGCCGCGAACACGCCGAGCGCGAGGCGGTAGCTGCGCCGCGGCCCCTGGGCGGCGAGGTGGCGGGCGCACCCGCTGCCGCCACGCAGCGCGGCGACGACGTAGAGCGTGGTCGCCCAGGCGAAGAAAGGCAGCCCGCCGATATCGCGCACCACGGTGGGCAGGATGGTGACGACGATGAAGGTGTTGATGGCGTGGATGATCATGCCGCCGCCGACCACGGCACATCGCGCCGCGTTGCCGCCGCGCAGCAGCTCTCCCCATCCGGCGCTCATGTCCATCCTCCCTCTCGCCGGGCAGGATGGCCGGATTCGCGGGGCGGACGTACCCGCTGCACGCATTGCAGGCTGGCAAATTGGCCACGTCGCCGAACTGTTACCCGCATTTAAGACATCTTCGGCATTTAGCGCGTTGATTGGCCGGCGCGACCGGCTCATGAATAATATATTGTTTGCCTGACGAACCAGCGGCCCTTCCGGCGTCCGCGAATTCGGCGGGACGGGTGTTCGGTGGGTATGGCGGGTTTTCCTCGGGCTGGGCTCCTGGGGGCGGGGCTCCTGGGACGCGTGGGCATGGGACGCAATTCAGCGTCCCGGCAGGAGGAGGCGCGCGCCGGCAACGCCGCCTTGCGCCGCGACGCCATCCGCGCCCGCCGCCCGCTCGGCGAATGGGTGATGCACGCGCCGCAGACGCTGCGTGCCCTGGTCCGCGCCGACGAAATCTGGCTCTCCGTCCTCGCCGCCTTCGTCGGGCTGATCGCCGGGCTCGCGGTCACCGCGATGAGCGTGGGCACCCAGCTGATGCACCGCGTGCTGTTCCACCTCGCCCCGTACGAGCGGCTGTCCGGCCAGGCGGAAGTGCGCGCGCTGTCCTCCGTGCTGGTGCCCTGCATCGGCGGGCTGGCGCTGGGGTTGCTGGGGCTGGTGATCGCCCGGTTCTGGCCGCGCCGCGCGGTGGACCCGATCGAGGCCAACGCGCTGTTCGGCGGCCGCATGTCGGTGAAGGACAGCCTGGTGCTGGTGGGCCAGACCATGCTGTCCAACGGCGTCGGCGCCTCGGTGGGGCTGGAGGCCGGCTATACCCAGATCGGCTCGGCCATGGCCTCGCGGCTCGGCTACGCCTTCCGGGTGCGGCGCAACGACCTGCGCCTGCTGGTGGGCTGCGGCGCGGCCGGGGCCATCGCGGCCGCCTTCAACGCGCCGCTGACCGGGGCGTTCTATGCGTTCGAGCTGGTGATCGGCGCCTATACGCTGGTGACGCTGGCGCCGGTGGTGATCTCGGCCATCGTCTCGGTCTCCGTGGTCCGCGCGCTGATCCCGGACGAGTACGGGTTCGACATCCGCGTGCCCACGGCCATCGACCCCGCGAGCTACCTGCCCATCCTCGCCATGGGCATGATCTGCGCGCTGGCTGGTATCGCGATCATGCGCGGCGTGACGCTGACCGAGGAAGCCTTCCGCCGCAGCCGGGTGCCCGCCTGGCTGCGGCCGTGCATCGGCGGGCTGGTGGTGGGGCTGCTGGCGCTGATCTCGCCGCAGGTGCTCTCCTCCGGCCACGCGGCGCTGCAGGTGGGGTTGGACGCGCCCTACGCGCTGAGCCATATCGCGCTGCTGCTGGTGCTGAAGGCGGCGGCCTCGGCGATCTCCATCGGCTCCGGCTTCCGCGGCGGGCTGTTCTTCGCCTCGCTGTTCCTCGGCGCGCTGCTGGGCAAGCTGTTCGCGGCGCTGCTGGCGATGGTGACGGTGGTGCAGGCCATCCCGCCGGTGGTGTGCGCCCTGGTGGGAATGAGCGGGCTGGCCGTGGCCGTGGTGGGCGGGCCGCTGACCATGGCGTTCCTGGCGCTGGAATCCACCGGCAGCCTGCCGCTGACCGTGGCGGTGGTGGCGGCCTCCGTCATTTCCTCCATCACCGTGCGGCGCACCTTCGGCTACTCCTTCGCCACCTGGCGCTTCCATCTGCGCGGCGAGGCGATCCGCAGCGCCGTGGATATCGGCTGGATGCGCAACCTCACCGTCGGGCGGATGATGCGGCGCGAGGTGCGCATCGTGCGCGGCGACACGCCGCTCGCCGCGTTCCGGCGCGACTATCCGCTGGGCGCGACCAACCGCGTGGTGGTGGTGGACGATGCCGGCCACTACGCCGGCATCGTGCTGGTGCCCGAGGCCCATGCCGCCGACAGCAAGGCCACCCGGCTCTCCGAACTGCTGCACTACGACACTGCCTTCCTGGTGCCGCAGATGACCATCAAGGACGCGGTGGCGGCGTTCGAGGCGGCGGAGGCGGACGCGCTGGCGGTGGTGGACGGGCGCGAGAGCCGCCGGGTGATCGGCCTGCTGACCGAGCAATACGCGCTGCGCCGCTACAGCGAGGAGCTGGACCGGCGGCGGCGCGAACTCTCCGGCGAGTAGGGCAGGGAGCAGCGAAGCAGCCCGCAACCAAACGGCGCCGCTGGACATTACGTGTCCGTGTTGCCCTATGCTGGCCATAGTGGCGGGCCAGAATCGGCCTGCGTCGCAACCGTTTTGAGGAGCGCCATCATGAAGAAGTCCGCCAGTGTCTGCCTCGTCGCTTTCGGCCTCATCGCCGCCGTGTCCGGCTGCACCGATCCCTACAGCCCCGGCCAGCGCGCCCTCGCGGGCGGCGCGATCGGCGCGGGCAGTGGTGCGGCGATCGGCGCCATCGCCGGCGGCGGGCGCGGCGCCGCGACCCTGTCTCTTATACACATCTGACGCTGCCGACGAACT
>CAMFLK010000157.1 GCA_945957135.1 uncultured Rhodospirillales bacterium
GCCCTGGTGCGCGACGCGCCGAACGCGGCGCTGCTGGTGCAGCCGCAGGTCGGCCGTGCCCGCGAGCTGCTGCTGCAGGTGCGCGAGGACCCCGTCTTCGGCCCGGCCATTGGCTTCGGCCAGGGCGGCACCGCGGCCGAGCTGCTGCACGAGGCGCGGTTGCAGGACATCCAGTTCGACCTGCCGCCGCTCAACCTGCCGCTGGCCCGCGCGCTGATCGCCCGTGCCCGGGTGGCCGCCACGCTCGGCCCGCTGAACGACCAGCCGGCGGCGCAGGTGGAGGCGGTGGCGGACGCGCTGGTGCGCATCAGCCAGCTGGTGGTGGATTTCCCCTCCGTCGCCGCGCTGGAGGTGAACCCGCTGTTTGCCGAGGCGGCCGGCGTGCGCGTCGCCGATGCCTGGATGGCGCTGCGCCCGGCCGAGGCGCGCGAGCCGCGCCTGGCCATCTCGCCCTACCCCGCCGAACTGACCGGCACGTTCGACACGCCGGCGGGCCGGCTGACCATCCGCCCGATCCGCCCGGAGGACGCCGCCGCCCATGCCGCCTTCTTCGCCCGGCTCGACCCCGAGGACGTGCGCTACCGCTTCTTCTCCACCCTGCGCGAGCTGTCCGCCGAGCAGATCACCCGGCTGACCCAGGTGGATTACGAGCGCGAGATGGCCTTCGTCGCGGTGCGCCCGGGCAGGGAAGGCGGCAGCGAGACGGTCGGCGTCGCCCGGCTGGTGCGCGAGAGCGGCACGGAGGGCGGCGAATTCGCCATCATCGTGCAGCCGGACATGAAGGGCACCGGGCTGGGCCGCCACCTGATGCAGCGGCTGATCGATTGGGGCCGGGCGCGCGGCATGGGGGAGATCACCGGCCAGGTGCTGACCGACAACGCGCCGATGCTCGCCTTCGTGCGCCGGCTGGGCTTCACCCTGCGCCGGCTGGCCGGCGAGGACGGGGTGACCGAAGCGCGGCTGGCGCTGAGCTGACATGAGCCAACCCGTCCGGACGGCGGGCGAGGCCCGTCCTGCGCGAAGTGCGGGCGAAGCCAGTCCTACGCGAAGTGCGGGCGAAGCCCGCGGCCACGCCATACGCTGCGTGCTCGGCTCCTCCTTCGCCTATTCGGTGTCCGCGGCGCTTGCCAAATCGGTCAGCGGCGACATCCCCACCATCGAGATCGTGTTCTTCCGCAACGCGATCGCGGCGCTGGTGCTGCTGCCGCTGCTGTGGCGGCATGGCGGGTTGAAGGCGCTGCGCACCCGCCAGCCCTGGGGGCACGTGATGCGGCTGGCCGCCGGCTATACCGGCATGCTCGGCAGCTTCTACGGCTACGCCCATCTGCCGTTGGCCACCAACACCGCGCTGAGCTTCGCCATGCCGCTGATCCTCACCCTGCTCAGCGCGAAGCTGCTGGGCGAGACGGTGGGCTGGCGCCGCCGCTCTGCGGTGCTGGCCGGGCTGGTGGGCGTGCTGGTGATCGTGCGGCCCTGGGCGGATTTCGGCGGCGGCACGGCGGTGTTGCCGCCGCTGCCGGTGGCCATCGTGCTGACTGGGGTGCTCGGCAGCGCGCTGGCCATGGTCAGCATCCGCCGCATGGGGGCGGGCGGCGAGAACAACGTGGCGATCGTGATGTGGTTCGCCCTCGGCTGCACCGCGCTCTCCGCCCTGCTGCTGCCCGGCGTGTGGCGCGCGCCGAGCCTGCTGCAACTCGCGGCCCTCTGCGCCATCGGCGCGGTCTCGGCCGGCGCGCAGCTGCTGATGACCGAGGCCTACCGCACCGGCGAGGCCGCGGTGGTCGGGCCGTTCGAATACAGCGCCATCGTCTATACCTCGCTGATGGGGGCCGTGATCTGGGGCGAGTTCCCCGATGCCTGGAGCCTCGCGGGCATGGCGATCGTGATCGGCGCCGGCCTGTATATCTGGTGGCGGGAGGTGACGCTGGCGCGGCGGCGGCAATAGCTATCCCAGCAATTCGCGCACCAGCACTTCCCACTCCCGCTCCAGCGACCCGTCACCCACCGGCCGGCGGGCGCGGGCATACCAGTAGCGGGCATTGGCGAGGTCGCCCTCCTTGCGGTGCAGATAGGCGTGCACCGCGTCGCCCATCCGGTCCTCCTGCGCCTGGGCGCATTCATGCGCACGGTTCCAATCGCCGCGCGCGTCCCACCACAGCCCTTCCAGCGCCTTGCCGGCCTGCGGCGGCGGGGCCGCGCCCCGGAGGGACGCCCGAAATTCGGCAAGGTCCATCACTTCCTCCTGCGCGGCGTGGTTGCCGGACGCGTGCGAGCGTGGCAAAGCCCCCGCCCATGCTGCAATCCCTCTACCAGCGCGTCCTCGCCCTCGCCGCCCGGCCGCACGCGCCGTGGTGGCTCGCCGCCGTGGCCTTCGCGGAATCGAGCTTCTTCCCCATCCCGCCGGACGTGCTGCTGGTGCCCATGGCGCTCGCCCGGCCCGAGCGCGCCTGGCGGCTCGCGCTGATCTGCACGGTGGCGAGCGTGCTGGGCGGCGCGCTGGGTTACCTGATCGGCTACGCGCTGTTCGACGTGATCGCCATGCCCCTGCTGCGCGCCTACCATTACGAGGCGGCCTTCGCGCGTTTCCGCGAGACCTACGCGGAATGGGGGCTGTGGGTGATCCTGCTCAAGGGCCTGACGCCCATCCCGTTCAAGATCGTCACCATCGCCTCCGGCGCCGCCGGCTACAATTTCGCGGTGTTCATGGCCGCGAGCCTGGTGACGCGCGGCGGCCGCTTCTTCCTGCTCGCGCTGCTGCTGCGCGTGTTCGGCGATTCCGTGCGCGAGTTCATCGAGCGCCGGCTGATGCTGGTCACCACGCTGATGGTGCTGGGCATCGTCGGCGGGTTCCTGCTGCTGAAGGTGATCTGACCTCATATCAACGGTCATAAAGAATGACCGTTGATATGAGTCTTTGTTTGGCGCGCCGCCGCCGGCCAACCACGCGCGCGGCAAGACCGCGCGCGGGGCGCGCGATACCAACGGCCCTTCGCGGTGAAAGAGTCACCGCTTCGTGCCGTTGGTATCAGAGGTCAGTGCCCAGCATTCTCCCCGGAGAAATCCGGCGCCGCGAGGCCGGAGGCTTCGAGCTGTTCGACGAGCGCCGCCTTCAGCCGCTCCAGCCCCGCCTCGTCCGCGGCCTCGGCGCGCGCGACCAGCACGGCCTGGGTGTTGGAGGCGCGCAGCAGCCACCAGCCATCCGCGGTGCGCACGCGCACCCCGTCGATGTCCGACATCGCCGCCCCCGCCGCCTTCAGCCGCGCCGCCACCTCGGCGATCACCGTGAATTTGCGGCGGTCGTCGCAGTCGAAGCGCAGCTCCGGCGTGTTCACCACCTGGGGCAGGGCGCGGCGCACATCCGAGAGCTTCCCCTTCATCCGCGCGACGATGCCCAGCAGGCGCACCGCGGCGTACAGCGCGTCGTCGAAGCCGTACCATTTGTCGTTGAAGAACACATGGCCGCTCATCTCGCCGGCCAGCGGGCAGCCGATCTCGGCCATCTTGGACTTGATCAGGCTGTGCCCGGTCTTCCACATCAGCGCGGTGCCGCCGGCGCGGCCGACCTCGTCGAACAGCACCTGACTGGCCTTCACGTCGGCGATGATGGTGGCACCCGGCCGCGTGGCCAGCACGTCGCGCGCCAGCACCACCAGCAGCTGGTCGCCGAACATCATCGTTCCCTCGTCATCGACGATGCCGAGGCGGTCCGCGTCGCCGTCGAAGGCGACGCCGAGATCGGCCCCCTGGCGCCGCACCTCGGCGATCAGCGATTCGAGGTTCTTCGGCACCGTCGGGTCGGGGTGGTGGTTGGGGAAATTGCCGTCGATTTCCGGGAACAGCACGGTGTGGCGCCCGGGCAGGCGCTGCACCAGCCGCGCCAGCACCGCGCCGGCGGCGCCGTTGCCGTTGTCCCACACCACGTTCAGCGCGCGGTCTCCGCCATCCCAATCCCGCACCAGCCGGGCGATGTACTCCCCGGAGATGTCGATGTCCTGCACGCTGCCCGCGGCCGCGTCCACCACGTCGCCGGCGGCGGCGAGGCGGCCGATTTCGGCGATGGCCGGGCCGAAGAACGGCTTGCCGTTCAGCATCATCTTGAAGCCGTTGTAGTCGGGCGGGTTGTGGCTGCCGGTGAGCATGATCGCCCCCGCGCTGCGCCGGACGGTGGCGGCGAAATACAGCATCGGCGTCGGCCCGCAGCCGATGCGCGTGACGTTCATGCCGCTTTCGCGCAGCCCCGCCACCAGCGCCGCCTCCAGCATCGGGGAGGACAGCCGTCCATCATATCCCACCGTCACCGTGTCGCCGCCGCCGCGCGCGACGATGGTGCCGAAGCAGCGGCCGATGGCGAAGGCGTCGGACTCGCGAAGGGTTTTCCCGACGATGCCGCGAATGTCGTATTCGCGCAGCATCGTCGGGTCGAAATCATGCCGGAAGGCCATGCGATTCAACTCGATCTCAAGGGAAGGATTCAGGCTCAAGGGAAGGATTCAGGCGGGAACGGCGCTTTCCGCCAGGTAGGATTTCAGGAAACCGCGCAGCGCCGGGGCGAGTTCCGGACGGCGCAGGCCGAAGGCGATCTGCGCCTCGAGGAAGCCGAGCCGGTCGCCGCAATCGAAGCGCCTTCCCTCGTAGCGCAGCCCGTGGAACGGCACGCGGCCGATCAGCCGGGCCATCGCATCCGTCAGCTGCACCTCGTTGCCGGCGCCGCGTTCGAGGCGGGCGAGCGGCTCCATCAGCTCCGGCAGCAGCACGTAGCGGCCGATGATGGAGAGGTTGGAGGGCGCCACCTCTGGCTTCGGCTTCTCCACCAGCCCGCGCACCTCCACCAGCCGCCCGTCATCGGCGCCGATGTCGAGGATGCCGTAGCGGTTGGTCTGCTCGCGCGGCACCTCGGTCACCGCCACCACGCAGCCGCCGGTCTCGGCATGGGCGTCGGCGAGCTGCTTCATGCAGGGTGTGTCGGACAGCACCAGGTCGTCCGGCAGCATCACCGCGAATGGTTCGTCGGCGATGAAGGCGCGGGCGCACCATACGGCGTGGCCCAGCCCCATCGGCTCCTGCTGGCGCACGGTGACGATGCTGCCGGGCGGAAGCTGGGAATCGCGCAGGGCGGCCAGCTCGGCCTTCTTGTCGCGCTGGCGCAGGATGGCCTCCAGCTCGTAGGCGACGTCGAAATGCTCGACGATGGCGGTCTTGCCGCGGCCGGTGATCAGGCAGAACTGGTCGATCCCCGCCGCCCGCGCTTCCTCGATGGAATACTGGATGAGCGGCTTGTCCACCACCGGCAGCATTTCCTTGGCGATCGCCTTGGTGGCGGGCAGGAAGCGGGTCCCCAGGCCGGCGACGGGCAGCACGGCCTTGCGCAGGGGCTTGATCACGGAACGATCCCTCGAGGTTTGGAAGGCTTATATCCAAGCACGCCAGACCGGCCAAATTGTGGCGCGCGGATAGGGTTCCGGCCGCGTCAGCCCAGCAGCACGTCCCGCGCCTGGTTGATCCGCGCCGCCAGCCAGTCCGACCCGCCGCGATCGGGGTGCGCGGCCTGCATCAGCCGCCGGTGCGCCGCGCGAATCTCCGCCTCGTCCGCCCCCGGCCTCAGCCCCAGCACCTCATAGGCTTCCGCCCGCGTCATCTTGCCGTCGCGAGGTGGGGGAGGGCGGCGCGGCGCCGGGCCGGACATCGGGCGTCGCCTGCCCTCCTGCATCCAGCTCCACACCACCGGCCCCAGCAGCGCCAGCGCCGCGAGCGCCGGAATCCCCCGCCCGGTGAGGAACAGCAGCGCCGCCAGCACCAGCCCGGCGATGCCCACGATCCAGCCCAGCAGCGTCTTGATGCTCGCCACCCGCGCCCGGCTGAACACGCCCAGCGCGCCCAGCAGGGCGGCGAGCGTCAGGCAGCCGAGCAGCAGGAAGATCATGCGGTGCGGGCCACCTTCAGCGCATGCGCCTCGCGCGCCGCCACCGCGGCGATGTTGACGATGCCGCGCGCCGTGGTGGACTGCACCGCGACATGCACGGGCTTGGACATGCCCAGCAGCAGCGGCCCCACCGGCAGGCCGTCCGCCGCCGCCTTCAGCAGGCTCACGGAAATGTGCGCGGCATCCAGGCTGGGCATCACCAGCAGGTTGGCGATGCCGGCCAGGCCGGAATCGGGCACCGCGCGGTTGCGGATGGTCTCCACCAGCGCCGCGTCGCCATGCATCTCGCCGTCGATCTCCAGCTCCGGGTCGCGCGCGCGGATCATGCCCAGCGCCTGGCGCATCTTGCGCGCGGAGGGCGAGTTGCTGGCGCCGAAGCTGGAATGCGACAGCAGCGCCGCCTTGGGCGTGATGCCGAAGCCGCGCACCGCCTCGGCGGCCAGCAGCGTCATTTCCGTGATCTGCTCGGCCGTGGGGTCGGTGTTCACATGGGTGTCGCAGATGAACAGCGTGCCCGCCGGCAGGATCAGGCCGGACAGGGCGTAGATGCGGCTGACATCCGGCCGGCGCGGGATGATCGGCATGACGTTGCGCATGTTCTGCCACCAGTCGCCGCTGCCGCCGCAGATCGCGGCATCGGCGATTCCGGCATGCAGCAGCATCGAGGCCGCCACCGTCGGCACGCCGCGCAGCCGCCGCGCCGCGGCGTCGGGCGGCGTGCCGCGCCGCCCCACCAGCTGGCGGTATTCCTCCACCAGCGGCGCGAACACCGCCTCGTCCGCCGCGGGGTCGAGCACCCGCACGCTCTCGCCGAGGTCCATGCGCAGCCCCATCGCCCGCACCTGCGCCTCGATCACCGCGCGCCGGCCGATCAGGATCGGCTCGGCGATGCCGTCGTCGAGCAGCGTCTGCACCGCGCGCAGCACCCGCTCGTCCTCGCCCTCGGCGAAGGCGATGCGGGCGGGGTCGGTCTTCGCCGCCTCGAACACCGGGTGCATCAGCTGGCCGGAGCGGAACACGAAGCTCTCCAGCTCCGCGCGATAGGCGGCGAGGTCGGCGATCGGCCGGCTGGCCACGCCGGAGGCCATCGCCGCCGCCGCCACCGCCGGCGCGATCTGCAGGATCAGTCGCGGATCGAACGGCTTGGGGATGATGTATTCCGGCCCGAACACCGGCGCCGCCCCGCCATAGGCGGCGGCCACCACCTCGCTGGCCTCCACTCGCGCCAGCTCCGCGATCGCCTCCACCGCCGCCAGCTCCATCGCGCCGTTGATGGTGGTCGCCCCGACATCGAGCGCGCCGCGGAAGATGAACGGGAAGCAGAGGACGTTGTTGACCTGATTGGGGTAGTCGCTGCGCCCGGTGGCCACGATGGCGTCCGGCCGCGCCGCGCGCACCGCCTCCGGCAGGATTTCCGGCTCGGGGTTGGCGAGTGCCAGGATGATCGGCTTGGGCGCTAACTTGCCCAGCCATTCCGGCTTCAGCACGCGCGGCGCGGACAGGCCCATGAACAGGTCGCAGCCATCCAGCACGTCCGGCAGCGCCCGCGCGTCGGTCTCGCGCGCATAGACGCGCATGCGCGCGTCCAGCCCCTCGCGCCCGACATGCACCACGCCCTTGATATCCGTCAGCGTGACATTCGCCGGCTTGGCGCCCATCGCCACCAGCAGATCGACGCAGCACAGCGCCGCCGCCCCGGCCCCGGAGGTGACGATCTTCACCTCCGCCAGGCTTTTGCCCTGCAATACCAGCGCGTTGCGCACGGCGGCCGCCACGGTGATGGCGGTGCCGTGCTGGTCGTCGTGGAACACCGGGATGTTCATCCGCGCGCGCAGCGCCGCCTCGATGGCGAAGCATTCCGGCGCCTTGATGTCCTCCAGGTTGATCGCCCCGAAGGTGGGTTCCAGCGCCGCCACCACCTCGCAGAACCGGGCGGGGTCGGTCTCGTCCACCTCGATGTCGAACACGTCGATGCCGGCGAATTTCTTGAACAGGACGGCCTTGCCCTCCATCACCGGCTTGCCCGCCAGCGCCCCGATATTGCCGAGGCCCAGCACCGCCGTGCCGTTGGAGATCACGCCCACCAGGTTGCCGCGCGTGGTGTAGTCGTGCACCGTCTTCGGATCGGCCGCGATTTCCTCGCAGGCGGCGGCGACGCCCGGCGAATAGGCCAGGGCCAGGTCGCGCTGGGTGGCCATGCGCTTGGTCGGCTCGATGGACAGCTTTCCCGGGCGGGGAAGGCGGTGGTAATCCAGGGCCGCCTTACGGAAATCGTCGTCCATGGCCATATGCGCCTCCCTGTCCTACGCGCAGGATCGGCGGGCCGGACCAACGTTGCAACCGAGGAAGAAGGAATGCGGTCGAGAAGACTCGAACTTCCACAGGGTTTCCCCCACAAGCACCTCAAGCTTGCGCGTCTACCATTCCGCCACGACCGCACCGTGGAGACGGGGGCGTATAGCGGATGAGTGCGGCCGCTTCAATGGACCCCTGCAAGGCGCCGGAATGGCAGGTCGCCGAGGGCCTCACCCCCTACCCCGTGGCGCTGGAACGCATGCGCGAGCGGGTGGCGGCGATCCGCGCCGGCACCGCCGGCGAGCTGGTCTGGCTGGTGGAGCACCCGCCGCTCTACACCGCCGGCACCTCCGCCGCGCGCGACGATCTCCAGGACCCCACCCGCTTCCCCATTTTCGACGCCGGGCGCGGCGGGCAATGGACCTATCACGGCCCCGGCCAGCGCACCGGCTATGTGATGCTCGACCTCGCCCAGCCCCACGGCGCGGTGAAGCCGCGCGACGTGCGCGCCTATGTCCACGCGCTGGAGGAATGGATGATCCGGGCGCTGGACCGCTTCAACATCCGCGGCGAGCGCCGCCAGGGCCGCGTCGGCATCTGGGTGGCCGACCGCCTGGCGGGCACCGAGGCCAAGATCGGCGCCATCGGCGTGCGCGTCACCCGCTGGGTGAGCTGGCACGGCATCGCCCTGAACGTCGATCCCGACCTCGCCCATTTCTCCGGCATCGTCCCCTGCGGCGTGCGCGAGCACGGCGTGACCAGCCTGCACGCCCTGGGCATCCCCGCCACGATGGCGGAGGCGGATTCGGCGCTGATGGCGGCGTGGGCGGAGGTGTTCGGGTGATTCCGCGCCGGTTGGCGGGCGGCGGCGCTCCGCAAATTGAACGTTGCAGCGCCAATATCCATATTCCACAATACATATCGAGGTGGAGGTATTGGCCGGGTTCGACAATGCGCCTCCACAGGCAACGGGGTGCGGCATGGCAAACCTATACGAGGCCCAGAAAGTCCATCGCCAATGGCTTCGGGCAGCCGGAGGGGATTTGAACATCGTCGAACAGGCGCTCATCGACGTGACCCGGAATGCGGAGCGAGGCGGCCATTCCGCGACCTCCGACGACGTGATGAAGGCGATCAAGGAACGCAGGCAAACCGCGCCGGAGGCCAAATCAACCCGGGCGGTCGCGTAAAACCAAACGCAGGCAGATGAATGGACTTTCCGCCCAGGCGCTCGCGCTGTTCCTGGTGCTGAGTCCCGGGTTTCTCTTCATCGTCGGCATGTATTTCGCCCCGATCACCTATCCCGTCCGGGTGGACATCCAGCGGGGCGTGATCGTCGATACCGCCATTTTCGTCGTCATCTCCGCCGCCCTGCACTCGACGCTCGGCCTGGCGTTCCTCGAGGCGGCCAACTGGCTGTCGCAGTGCGACGTCGTGGGGTCGCTGGCCTCCGATGCCGGGATCATCGCCATGCCCGGCGCCGCGAAGCGCTGCACCATCCAGACCGACCTGCTGATGCTGATCGGCTATTCGATATTCCTGTCCCTCGCCGGGTATTCCCTGGGCGTGATGACGGTCAGATACGCGGCGCGGTCGCCGCAGATCTTCACCGCCATATACGGCCCCTATTTCGACCTGGTGCAGAAGGGCGCCGCCCCCTACGTCATCGCCGACGTGATGACCAAGACCGTCCATGAGGGGCGGGTGGTGGCCTATGAGGGGTATCTGGTCGAATTGTCGCTCACCGGCTCCCGCGCGATCAATTTCGTCTGCCTCGAAGGCGCGATGCGTTTCTACATGACGCTGGAACGCAGCGCCGCGCGGATCACGCCACGCCGCGATTTCCTCCATATCGACGCGAACACCGAACTGACCTCGCGCATCACCATTCCCGGCGCGGAAATCGCGAATCTCGTCACCCGCGCCTATACCGGCGTGCGCGCCTCGGCGGCGCCGCGCGCGGAATAGACAGGAGCGCCGGGAATGCGTGGTGGGCGCACCAGGGCTCGAACCTGGGACCCGCTGATTAAGAGTCAGCTGCTCTACCAACTGAGCTATGCGCCC
>CAMFLK010000158.1 GCA_945957135.1 uncultured Rhodospirillales bacterium
AGGGAGGGAAATCGGCGGGAATCGGCGTTCCCGGTTTTATACCGAAGTGGCGGAGGGGATGGGATTCGAACCCACGGTACGGATTTACTCCGTACAACGGTTTAGCAAACCGTCGCCTTCAGCCTCTCGGCCACCCCTCCGCCGGGAGAGTCGGGTCACACGACGTTTGCCAGGGCGTTCTATTGGCTGGCGGGGGCGCCGTCAAATGACGGGTGGGTGGGTCAGCTCAGCGCGACGGCGAAACCGCGGGCGGTGGCGGGGCGGGCCATCATGGTGTCGTACCAGCGTTTCACGTTGGGGTACTCGGCCAAATCCACCTGGTGGCGTTCGTGGCGCCAGGCCCAGCCGAGGATGGCGAAATCGGCGATGGAGATGTCGCCGGCGAAGAACGGCACCTCAGCCAGCCGGCGGTCGGCCACGCCGTAGAGGCGGCGGGTCTCCTTCGAATAGCGCTCCAGGCCGTAGCGTCGGTCCTGCTCGTTCTCCACCTGCAGGAAATGGTGGACCTGGCCGGGCATCGGGCCGAAGCCGCCCATCTGCCACATCAGCCATTCCAGCACCGGCACCTGGGCGCGCGGGTCGGCGGGCCAGAATTTTCCGGTCTTCTGGCCGAGATAGATCAGGATCGCGCCGGATTCGAACACGCTGATCGGCGCGCCGCCAGGCCCGTCGGGGTCCACGATGGCAGGGATGCGGTTGTTGGGGCTGATCTTCAGGAAGTCCGGGTTGAACTGCTCGCCCTTGCCGATATTCACGGGGTGGACGGTGTAAGGCAGGCCCATCTCCTCCAGCGCCACGCTGATCTTGCGGCCGTTGGGCGTGTTCCACGTCCAGAATTCGATGGTCATTGCGCATCCCCCCGAAAAGCGACGGGGCGGCTTGTGGGCCGCCCCGTTCCGGTCAAAGTGTCTTGAGGAAGTTGGTCAGCTTGGTCACCGCGGTGGGCTTGTCCGTGCGGTCCAGCGCCGCGAGCTCGGCGGCGAGCCGGTCCATGGCCGCCTCGTAGATCTGCCGCTCCGAAAAGCTCTGGTCCGGCTGGCCGGAATTGCGGTGCAGGTCGCGCACCACCTCGGCGATGGCGGAGGGGTCGCCGGAGTTGATCTTGGCCTCGTATTCCTGGGCGCGGCGCGACCACATGGTGCGCTTGATGCGCGCGCGGCCCTTCAGCACGGCCAGCGCCTCGTCGAACATGCGCCGCGTGGCCAGCTTGCGCAGGCCGGCGGTGCGCGCCTTGGTGACGGGCACCCGCAGGGTCATGCGGTTTTCCTCGAAGGTGATGTGGATGAGGTCCAGCCGGTGGCCGGCGATGTCCTCCACCGCGATCTTCTCCACCTTGCCCACGCCGTGGGTGGGATAGACCACGTAGTCACCCTCGATGAAGGTCTCTTCCTTGGCCGCGGCACGGGAGGGCACGGGGCGCATGGCGGTCGCGGTCGGGGCGGGCGACGCCACCGGCTCGGGGGCCGGTGCCGGCGCGGCTTCCACCACCGGCTCAGCTGCCGCCGGCTTCGCTTCCTTGGCGGGCTTGGGGGGCGCGGCCTTGGCCGGCGCGGGGGCCGGCTTGGCCGCCGCACGCGGCTCCGCCTTCGCGGCGGCCGCCTTCTTGGGGGCCGCGGGAGCCGGAGAAGACGCCCGGGCGGCACGCCCCGCCGCCTGGTTGGTGGCACCGGAAGCTGAAGCCTTCATTCACGAACCTCGCTCACGCTGGGAACGGCACAACGCCGCGAACGGGCTGGTCGCCCCCGCGGTGCGTCCGAAATCGTCTGGAACCCGGCATTGGGCCGCGCCGAAGCGCCGCGCCGGTGCCGTTGCGCAGCCTGTAACATAAAACCCCGCCGCCGTCATCTCGTGCGGCGATCCGCGTCCCGCAAGGTGACGCAGGGCAGGGTCGTGATCAGGGCGTGCCGGGTTCCGGCGAGAACAGCCCGGCCTTGTCGGGCTTGCCCTTCCACTCTTCCGCGTCGGCCGGTGCCTCGCCCTTGCGGGTGATGTTGGGCCACACCGCGGCATAGGTGCGGTTCTGCTCGGCCCAGGCGGTGGCGCGGTCGTCGCTGTCGGGCACGATGGCCTCGGCCGGACATTCCGGCTCGCACACGCCGCAGTCGATGCATTCGTCGGGGTGGATGACGAGCATGTTCTCGCCCACATAGAAACAATCCACCGGGCACACTTCGACGCAATCCATGAATTTGCAGCGAATGCAGCCATCGGTGACCACATAGGCCATCGCACGCTCCCGACCGAAGATCAGCCGCCGCGATATGCCGCCGTTTTGGGTGCACTGCAAGATGGGCCGTCTGTGACGGCGGGGCAAGATGGGCCGTCTGTGACGGCGGGGCAAGATGGGCCGTCCGCGACTGCGGGGATGTCGCGGTAGAGCAGCGCCGCCTCGGTTGCCGGCCCCCGGCGGATCGCCAGGCCCAGAACCTCCACCACCCGCACCTCGCCGCGCAGGGGCAGGGTGATGACGTCGCCCACCCGCACGCGGGCATGCGGCTTGTCGGTGGGCTGACGGTTGATGCGCAGAAACCCGGTGGCGGCCAACTCCGCACAATCGCCCCGGGCGCGCA
Organism: uncultured Rhodospirillales bacterium; assembly: GCA_945957135.1. Taxonomy (GTDB): domain Bacteria; phylum Pseudomonadota; class Alphaproteobacteria; order Acetobacterales; family Acetobacteraceae; genus CAMFLK01. The sequence continues at coordinate 2,571 of CAMFLK010000158.1, forward strand.
TGAAACGGGCGCACCAGAGCCATTTGTCGAGGCGCTGCCAGGTTTTATCTTCCATGAAGAAAGCAAGAATCTTCTTTTTCTGAAGAAAAAGAAACAAAAAGACTTTTATTGTTCATTCTTCGCCCGGCGCGTGCCGACGCGCGGTTTAATGGATACAAGGCTTTTTGGTTCTTTTTTTCAAGAAAGAACATGCTTTCTTCCTTCACGCCCCCCGCAGCGCCGCCAGCGCCGCGAACGGCCCCTCCGCCCTGGGCCGCACAACCCGCGGCTCCGTACGGCGTGGCAGACGGGCGAGCATGGGTGGGGCCGGTGGGCCGAGCACCGCTTCCGGAAGGGGGAGGGCGGGCGAAAGGCGGAAGCCCAGGGCGCGCAGCACCGCCGGCAGCCATTCGCCCTTTACCGCCAGGCGCGAGGCGAGGTCGGCCGGGGCGGGAATGGCGCGGTGGCGGGCTGCGTGGGCCAGTTCGCCGCTCACCCGCTCCGCGACGTCCAGCCGCAGCAGTACCGGCCCGGCTTCCACCCAGCCCAGCGCCGGCGCCATGCCCTCCGGCCAGTTCGCGCGTGGCAGGCTCACCCTGCTGGAGGGCGGCAGGGCGGGAACCGGCGTGTTGCGCGCGGCGGCCCACAGCACGGCGCGCAGGGCGGCGGGGGCGGGCTTCAGCAGCGCGGGCAGGAACAGGGCGTGGCGGCCTGCGCGCACGCCGAGGCGCTTCAGCCTGGCGCGCAGCGCCGGCGCAACGGGGGCAGGGGGCGCGAGGCCCAGCCCATCGGCCAGCAGATGGACCAGGCCGCGGCAGTCGGGGTCGGCCTCCGCCGCGGCGATGGCGGTGAAGAGCGGCGCCAGGCCGGCGCGCACCCGGGTCTCCACGAAGCGTTGCAGCCGGGCGCGGATGCGCTCGCGCTCGGCACCATCGAGCAGCGGGGCGTCCAGCACCTCGACCATCGGGCGCAGGGGGGAGGCGCCGGCGCGCAGCCGGGCCACCGGGGTGCCCGCCCAGGCCACCGCACCGTCGGCGCCGAGCGTGAAGGCGTCGTCGGGATCGGTTTCCAGCCGGGTGACGCGGCGGGGCATTTCCGCGCGCAGGGCGCGGCGGGCGGCGCGCAGCACCAGCTTGCGCGCCTCGCCCTCGGCCAGCGGGTCGGGCAGGAAGCGGAAGCCGGCCATCTCCCCCACCGGATGGCCTTCCACCGTCACCTCGCCGCGGCGGCTGACGGCGGAGAGCAGTTCCTCGCCGCTGCCCGCTTCCAGCCGACGCAGCAGATGGGTGGCGCGGCGATCGACGAAGCGGGCGATCAGCTTTTCGTGCAGCGCGTCCGAAATCTGGTCTTCCACCGTGCGGGCCTGGGCCTGCCAGTGCGCGGCATCGGCCATCCAGTCGGTGCGGGCGGCGATGTAGGAGCATACGCGCACGCCGGACAGGCGCTGCATCAGCGTGTCGATATCGCCGTCGGTGCGCGAGACGGCGCTGATCTGCCCGGCCAGCCAATCCTCCGGCAGCCTTCCGTCGCGCGCGATGTGGTGGAAGATGCGCGCGCAAAGCCTGGTATGGGTGTCATCCGCCAGCTTGCGGAAATCAGGCACCTGGCATGCTTCCCACAGCATACGTACCCGGCGCGGGCCTTGGGCAAGTGCGCGGATATCCGCATCGCGCGCCAGCGCCTCCAGCGTCTGCGCGTCGCTCGCGGGATTGCCGTGCACCAGGCCGCGGCGCGGCGGGGCGGCGGCCAGCGTGGCCAGCAGCGCGTCCACATGGGAGAAGTCGAGCGCCGCGTTGCGCCAGACGAGCTGCTCCAGCGGCGCGAACTGATGGCCCTCCACCGCGCGCACCAGCTCATCGTCCAGCGGGCGGCACTCGGCGGTGGTGCCGAACGTGCCGTCGCGCATGCCGCGCCCGGCGCGCCCGGCGATCTGCGCCACCTCCGCCGCGTGCAGCGGGCGCGGGCGATGGCCGTCGAACTTAGAGAGGCGGGCGAAGGCGACATGGTCCACGTCCATGTTCAGCCCCATGCCGATCGCATCCGTCGCGACGAGGAAATCGACCTCCTTATCTTGGTACAGCGCCACCTGGGCATTGCGGGTGCGTGGCGACAGCCGGCCCATCACCACGGCGCAGCCGCCGCGCCGGCGGCGGATGGCCTCGGCAATGGCGTAAACCTCGGCGGCGCTGAACGCGACCACCGCGCTGCGCGGCGGCAGGCGGGTCAGCTTGGCCGCCCCGGCATGGACGAGCTGGGACAGGCGCGGCCGCGTCTCCACAACAGCGCCGGGCACCAGGCGCTGCAGCAGGGGGCGGATGGTCTCCGCCCCCAGCAGCATCGTCTCCACCAGGCCGCGCGCGTGCAGCAGCCGTTCGGTGAACACGTGGCCACGATCGGGGTCGGCGCAGAGCTGGACTTCGTCCACCGCGACGAACTCCACCGCGCGATCGAGCGGCATGGCCTCCACGGTGCAGGCGAACCAGCGCGCGCCGGGCGGCACGATCTTCTCCTCGCCGGTGATCAGCGCGACATGCGCCGCGCCCTTGCGGGCCACCATGCGGTCGTAGTTCTCCCGCGCCAGCAGGCGCAACGGAAAGCCGATGATCCCCGAGGAATGGGCGAGCAGGCGTTCCATCGCCAGATGGGTCTTGCCCGTATTGGTCGGGCCGAGCACCGCCCGCACCCTGGGCGAGAAGAGGGGGGCATGGCTCGCGAATCCCGGCTGGTGTCCCGGCATGATCGGATGGTCCCGTGTTGCACCGCGAAACGCAAGCGCCGGCCCGTTGAACCGTGCCGGAGAGCGGTGCATATGCCGGTCGGACCTGTCCGAGCGGCGGAGGAGATGTGGGATGACCGAGGGCAAACACCAGGGCGCGCAGGCGGAGACGCATGATTTCGGCGCCGAGGTGGGACGGCTGCTCGACCTCGTGGTCCACTCGCTCTATTCCGAGCGTGAAATCTTCATCCGCGAACTGGTGGCCAATGCCGCCGACGCCACCGACCGCCGCCGCTTCGAGTCGCTGACCCGGCCGGACATCGCGCCGCCCGACTCGGCCAAGGTGCGCGTCATTCCGGACAAGCCGGGCCGCACGCTGACCATCTCGGACGACGGCATCGGCATGAACCGCGACGAGCTGATCGCCAATCTCGGCACCATCGCGCGTTCCGGCACCCGCGCCTTCGGCGTCACCCTGGCCGAGGCGCGGCCCGAGGACCGGCCGAGCCTGATCGGCCAGTTCGGGGTGGGCTTCTACGCCGCGTTCATGGTGGCCGACCGGGTGGAAGTCACGTCCCGCAAGGCCGGCGAGGACACGGCCTGGACCTGGGCCAGCGAGGGGCGCGGCAGCTTCACCATCGCGCCCGCGGTCCGCGACGAGCCGGGCACCGACGTGGTGCTGCACATGAAGCCGGACGCCGACGAGTATCTCGACCCCATGCGGCTGGAGACGGCGATCCGCCGCTGGGCCGACCATGTCACCATCCCCGTCACCGTGGCGCGCGATGGCAAGGACATCGCCGCCAATGAGGGCACCGCGCTGTGGCGCCGGCCGAAGGCGGAGGTCAGCGAGCAATCCTATACCGAATTCTACCGCCATCTCGGCCATCTGTTCGACACGCCAGCGGCCACGCTGCACTGGCGCGCGGAAGGGGCGGTGGAGTTCGCCGCCCTGCTGTTCATCCCCGGCGCCCGCCCGTTCGAGCCGATGAGCGAGCAGGAGCGCGTCTCGCGCGTGCGGCTGCACGTGTGTCGCATGTTCATCACCGACCGCGCGGAGCTGCTGCCGCCCTGGCTGCGCTTCGTCGATGGCGTGGTGGACACGGAGGACCTGCCGCTCAACGTCTCACGCGAGATGCTGCAGGCGACCCCGGTGCTGGCGCGCATCCGCAAGGCGCTGACCAACCGCGTGCTGACCGAGCTGAAGACGCTGGCCAAGGAGAGCGAGACCTACCTGCCAATATGGGAGAATTTCGGTGCCATCCTGAAGGAGGGCGTGTGGGAGGACAGCGAGCACCGTAAGGAGCTGGCGGCGTTGCTGCGCCTGCGCTCCTCCGCTGCGGAGGGCTGGACCACGCTCGCCGACTATGTCGGCCGCATGAAGGAGGGGCAGGAGGCGATCTACGTCCTCGCCGGCGACAACCCGGCGGCGCTGGCCAGCTCGCCGCAGCTCGAGGGGCTGCGCGCGCGGGGCGTGGAGGTGCTGCTGCTGTCCGACCCGATCGATTCGTTCTGGCCGGAGCGGTTGGAGAGCTTCGAGGGCAAGCCGATCCGCAGCATCACCCAGGGCGTGGACCTCTCCACCCTCCCGCCCTTGCCGGCCCAGGACGCCGTGGAGGCGGACATCGCGGCCCTGGTCGCCGCGCTGAAGACGGCGCTGGGCAGCCAGGTCGCGGATGTGCGCGGCACGGACCGGCTGGTGGACAGCGCCGTGGTGCTGGCGGCGGCGGCCGGCCCCGACCTGCAGATGCAGCGCCTGCTGACCCGCGCCGGCCGCGCCGGCCTGCCCGCGACGCCGGTGCTCGAGCTCAATCCGCGCCATGCGCTGATTGCGGCCCTGGCCGGCCGCGCACGGGACGGTGGTGACATGGACGAGGCGGCCTCCATGCTGCTCGATCTCGCGCGGGTTCAGGAGGGCGACCTGCCGCGCGAACCGGCCTCGTTTGCGCGGCGTATCGAGCAGGCGCTGGCGCGGGCCTGGGGGTAGATATCGTTCCGTAATGATGTGGGTCGTGGAAAGGCGCGGCTCGCGCATTCGTGAGAAATGAAACGACGGAAACGTTCCGCACATATCCGTCACATTTTTGCGTCGTTTTCCGCCAATTCGGCACACGGACGCGTTCAATTCGATTCGATTGCGGGCGCACCCAATTAATTCTGCGTAAAGGTTGTCCCATCGAGCGGACATCACGGTTGTAAGATCGCGACCGCAATGTCATTTTTGGTTTGCCGCCGGGCCGATTCGCGGTGGCGTGCCGAAAGGTTTTCGTTGCATGACCGATAACGAGCTGCCTTGCGTTGCCGAGAGCACCGGGGCACGCCCGGTTCACGCGATCCGCCCCTCCGGGCTGGATACATTCCTGGCCGGCCTGCCGGTGGCGGACGCGGCCTTCCTTCGGGCGTCCGGATTTCAGGGGAAGCTGCACGAACTCGCGCTGCTGCCCGGCGAGGCAGGCGTGCGTGCGGCAGTGCTGGGCTTGGGCGACAGCCGTGCGCCGCAGGCCTTCGGCAAGCTCGCCTTCGCCCTTCCCGAAGGGGACTGGCGGATCGAGGCCGGCGACCATGACCCCGCGGATGCGGTGCTGGGCTTTTGCCTCGGCGCCTATCGTTTCGTGGCGTTTCGCGCGGCGAAACGCCCCCCGGCGCGGCTGGTGACGGGCGCGGGGGTGGAACGAGCGCTGTCGCAGGCAAGGGGCATCTGGATGGCGCGCGACCTGATCAACATGCCGGCCAATCTGCTGGGCCCGGCGGAACTCGCCGATGCCGCCATCGCGCTCGCCAAGCGCCACAGCGCGGTGTGGTCGCGCATGGAAGGCGCCGCGCTGGAGCGTGACTATCCCACCGTTGCCGCCGTCGGCCGTGGCTCCGATCGCGCCCCGGTCGTTGCCATGTTTAAATGGCAGGGCAGCGCCGCGTCCGACGATGCGCCACTGGTCTCGTTGTGCGGCAAGGGCGTTTGTTTCGACAGCGGCGGCTACGATCTCAAGCCCTCCGCCGGCATGTTGCGCATGAAGAAGGACATGGGCGGCGCCGCCACGGTGCTCGCGCTTGCGCGCATGCTGATGGAGGCCGACCTGCCGATCCGCCTCGCCGTGCGTGTCGGCTGCGTGGAGAACAGCGTGTCGGGCCACGCCATGCGGCCGATGGACGTCATCCGAACCCGCCGCGGCCTGCATGTGGAAATCGGCAACACCGATGCGGAAGGCCGGCTGGTGCTTTGCGATCTTCTCGCCGAAGCCTCCGACGAATCCCCTGCCTTGCTGATCGACTGCGCGACGCTGACGGGCGCCGCGCGGGTGGCGTTGGGCCCTGAACTGCCGGCGCTGTTCACCAATGACGAGGACTGGGCCATCCGGCTGCAGGACGCCGCGCACGCGGTGCACGACCCGCTGTGGCGGCTGCCGCTGTGGGACGGCTACGACGAGTGGCTGGACAGCAACATCGCCGATCTGAACAACGTCTCGGCGAAACCGATGGCCGGCGCGATCACCGCCGCTTTGTATTTACGACGGTTCGTTGCGCAGGGAACTCCCTGGGCGCATTTCGACTTGTATGCCTGGAACGATTCGAGCCGGCCCGGCCGGCCCGAAGGGGGCGAGGCGCAGATCGTACGGGCGGCCTGTGCCGCGATCGAGGCCCGTTTCGTGCCGCGGCCCGAGCAAGCCCGCACCACGAACGCATCATAGAGGTCAACCGGGCGGCAACCGCCGCCCTGATGGAAAGGACTGTAGCATGGCTACCAATCCGAACGCCGACGGCATGGTCGGTATTCTGCGGGATACCATCGTGGCGCTGGTCCGCCGGGACGGCCCCGATCTCTCCGCCCGCCAGCTCGGCGTGTTCCTCACCTGCTACCTGCAGGACAATGCCCATACCGTGCGCGGCCTGGCGGCCGAGCTGAACGTGTCCAAGCCCGCCATCACCAGGGCGCTCGACCGCCTGGGCGAGCTCGATCTGGCACGGCGCAAGGTGGACCCGATGGATCGCCGCAGCGTGCTGGTCCAGCGCACCCTGAAGGGCACCGGCTTCCTGCGCGATCTGCGCGGCATCATGGTCGAGGCCTCCGGCGCGTCCAAGAAATCCGAAGCGCCGGCCCGTCGCGCCGCGCACGGCTGAGCCGCGCGGTTGCGCCGGCGGGCCGCTTTGCCAACACTGCCGCCTCGCAACCGATGGAGCGACCGATGCGTATCGTGGCGGCTGGCCTGGGCTTGGGCTTGGTTCTGGCCGGCATGGCGCCGGCATATGCCGATAGCGTGCCGCCCGAGCTGATCATGGCGCTGGCGCCGGGCATCGGCGGCACCTTCGCGGTCAGCGATGTCTGCGGCTGGAACCTGCCGGCCAAGGTGACAGAGAATTTCAACAAGCAGCTCACCCAGGCCGGCATGACGCCGCAGCAGCAGGCGGCGCTGTGGGACAAGGTGCAGGCCGCGCGCAAATCCGCAGCCGCGGGCATGACCGACGCGATGCGCGCGAAGCTGAAGCAGGAAGGCTGCGCGGCGGCCGAGCGGGAGAAGCTGGAAAAGCAGTTCTCCGAGATGTTCTCAGACTGATCGCGCCGCCGGCGCATTCGTGATTGGGCCGGGCAGGCAGGGTTGCCGCCCCCGGGCTGAGCGTCCATAGGCGCCGCCAGCACGGCACCACCCTTCGGAGAAGGCGCGCTATCCAAAAGTCTGACGGGAGGGCTGGTGCTGCTGGACAGGATTGAACTGTCGACCTCTCCCTTACCAAGGGAGTGCTCTACCACTGAGCTACAGCAGCGACGCGCGCTTCCTAGTCGCCAATCTCCGCCCGCGCAAGGGGATCAGACGGCAAGCCCGCCGTGCCACCAATGCGCGAAGGGGTTGGAGTGGATGATCGAGTCGATCGTCACCTGGGCCACGCGCGGCAGGTTGGTGCCCTCCACCAGCCGGTTGATGCCGCGCAGCCCCGCCAGCGACTCCTCGACGCCCGAATAGGGGAAGTCGGTGCCCCAGAAGATCTTGTCGCGGTCGTGGATGGTGTATTCC